>DIAY01000257.1:0-8552 GCA_002414905.1 Holophagales bacterium UBA5066 | reverse complement strand
GGCCGGCTCGACTCAGCTCTCTCCGGGAGAGCGGGCCGGGGCGGCCGCATGGACCGTTCGGACGAGCCGCGACGTCTCGTAACCCTTCGCCTCGAGGCGCGTGACGATCGCCTGATACACCGCCTCCGGCATCTCCTGCGTGCGGCTCAGGATCCAGAGGTAGTCGCGCCCCGGATGGCCGACGACGGCGTACGAATAGTCTTCCGCGAGGTCGATGATCCAGTAGTCGCCCCAGAACGGCCGGAAGAAGCTCACTTCGAGCTTCGCGTTCGTCACCCGGTCGACCACGCGGGCGCGCCCGCGGGCCGACTTCTCCTTCCCGTCGACGGAGCCGAGGCGGCAGCGGTTCAGCACGTCGATCTCCCCGTCCGTCCGGAGCGTGTAGGTTGCGGTCGAGGCGGTGCAACCGCGCTGGAAGCGCTGAGGGAAGCTGGCGATCTCGAACCAGTTTCCGAGATAGCGCTCGAGGTCGACGCGCGCGACCGTCTCGAGCGGCGGGAGGTGGAGGCGATCGGTCGTACTGACCGCGCACCCCGTCGTCAGGAATCCCCAGAAGAGGCACAGAAGTCGCTTCATGCGGTCATCCTTCCCGAGCGGTTTCCTCGTCATCGCCGCCATCGTTGGCCACACCGGGCGCGGTTGCAAGGGGCGCCTCCGGTGTGTGCGCCCGGCCGACTGAACGTGGAACCCCCGGCCTTTCCCTTCCAACCCGATCCAGAGTACGGGTGCAGGTCTCGACGAACGGGACGACGTGAACGAACGACCTCTCGGCGTTCAGGGGGAAGACGGTTCAACTCGGCTCCGTCGGCTAGACTGGATGGCGGTGGCGTCCTCCCACGGATCCCGGCGGTTCCTGCGCGACCTCGTTCGCCGGCTCGCGGTGGCGGCCGTCGTTCTGGGTCTCTTCCAGCCGCGCGTGTTCGTCTGGTGCCGGGCGGAATCGGGGCACGCCGCGCTCGAGGCCCTCGACGCCGGTTGCTGCGGCGCCCCTGCGTCCGAGGCACGCTGCTCGCCGGGTTCTGCCGAGACATCCCCCCCCGGGCACGCCAACAGAGAGGGCGCCGAGAGCGGGGGTTGCCGCGACGTCCTCGTCGAGGCGCCCGCCGGCCTGCCGCAGGGGGAACGGCTCTTTGCGCCGCACGTGGTCCTCGAAGATTCCCCTCTCGCCGCCGACGCCGCACCTGCGCTGCCTTCGCCCGCGGCCGCAGGCCGAGGCGAAACGGCCCGAATAGCCGCACGCGACCTCGCCCTCTCCACGGTCCTCCGGATCTGATCCCTCCCCGTCGCGAACTCTGAGCGGGTGCGCACAGTCTCCGTGCGCCGCGGGTCGCACGAGGAGGAATTCGACGTGTCACGAAGAAGGATTCGCAGGCTCCTGGCGGGCCTCGCCCTGGCCGCCGGCATCTCGTTCACGGCGGGCGCGCAGGCGCCCGACCCGATCGAGAAGCCGCTGACGCTCGAGGAGGCGCAAGCACGGGCGCTCGAGAGCGGCCCGGAGCTTCGAGCCGCCGCGGCGAGGCTCAGCGCCTTCGAGGGAGCGCTCCGGCAGGCTCGCGCCCTCCCGAACCCCGAGCTCTCGTTCGAGGTCGAGGACTTCGGCGGGACCCTCCCGGCGAGCGCCCCGTCGCAGCAAACGCTCTCGATCGGCCAGCGCGTGGAGTGGTTCGGCAAGCGGTCGGCGCGGGTCGAGGCCGCGCGCCTCGAGCGCGAGGTGGCAGCACACGACCTCGAGCGCTCGCGCCGGGACCTCCTGCACGAGGTGGAGGGCCGGTTCGCCGGCCTCCTCGGCGCGCAGCAGCGCCTCGCGATCACCGAAGAGAGCACGCTCACCGCCCGGGAGGTCCGCACCGCCGTCGCCGCCCTCGTGGCGGCCGGCGAGGCCTCGCCGATCGAGGAGACGCGCGTCGCGGGAGACGAGGCGCTTGCCGGAATCGAGCGCCAGGCCGCAGCCCGTGACGCCCGCGAGGCGGCCGGCGTGCTCGCGCGTCTCTGGGGCGGGGTGACCGGGCCGTCCCCACGCGCCGCCGGCTTCCTCGCGGAGAGCGCGCCCATCCCCGATCGCAGCGTGGCGCTCGCCGGCCTCTCGCACCTTCCCGACCTGCTTCGGTGGGATGCGGAGCTGGCGAGACGGGAATCGCTCGCGACGCTCGCCCGGAGGGGACCGCTCCCCGACCTGACGCTGAGCGCGGGCGCGCGGTCCTTCTCCGGAACGGGCGAGCGCACGTGGGTCGCCGGCATCTCGCTCCCCGTTCCGCTCCTCACGACCGGGGCCGGTGCGCGGTCGGAGGCCTCGGCGCGGCTCGAGGAGGCGCGGCAGGAGCGGCGCGCAGAGGAGGCGCGCCTGCACGCCGCCCTGCTCGCAGCGCACGAGGCCCTCCGGAGCGCCCTCGACGAGGTCCGCGTCTTCGAGGAGAAGGTCCTCCCGAGCGCCCGGCTCGTCTACGACGCCCTCGGCGAGGGCTACCGCCGTGGCAAGTTCCGCCTCCTCGACCTCCTCGAGGCGCGGCGGAACCTCGCCACGGTCCGCTTGCGCGCCGTCGACGCGCGGATCCGGCTGGCGCTCGCCCTCGCGGACGTGCGCCGCCTCACCCCCGGAGAGCTCCCAGCCCAGCAGCGAGGCACGGAATGAACCGAACGACGAAGAACCCGTCCTGGAACGCTCTCCTCGTGGTGAGCCTCGTCGCGAACCTCGTCGCGACCGGCTGCGCGAGGACGCAGGCTCCCGTCCCACCGACGACAGAGGTCTCGGGAGAGACGGGCGAAGGGGCGCTCTCGGACCTCGACCGGTCCGTCGCGGCGCTGACGGCCGCGACCTGCGAGCACGGGGTCCGGACCTTCACGTGCGACGAGTGCCGGTACGAGGTCGGCGTCGTCAAGGCCGAAGACGCCCTCTTCGACCCGAAGAAGGGCGGGACGCTCGAGCTGGCGAAGGTCTCGACGCGCCCGCTCGTCGAGAGCCGCGACCTGACCGGCGAGGTGCGGCTCAACGAAGAGCGAGCGGTCTTCCTCGGTCCACGTGCCCCCGGCGTCGTCCAGGCCATACGCGTCGACCTGGGAGCCCACGTCCGGGCGGGGCAGGTCCTCTTCGAGGTCGAGAGCCCCGACTACCGTCAGGCGAAGGCGGACTTCGCCCGCGCGACCGCGGCCCTCGGCCTTGCCGAGGCGACGGCGGCCCGCGAGGGCGAGCTCTTCGCGAGACGGATCTGTCCGCAGAAGGACCTCCTCGAGGCCGAGGCCGCGCGGGACGGCGCACGCGCAGACCTGCGGGCGGCCAAGGGGAGACTGCTCGGCCTCGGTCTCGGCGACGCCGAGATCGACGCCGTCGCCGCCTGGGCTGGCTCCAGCGGGTCCGGTCTCCTTCCGGTCCGTGCCCCGTTCGCGGGGACGGTTCTCGAGCGGTCGCTCTCTCTCGGCGCGCAGGCGCTGCCGGGCGACCGGCTGCTCCTCCTGGCCGACACGTCGAAGGTCTGGGTCCTCACGACGATCCGCGAGCGCGAGGTCGCCGCCGTCCTCGAGGCGAAGGCCCGCGGCCCCGTCGAGGCCGACGTGACCGTCCCGGCCTACCCGGGGCGGTCGTTTCGGGGATGGGTCGATCACGTCGGCGGCACTCTCGACGAGACGACGCGCACCGCGAAGGCGCGCGTCGTCGTCGAGAACCCCGGCAACCTCCTCCGCTCCGGCATGTTCGCCAAGGTGCGGCTCCGCGTCGCCAGCGCCGAGGGAGCGCTCGCGGTCCCGTCGGAGGCCGTCCTCGAGGACGAAGGACGCTCTTTCGTCTTCGTCCGCCTCGAGGGGCCCTACTTCGTGAGGCGCCCGGTCGTCGTCGAGCACTCCGAGGGCGGCCTCGTCGAGGTCGCGGGGGGCGTGAAAGACGGCGACGAGGTCGTTTCGCGCGGTGCCTTTCTCCTGAAGTCCGACGTCCTGCGCTCGAAGATGGGCGCGGGCTGCGCCGACTGAGAGGGTCGCCCATGAGCACATTCTTTTCCCGGCTCCTCGCCCGCCGCGCCGCCGTCCTCCTCGTCTTCTGCCTTCTCGCGGCCGCCGGCGCCGTCGCCTGGAGCCGTCTGCCCGTGGACGCCTTCCCCGACGTCACGAACGTCCAGGTCATGGTCCTGACGAAGGCCCCCGGCCTCTCGGCGACCGACGTCGAGCAGCGCGTCACGTACCCCGTCGAGCAGCAGATGGGGGGGCTGCCGAAGGTCGAGCAGGTCCGTTCGGTCTCGCGCGCCGGCCTCTCGCAGGTCGTCATCGTCTTCCGCGACGGCGCCGACCCGTGGTTCGCCCGGCAGGTCGTCTTCGAGCGGCTCGCCGGGGCGCGCGCGTCCCTCCCGCCGGGCATCGAGCCCGAGATCGGCCCGCTCTCCACGGGCCTCGGGGAGATCTTCCAGTACACGCTCGAAGGGGACGGCTTCCCGCCGATGGAGAAGCGATCGATCCAGGACTGGCTCATCGCCCCGCGCCTGAGGACCGTCCCTGGCGTGACCGAGGTGAACAGCTTCGGCGGCGAGGTGAAGCAGTACCACGTCATCGTCCGCCCCGAGAGCCTCGTCCAGTACGGGGTCACGCTGCGTGAGGTCCTCGAGGCGCTCGAGCGCGGCAACGGCAATGCCGGCGCCGGCTACGTCGTCAAGGGGTGGGAGCAGACCTACATCCGGGGCGTCGGCCTTTTCGAGAGCGCCCGGGACATCGAGAGCGTCGTGCTCCGGAGCAGCGGCGGGGCGCCCGTCCTCGTCCGCGACGTGGCTGAGGTCCGCGTCGCCCCGCAGCCGAGGCAGGGGGCCGTGACGCGCGACGGCCGCGGCGAGACGGTCGCGGGAATGGCGATCATGCTCCGGGGCGAGAACTCCCGGACCGTCGTCTCGGCGGTGAAGGAGAAGATCGAAGAGCTCAGGCGAAGCCTGCCGAAAGGGCTCCGGATCGACGTCTTCTACGACCGGACCGAGCTCATCGAGGCCTGCATCGCGACCGTGACCGACGCCCTCTTCCAGGGCGGGGTTCTCGTCGTCCTCGTCCTCTTCCTCTTCCTCGCCGAGCTCCGGACGGCGATCGTCGTCGTGGTCTCGCTTCCCGTCACCTTCCTCCTCACGTTCATCGTCATGAACGCCTTCGGGCTCTCGTCGAATCTGATGAGCCTCGGAGGCCTCGCCTTCTCCGTCGGCATGGTCGTCGACGCGTCGATCGTCGTCGCCGAGAACGTCCGCCGCCGCTTCGCCGAGGACCGGCAGCGGTCTGACCGGCACCGCGTCCTCGTGGAAGCGATGGTGGAGGTGGCCCGGCCCGTCTCCTTCTCGGTACTGGTCATCGCGCTCGTCATCGTCCCGCTCCTGACGCTTCAGGGGCTCGAGGGCAAGATGTTCGGCCCTCTCGCGCTGACGCTCCTCTTCAGCCTCCTCGTCTCGATCGTCGTCGCGATGCTCCTGGTACCGGTCCTCTGCGATTTCGTCCTGAAGCAGGCTCCGGAGCGGGAGTTCGGCTTCGTTCGTCGCTTCCGGGAGGTCTACGCGGCGCTCCTCGTCCGGGCGCTCGGCCGGCCGAAGACCACCTACGGCCTCGCCCTCGCTCTCCTCGCGGCGTCCCTCTTCCTGGTGCCTCTCATGGGAACCGACTTCCTTCCGCCGCTCGACGAGGGGTCGATCGCGATCAACGTCGTGAGGCTCCCGAACGCCTCGCTCGAGGGATCGACGGCCGTCGCGGGGATGCTCGAGAAGCGCCTCCTCGCCTTCCCGGAGGTCGCGACCGTCGTCAGCAAGACGGGGCGCGCCGAGATCTCCGAGGACCCGATGGGCCCCGAGCAGACCGACCTCTTCGTCATGCTGAAGGCCCGCAGGACCTGGACGAGCGGCCGAAGCAAGGCCGAGCTGGTCGAGGCGATGAGCCGCGATCTTGCGAGAGTGCCGGGGCTCCGGGCCACCTTCTCGCAGCCGATTGCGCTCCGTGTCAACGAGCTGATCTCCGGGGTGAAGGGCGACCTCGCCGTGAAGCTCTTCGGCCCCGACCTCGGTGTCCTGAAAGAGCTCGCCGACCGGGCCGCCGCGGCCCTCGCCGCCGTCCCCGGGGCGCGGGACGTGAAGGTGGAACAGGTCTCGGGGACGTCCGAGATCGAGGTCCGGCTCGACCGCGACGCGATGGCGCGCCGGGGCCTTGGCGTCGCCGACGTGAACGACCTCCTCGAGACGGCCTGTGCCGGCCGGGAGGTCACGACGTTCGTCGAGGGGGAGCGGCGGTTCGCGGTCGTCGTCCGCTACCCCGAGGAGGCGCGGAAGGACGTCCGCGCCCTCGAGGGGCTGCTCGTCCCCGCGCCCGGCGGCTCACTCGTCCCGCTGGGCGAGATCGCCTCCGTAAAGGTGGTCGAGGGGCCGATGCAGGTGAGCCGCGAGAAGGGGATGCGCCGCGTTGTCGTCGAGGCGAACGTGCGCGGGCGGGACCTCGGCCGGTTCGCCACCGACGCGAGGGCGGCGCTCGCCCCCCTTCAGGCGTCGATTCCGACCGGGACCTTCCTCGAGCTGGGCGGTCAGTTCGAGAACCAGAGGCGGGCCATGCGACAGCTCGCGATCGTCGTCCCGATGGTCCTCGTCCTCCAGGTCCTCCTCCTCTACTCCGCGCTCGGTAGCGCCCGCAACGCCCTCCTCGTCCTCGTCAATCTCCCCTTCGCCCTCGTCGGCGGCGTCGTCGCCGCCGTCTCGTTCCGGATGCCGCTCTCCGTTTCCGCGGCCGTCGCCTTCATCGTCCTGCTCGGCATCGCGCTCCAGAACGGGGTCGTGCTCGTCGCGTGCTTCCGGCAGCTCCGGGAGAAGGGACTCACTTCCCGCGAGACGGTGGTCGAGGGGTGCCGCGTGCGCCTGAAGCCGCTCGTCATGACGGCCCTGACGAGCTTCATCGGTCACCTGCCGATGCTCTACGCGACCGGCTCCGGCGCCGACATCCAGAAGCCGCTCGCGGTGATCGTCATGGGTGGCATCGTCACCTCGACTCTTCTGACGCTTCTCGTCCTGCCGGTCCTCTACGAGTCTCTCGAGGCGCGGCGCTCCGCCGTCCTCGCGTCGAGCGGTGCGGATACACTCGCCCGGAGGGCGGAGTTGCCTTAGGCACGCAGACGGAGCCGCGCGGGATGCCGGGGAGGGTCGGAGTCTCGAATTCAGCCGGCCGGAAAGAGCCGGAGGTAGCGAACCGTCACCCCGGCGTCGGCGAGGAACAGGAGCGCCGAGAGAACGGCCGTGAGCCAGGCTGACGCCGGGAGGCGGCGGAGACCGGCCACGGCGGCCATTCCGAGGCAGGGCAGGAGCGGCAGGTAGTAGCGGACGTGGAGTCCCCCGATGCGTCCCGTCTCGAGGTAGCCCGAATACGCCCAGGCGAGATTGGCGACCAGCGTCATCGCGAAGGCGAACGCGCCGATCCGGGCGAGAGCGCCGGACCGGTCGCCGTCCGCATCCCCCCGTCCGGCCGTGAAGAGCCCGATCGCGGCGAGGGCGAGCAGGAGGGCCGGGCCGCCGAGCGTCCAGGCGGGTCCCACCGGGAGCCAGACGTGCCCGGCGATGGAGAGCCAGGTGGCGGCGAAGGTCTTCGAGAGGACCGCGCCCCACGCCGGCAGCGACAGCCGCGCTCCCTCCCGGGCGACGACGAACGCGGACCGCGCGAAGGCCTCCGGGTTTGTCACATTGAGCGACGGAATTGGCGTGCCCCACCGGATGAGGACGGGGAGGTAGTGAAGCGCGGGGAGAACGAGCCAGGGCAGGGCGCCGAAAAGGAAGCGCCCGCGCGTCGCACGAGGCGCGACCCGCCAGGTCTCGACGAGAACGGCGAAGACCGCGACCGAGACGAGGAGGCCGGCCGTCGCCTTCGAGAGAAGCGCGGCGGCCACGCCCGCTCCGAGGAGGGTCGCAGTGAGGAGATCGGAGCGCCCCTCCAGCCTTCGGGAGATGCCGAGAAGGGCGATCCCTCCTGCGAGGAAGGCGAGGACGTCGTTGTTCACCGCGGCGCCGACGAACGCGAAGGCCGGAACCGTCGAGACGGCCGCCGCGTAGACGACATGGCTGGAGAGAGACCAGGCCCGCCGCCACCCGAGAAAGAGAAAGAGGGCTGCAGCCGCGGCAAAGAGGGGCGCGGACGCGAGGCGGAGACGTCTCGTGAGGTCGACGAGAGACGGATTTGCGGGCACGCCGAACGCCCGGCCCACAACACCGATCGCGGCGTAATACGGCGATGGATGGGGCAGGTAGTTCGGGAGGTCGCCGCTGCGGCCGGCCTCGTCGAGGATCCGCATCTCCTCGTAGAGCGGAACGAAGCGCCCGGACCTCAGGACGTCCGCGGCATAGGAGACGTGTGCGAGCTCGTCGGGCGGGACACCCGGCGGGACGTTGGCGCGAAACAGCGCCGCTTTCGCCAGCACCCAGAAGAGGGCCAGCACGTAGACGAGAGCCGGGGCGGTACGCCGGGTGACGGTCCGCGCCCCGCGGGTCGCCGGCCCGCCGTCCTCGTCAGGCAGAGTGCGCCCCCCCGATCGTCGTTCCGAGGTGATCGAGGGTCGCCGCCATCGCGTCCTCGAGGTGCGGTGT
>DIAY01000247.1:11976-21188 GCA_002414905.1 Holophagales bacterium UBA5066 | reverse complement strand
GCCAGAGTCGCAAACGGCAGGAGCAAGGTCGCCGCAATGACAGCGACGAGCGCCCCGGCGAACCTTCGCGACCTGCTCGTCCGCATGACAACTCTTTCTAGGCTCCTTTGGCCGACCCGAGTATGACGCCGGTCATGCTCGGTCCGCCATTGTCCCGATGAAGGAGGAGGACGGGCCCGGACTCCCCTCCGGACCTGCGGAATGGCCGCGGGTGGAAACGAGTTCAATTTCTGTTGAACGGAGTACAGTTCCGTGAACGGCATACTGGAGCTCTGACGTGGACCAGGCCGAGTCGCGCTCTCCCCGGAGGACGGCATGATCCTCGCTAGCAACGGCTGATTGGAGAGAACATGAAATCTCGACTTCGACCTCGATCCCTGGCCATCCTGGCAGCGATTCTCTTCGCCGTTTCACCCGCGGCCGCTCAGCGTGAGACCGGCTACGACTACGACGACGACGGAATCCACCAGTCCGTCGCGCGGGTGTCGTACTTTCAGGGAGAGGTCTCGTTCAACCGCGGGGATGCGCCGGACGATTGGCAGCCCGTTTCGGTGAATTACCCGATGACGCTCGGTGACCGGATCTGGGCCGGGCGGAACGGGCGGCTGGAGCTCCAGCTGCGCGGCGCCACGGTCTATATCGGGTCCGAGA
Organism: Holophagales bacterium UBA5066; assembly: GCA_002414905.1. GTDB lineage: Bacteria > Acidobacteriota > Thermoanaerobaculia > UBA5066 > UBA5066 > UBA5066. The sequence goes on along the minus strand of DIAY01000247.1, from coordinate 20,537 downwards.
CGGAGCTGGCCGCGCTGGACATGACGCGGGACGTTCGCCAGCTCTCCCTGAACCTGGGAACGGCCTCGTTCCGGATCAATCGGCTTGCAAGGGACGAGGTCTTCGAAGTGGCGACCCCGAACGTCTCCGTGACGTTCGACACGCCGGGCAGCTTTCGCGTCGACGTCGACGAGAACGGCAACAGCCGCGTGTCGGTGTTCCAGGGCCGGGCCTGGGCCGCCGCCGCGGGGGGCCAGATCAGTCTGAATCGCGGCGACCAGATCCGCGTCTGGGGCATTGAACGCCCCGACTACGACCTCGTCCGCGTAGGCCGAGCCGACAGCTGGGACCGCTGGGTGGAGACGCGCGCCCGCCGATATCGCCTGGTGGGCTCGGCGTCGTACGTCCACCCCGACATCTACGGGATCGACGACCTCGACGCGTACGGCTCGTGGGAGAGCAACGCCGAGTACGGCTCCGTCTGGTACCCGAGAGGGATGGCCGCCGGCTGGGAGCCGTACCGGTCGGGACGCTGGATCTGGCGTGACCCGTGGGGCTGGACCTGGCTCTCCTCGGAGCCCTGGGGCTGGGCGCCGTACCACTACGGACGCTGGGCCGTCGTCCGGGGCCGCTGGTGCTGGGTCCCCGTCAGCCCGCGCAGCCGTTATCCCGGCTACTCACCAGCCGTCGTAGGTTTCGTCGGAGGCGGCGGAGGGCTGTCCTTCACCGTCTCGGTGGGCGGGTTTGTCGGCTGGTTCCCTCTCGGTCCCCGCGAGCCTTTCGACCCGTGGTGGTACCGCTCGCGCTCGACGGTGAACGTGACCGGCTTCAACTACGCCCACCGTAGCCGTGTGACTGTCGTCCCGCGCAACGTCTTCGTCGGCAGCGGACGCGTCGATGGCGCCATCGTGCGTGACGCGAGGGTCGTTCGCGAGGTGTCCGCAGCTCCGATCATCCGCGGTCCGATCCCGGTCCTTCCGACGCGCGAGTCGATCCGCGTGAGCACCGTCGCCATCCAGGGCCGCGACTCGGTCCGGCCGCCGGAGCGGATCTCTCAGCGCGAGGTCGTCACGCGGACGGCACCGCCGCCGGCGCCCCCGTCCTTCGACCGCAAGCTCGAAGTCATCCGGGAAAGGGGAGGCGAGCCGGTTCCGGCGGATGTGTCGCGCCGCCTCTCGGTGGAGCAGGGCCGTGGAGAGACGCGAGTCCAGCCGGTCCGCCCGGCCGCCCGCGCGGAAGTCCAGCTGACGCCCCGAGGCGACGTCAATGAGTCGCGCAGGCCGCAGCCGCTTCCTCCGGCATCGACCCGTGCCCCGCAGGCACCCGAGCGTCCGGTGCTCGGCCGAGATGAGACCCCTCCGGTCAGGCTGCCCCAGCCCGGACGCGAAGCCGAACCCAGCCGGCCGGTCGCCGAACCGCGTCGGACGGAAATCCCTTATTCGCCCCCCCAGCGGGAGCGCCCTCCGGTGCGCGAACCCGAGCAGCAGAGGCAGGAGAGAGACGTGCCGCCGACGCGAGTCGCGCCGGAGGCAAGACCCGTGAGGGAGCAGGCCCCCGTGCCCCAGCTGGAGCCCAGGAGGGAGACGGCACCGACGCGTGTAGCACCGTCGGCGCGGAGTGAACAGACCCGGCCGCCGGAAGAGGTTTCCCAGCGGCCCGCTCCCGCTCCGCCGCCGCAGGCGGCGAGGCCGCCCGCGACGGAGCCGCGCCGCGAGGCGACCGAGGCGAAGCCCGTCCCCGCCAGGCCCGCCGAGGCCGGGCCGAAGAAGGCCGAGCCGAGGGGAGCCGAGGAGAAGAAGGCTGAACCCCAAAAGCGTGAATCGAAACCGGCGCCCACGCCGAAGGACGGACACAGGGACCGTCCGGATTCTGGCGACGAGCGAGGGAAAAAGAGCGACTGAAGATCCGAATCCGATGGGCTCACCCAGTGAAGCCAGGCGCCCCCGGCGGAACGATCCCGTGACGCCGGGGGTTGAGGCATGTGCAGGGGCGTCGGCCGACGCGTCGCTCCTGAAGGCGGAAGATGTGCTGGCGCTTCAGGCGACCGACGGGGTCGCCGGTCTCGGGGTGTCCGAAGCGGCGGCTCGCCTCGCGGAGCACGGTCCGAACGAGTTGACGGAACGTGCCGCGCGCAGCCGGCTCGCCATCGTCCGAGAGCAGCTGTTCAACGTCATGACCTTCATCCTCCTTGCCGCCGCCGTCCTTTCGGCGGCTCTCGGCGACTGGATAGAGGCCGGCGTCATCCTGGCGATCGTGGTTCTCAATGCGGCCCTGGGCTACACGCAGGAGTACCGAGCCGAGCAGTCGGTGGCCGCGCTCAAGAGGATGTCGGTCCCGACGGTGAGGGTCCGGCGCGAGGGACACGTGCTGGAGATCTCCTCGCTTGAACTTGTCCCCGGCGACGTCGTGCTGCTGGAGACGGGGAACGTCGTGCCGGCCGACGGACGAGTGCTGGCGAGCGTCAACCTTCGGGCCCAGGAGGCGGCGCTCACGGGCGAATCCGAGGCGGTGGAGAAAGACGGGGAGATCGTCTTTTCGGCGGAAAAGCCGCTCGCCGAGCGGCGCAACATGGTCTACGCGGGAACCGTCGTCACCTATGGTCGCGGCGAGGTCGTCGTGACGGCAACCGGGATGGCCACCCAGCTCGGGAAGATCGCCGGTCTGATCCAGTCGGTGGAGGAGGAGAAGACCCCGCTCCAGAAACGGCTCGATCGACTCGGCCGCGGGCTGGCCATCGCCGCGGGCATCCTCGTCGCGGTCGTGTTCCTCCTGGGTATCCGGACCGCGGGGACCCGGGAAGAGGTCTTCCAGGTCCTCCTCACCGCCGTCAGCCTCGCCGTCGCGGCCATACCGGAAGCAATGACGGCGGTCGTCACGATCGCCCTGTCCCTCGGGGCGCAGCGCATGCTCCGGCGCAAGGCTCTGATCCGAAAGCTCCCGGCCGTGGAAACCCTCGGCTCGGTGAGCGTCATCTGCTCGGACAAGACCGGGACCCTGACCCAGAACCGGATGACCGTGACGGCGATCGACATCGCCAACCGGCGGATCGACCTCGTCCAGCGGGAAGACGGCAAGCGACTCACCCTGAAGCGCGCCGGGTCCGGCGAGGAGGGAGGCGCGCACGTCTCGACCCTCGACCTGCTTCTCGTCGGGGGCGCGCTCTGCAACGATTCCGTCCTCGAGAAGGAAGAATCCCCCGTCGGCGGCTTTCACGCCGTCGGAGATCCGACCGAGGGGGCGCTCGTCCTGGCCGCTGCCGAGTACGGCGTGAGGAAGGACGACCTCGACAGGGCCCTGCCGCGGGTGGCCGAGCTGCCGTTCGATTCCGTGCGAAAGCGGATGACGACGGTGCACCGACTGCCGGCGGACGACGCGGAGGTTCCGGAAATCCCGGAGGTGCTGCGGCCGCTCTGGGCAAGGCGGAGCCAGGCCGTCGAGACACCCGACTACCTCGCCGTCACGAAGGGAGCCGTCGACGGGCTGCTCGGCGTGACACGGTTCGTCTGGGTGGATGGCGCTCACGTGCCGCTCGACGACGAGCGGCGGCGGCACGTGACGGCGGCGCATGACGAGCTCGCAGCGAACGGAATGCGCATCCTGGGCGTGGCCGTCCGCCCGATCGACCACGTTCCAACCGGCCCGGAGCTCCCCGGTCTGGAGTCCGACCTGATTCTCGTCGGGCTCTTCGGCCTGCTCGATCCGGCCCGGCCCGAGGTCACCGACGCGGTGGCCCGGTGCCGCGAGGCGGGCATCCGAACGATCATGATCACGGGCGACCACCCGCTGACGGCCGGTCACATCGCGAGGCAGGTCGGCATCACCCGCAACGAGGAATTCCTGACGGGACAGGACCTCGACCGTCTGACGGACGACGAGCTGAGCGAGAGGATCCACAGCGTCTCGGTCTTCGCCCGCGTCTCACCCGAGCACAAGATCCGGCTCGTCACGAACCTTCAGAAGCAGGGCCTCGTGGTGGCCATGACCGGGGACGGTGTCAACGACGCGCCGGCGCTCCGGAAGGCGGACATCGGCGTGGCGATGGGGATCACGGGAACCGACGTCTCGAGGGACGCGGCCGAGATGGTCCTGCTCGACGACAACTTCGCCACGATCGTGGCGGCCGTGGAGGAAGGGCGGAAGATCTACGACAACATCCGGAAGTTCATCAAGTACCTCCTGAGCTGCAACGCCAGCGAGATCGCCGTGATGCTGCTGGGCCCGCTCCTCGGCATGCCGCTGCCGCTCCTGCCGCTCCAGATCCTCTGGATGAACCTCGTCACGGACGGCCTGCCGGCCCTGGCCCTGGGCGTGGAGCCGGCCGAGCGGAACATCATGAAGCGGCCGCCCTACTCGTCAGAGGAGGGGATCTTCGGGCGAGGCCTGGTGGCGTTCGTCGCCGTGATGGGGGGCGTGATGAGCCTGATCTCGCTCGGCATCGGCCTCTGGGCGTTCCGCAGCGGCGACCCGGCCTGGCAGACGCTCCTCTTTACGACCCTGATCTTCTCGCAGGTGATCCTGGCGCTCGGGGTCCGCTCCGAACGGAGCTCCCTCTTCTCCATCGGGTTTTTCACGAACCCGTTGATGGTCGGTGCCTTCCTCGCGACGGTCGGCCTGCAGGTTGCGGTCGTCTACCTGCCGTTCCTCCAGAAGGTCTTCAGGACCGCCCCTCTCGGCGCAAGGGACCTGCTCATCGCTTTTGGATCGGGCCTCGCCGTCCTCGTCGCCGTCGAATCCTGGAAGCTCGTCCTTCGCCGGAGAACGACGGCCTGATCCGCGGCCGGCCCTCAGGCAACGAGGTGATCCCAGCCTTCCTGCCGGAGGCGCGCGATCCAGATCGGATAGAACGCCTTCAGGATCGGCAACGTCTCCAGCGGTACCGCGGCGCTTCCGTCGACGATCGTGATCCCGCCCGTCAGGAGGGCCTTCGGGAGATTCACCTTTCCCTGGAAGAACGCGTTCGCCGTATCGGCGTCCAGCTCGAGAACGACCGCTGGGAGCCAGTCCCGCCCCTTTCCGTTCCAGGTCCACCTGAGACTCTCGCCCTTCCGGGAGGCCGTCTTCACGCCGTCCACGTCGAGCGTGAGCCCGAGGTCGCCGAGGACGAACCGCTGCGGCTTTTCGAGCGCCTTCAGCCTCGGCCCGAACCGCTCATCGCGCGAGAGAACCGAGAAGAGAAGGTCGAACACCTTTCGGGACTCGGGCGCGCCGGAGAACGCAGTCACGCTCCCACCGGCTTGGGAAGGCGGCCCTCGAGGGCGTCGGCGGTGATGCCGTCGTGCGAGTCGGACCAGATGACGGACCCGGCCGCAAGGACGATCGCCTGGGGCGACTCGTGTCGAATCCCGGTTCGCTCGGCGACGAGCTTCGAAAGCGCCCGCTGCTCCACGACGTGAACGACGTAGACGGCGACGGCCGGGTGCCTCCGCCGGAACTCGACCACCTCGCGGTGGGCGGCCGTGCTGACGGGGCAGCGCGTGGAGTGCTTGTAGACGAGGGCCCAGGGCTCCTCGAAGGCGCGTGCGAGCTCCAGCTCGTCTTGGACCGGTCTCATGTCACCCTCCGTGCGGAGGAGCCCCCGCCTCTTCCGTTCTATTGCGGCGTGGCAGCGACGTCAACCCGGGGCCGGCCGCCGTGTCCCGGAGCGGCTCGGCGACCAGAGCCCGTCCCTTCGCACGGCCGGGCAGAGGGGCGATACTCCGGATCGTGACGAAACCGCCCGTCCGGCCCTCCGAGGCGTCATGAATCTTCTCTATCGCATCTTCGAGGAAACGTACCGGATCATCCTCGACAGCGGCGTCTTCATCCTCCTCGGCTTCTTTCTCGCGGGAATCCTCCACGAGTTCGTCGACACGGCGCGTATCGGACGGCTCCTCGGCGGGCGGGACCTGAAGTCGATCCTGACGGCGGCGCTCGTCGGCGCACCCCTCCCTCTCTGCTCGTGCGGCGTCCTGCCGACGGCGGTCGCGCTCCGGAGAAAGGGGGCGAGCCGAGAAGCGACCGTCTCGTTCCTGATCTCGACACCCGAGACCGGAGTCGACTCGGTCCTGATCACCTACGGCCTTCTGGGGCCGGTGATGGCGATCGCGCGGCCGCTCGCCGCTTTTGCAACGGCGGTCGGCGCGGGCCTTCTCTCCCTCGTGGCGGGTGGACGCGACGAAGGGGCGGCGGAAGCGGAGAGCGACGTGGCTCCGGCCAGTCCCGCCGACCTTCCGACGGCCTGCGAAGAGGGCAGCTGCGGGCCGTTCGTGGAACCGGAGGTCCCGGCACGGGGAATGAAAGACCGGGTCGTGAGGATCGCCCGTTACTCCTTCGTGACGATGATGGACGAGCTGGCCTTCTGGCTCATCCTCGCCTTCGTGGCCACGGGCTTCCTGGCGGCGCTCCTGCCGGCGGGTTTCTTCGTTCGCTTCCTGCCGTGGCCCCTCCTGTCGATGGTCGTCATGGCGATCGTCGGGGTGCCAACCTACGTCTGTGCGAGCGCCTCGACGCCGATCGCCGCAGCGATGATGATGAAGGGGCTCGATCCCGGGGCCGCGCTCGTCTTCATGCTCACGGGTCCCGCGACGAACGCCTCGACGCTCGCGGTCGTCGCCCGGATGTTCGGCCGAAGGTTCGTGGCCCTGTATCTCGCGGCGATCTTCGGAGTCGCGATCGGAGCCGGCCTTCTGTTGAACGCGGTGATCGGTGCGGGAATCGTTCCCGCTCCGGTCACTCCCGAGATCGAAGCCCGGGGTGTCTGGGCGGTCGTCCGGTTCCTCGGCGCCTTCGGATTCCTCGCCCTGGTGGCTTTCAGCCTGCACCGCCGCGGAGTGCGAGCCGGCTGGGACGAGCTGAAGGGGCACCTCCGGGCGCTCTACGACTTCGCTCGCGGCACGTTCTCGGGCCCGCTCCCTCGCCGGGCTCTCGCGATCGCCGGCGGGGCGGTCGTGCTTCTGCTCTGGATCCGGAGCGGTCTCCTCGTCGTCCAGCCCGGGGAGACGGGGCTGGTGAGAACTCTCGGAAGGGTGACGGCGGCCGACCTCGGTCCCGGCCTTCACGTCGTCCCGCCGTACCCGTTCGGAGACGCGGAGGCGGTACCGACCGGCCTCCTCCGTTCCGTAGAGGTCGGCTTCCGGTATCGCATCGCCGGTGGAGCTGCTTTCGCTCCGGTCACGTCCCGATTCTTCGTCCCGGCGCAGTCGTCCCGCGTTCCGGAGGAATCGCAGCTCCTCACGGGCGACGAGAACGTCATCGAGGTCGCCGCCGTCGTCCACTACCGCGTCGCCGACCCGGCGCTCTACCGGTTCGGCGTCGACCGGGCCGAGCCGGCCTTCCGGGATCTCGCCCGAGCCTTTCTCGTCGAGGAGGTGGGGCGGACGCGGATCGACGCGATCTACACCTCCGAGCGTGGAACCGTGGAGCGCAAGGTCCTCGACGCGTTGCGGGAGTCGCCCGCGCTGCGCGAGACGGGCCTCGCTCCGGTCGACCTGCGGCTCCTCTTCGTCCATGCCCCCGACGACGTCCACGGCGCGTTCCGCGACATCGCTTCGGCCGCGGAGGACCGGACGACCGCGAAGAACAAGGCGCTCGTAGAGGCCGAGGGGGCGCTCGGGATGGCCCGCGGCGAGGTCGCCCGGACGCTCGCCGAGGCAGACTCCGAGAGGACGCGCCTCGTCGAAACGGCGCACGGCGACGCGGCGGCCTTCGTTCCGCTCGCCCGCGAGGTCGCAGCCGCGCCGCGGACGAGCCGGATGCGCCTGAAGCTCGAGGCTCTCGAGAGGGTTCTCCCGGGCGTCCCGAAGCTGATCCGGCCCGACGCGAGGCGCGCGCCGGGCTTCGAGCTCTGGATCACGTCCAGTGACAGTTCGGGATCCGCCGGTCCGGCGGGCGGGTCGGCCCCGCTCCCGGGCCTGACCGGCTTCGTCAATCCGATTCCGACACCGTCTCCGGATATCCCCGCCGCGGAGCGCTGACGAGAACGACATGGAAGAAATGCCAGAGACCCCGAGACCCTCGCTCCTTCGCCGGCTCGCACCGGCAGCGCTGGGCGTTGCCGTCCTCCTCTTCCTCGCCCGGATCCCTTACGTCGTCGAGGCGACGGAGTTCGCCGTGAGGACGCGCTTCGGACGCCCGGTCTCCGTCGTCACCACGCCGGGACTCCACGCCCGCGTGCCGCTCGTGGACGACGTGGTACGGCTCGATGCCCGCCTCCTCTACTTCGACCCGCCGGCGGGCGAGTTCCTCACGAACGACAAGAAGAACATCGTCGTCACCCCCTTCGTCCTCTGGCGGATCGAGGAGCCCCTCCGCTTCCTCCAGACGCTCGTGACCCGCGAGAACGCCGAAGCCCGGCTCGCCGACCTCGTCGCCTCGGAGACGGGCGCCGCTCTCGGCTCGGTTCCGTTCACCCGCCTCGTCTCGGCGACGGTGGACGAGGCGGACCTCGCCGGGGTCGTGGCCGGCATCGCAGACAGGGTCCGGAAGCGGGCCGCGGCCGACTACGGCGTGAAGGTCGTGGACGTGAGGCTCAAGAGGATCGCCTTTCCCGAGCAGAATCTCCTCTCGGTCTTCGGACGGATGCGCTCCGAGCGCGAGCGGATCGC
>DIAY01000247.1:0-11838 GCA_002414905.1 Holophagales bacterium UBA5066 | reverse complement strand
ACGCGCCTCCTCTCCGAGGCCTACCGGAAGGCCCAGGAGGAAAAGGGAGCGGGGGAGGCCGAGGCCGCGCGAATCTATGCGAAGGCGACGAACCAGGACCCCGACCTCTATAAGTTCCTCCGGACCCTCCAGGCCTACGAGAAGATTCTCGACGACAAGACGACTCTCGTCCTCCCGGGAGACTCGGACGTCCTTCGCCTCCTGACCGACGGCGCCGTGCCCGCGGCCCCGCCGAGGAAGGGACCGAATTGAAGCCGGCCGCACGGAAGGCGGCCCTCGCTTCGGTGGGGCTCCTCGCGGCCGTCTGGTTCCTCGCGGGCATCGTCGCCGTGCGCACGTCGCAGCAGGGGGTCGTCCTGCGCTTCGGGGTCCCGGGTCCCATCCCGCTCCTGCCCGGAATCCACTGGGTACCGTGGGGAATCGACCGGGTGGTGAAGGTCGAGGTGACGAAGACGGAGACCGTCCCGATCGGCTTCCGGACGGTCGAAGGGGGCCAGCCGGCCACGCTCGCCGCCGACGAGGGACAGTGGCTCACGGGCGACACGAACATTCTCGCCGTCGAGCTCGCCGTCCAGTACCGCGTCGCCAGGCCCGTCGAATGGGTCGTGAATGGCCGGGACACTCGGGAGCAGGTGCGCCGGGCGGCAGAATCGGTCGTGACGGACGCGATGGGGAAGCTCCCCGTCGACGAGGCGCTCACCGCCGGGCGGCTGACGCTCCTCGAGGAGGTCCGCCGTGGGACTCAGGAGCTCCTCGACGCCTGGCAGAGCGGCGTCGGCATCGTCTCGGTGGCCATCCGGTCCGTCGACCCGCCTCCGGCCGTCCTCGCGGCGTTCCAGGACGTCCAGAATGCCAAGAGCGACCGGGAGCGATTCGTGAACGAGGCCGAGAGCTACGCGAACGACACGCTCCCGCGGGCCCGGGGCGAGGCGGGCGCCCTCGTCTCGTCCGCAGCGAGCCAGCGGCAGCGGCGCGTGCAGGAGGCGCTCGGGGACGCGGCCCGCTTCGAGGCGCTCCGGCGGGAGGCGAGCCTCGCGCCGGAGCCTCTGCGCGCACGGCTCTACCTCGAGACGCTCGAGAAGGTCGTCCCGAGGATGAAGGTCTACGTCGTCGACGAGGCGACGCGCCTGCGCCTCGTCCGTCCCGAGGCGGCCCGGGGCACCGCCGTCCCCGCGAGCCCGCCGGCCCGTCAGGCCTGGTAGAGCCTGCGGATGTTCGGGATCAGGTACTCCTGGAAGGCGCGGTCGAGATCGAAGCGGGGGGAGAGGCCCCAGTCCCTGCGGGCCGCGGAGTCGTCGACGTCGGCGGGCCAGGAGTCGATGATCCCCTGCCTCTTCGCGTCGACCTTCGTCGTGATCTCGGCGTTCGGAAACGCCTTCTTGACGATCGCCTGAACCTCCGCCGCCGAAGGGGCGAAGGCGCCGATGTTGTAGACGGTCCGCGTCAGCTTCTCGTGCGGCGCCACGGCGAGCTGGAGGAGCGCGTCGACGGCGTCGGGCATCGCCATGAAGGGGATTCGCGCGTCGGGCCGCACGAAGCAGGCGTAAGGCTTGCCGGACGCGGCGGCGTGAATCATCTCGGGAGCGAAGTCCGAGGTGCCACCCGACGGGACCGTGAAGGCCGAGATGAGCCCGGGGAAACGGATCGCGCGGAAGTCGACCTTCCCGGAGAGGTTCTCGGGTGCGAGCTGCTTGTAGTGGCGAGCGTAGTAGCGGCCGAGCTGCTCGCAGTAGAGCTTGTTGCAACCGTACATCGTCGTCGGGTTCGTGAAGTCGTCCTCCTTCACCCTTCCGGCCTTCGCCTTCACGTCGAGGCCCGGCATGCCGTAGGCCGCGATCGAGGAGGGATACATGAAGACGACAGGGCGCCCGTGCGACTCGCCCTGACTCTGGGCGAACTCGAGCATGGCCATCGTCCCCTCGACGTTCACCTGGTGCGCCGTGACCGGGGTGAACTCGCTTCGGGTGGAGAGGAGCGCCGCGAGGTGGAACACCTGGTCGACCTCGAACTCGGAGAGGATCCGCTCGAGCAGCTGATGGTCGAGGACCGAGCCCGTGAACTGCCTCGTCACGCGCGGCGCGATCGAGGGGTCGAGGGGCTTGAGGTCGAGCGTGATGACGGGCCGGCTCGCGTCCTCGGAAAGCCGCTCGATGAGCGTGTGGCCGATCTCTCCGCTGGCTCCGGTGAGCAGGACGACGGGTGTGCGCAGCACAAAAGCCTCCTTGCCGGGGCGGGCCGAGTGGTCCGCGGGCAGCCGGCGACGCTAGCACGATGCGGCAGGATCTGTCTCTGCCGGGAAGGCGGATCCTCTCCGGCGACCGGTTCGTGCTCTCGGCGGAGGCCTGAGCATGCGGGCGGGCGTGCGAGACTGGGCTCCGGTGTTGCGCCTCCCGTGGGCCTTCTCGCCCCTCCGTCACCGGGACTTCCGGCTCCTCTGGTCGGGCTCGCTCGTTTCGAGCGTGGGCACGTGGATGCAGCGGGTCGCGCAGGGGTGGCTCGTCCTGACTCTCACCGGCTCTCCTTTCTGGCTCGGGATGGACGCGTTCCTCGGCGACGCACCGTTCCTCGTCTTCTCGCTCTTCGGCGGCGTCCTGGCCGACCGTGCCGAGCGGCGGCGGATCCTCCTCGTTTCCCAGGTCGTCCAGATGGGCTGCGCGCTCCTCCTCATGGCTCTTCTCCTCGTCGACCAGGTGACGCTCGGGTCGATCCTGGCGCTCTCGTTCCTCTCGGGACTGGCGCAGGCGTTCGGGGCGCCCGCCTTCCAGGCGCTTTTCCCGACTCTCGTCCCGTCCGAGGAGATCCCGAAGGCGATCGCGCTCAATTCCATCCAGTTCAACCTGGCGCGGGTCATAGGCCCGGGGATCGCCGGCGTGGCGCTCCACCAGGTCGGTGCCGCGGGCTGCATGGGCCTGAACGGTCTCTCCTTCCTGGCGGTGGTTGGCGCGCTCGCCTCGATTCCGCGCCGCCCTGCGGCCGGAGGCGGCGGGGCGAGCGTCCTCGAGGGACTGAAGGAGGGAGTCGGGGTCGTCTGGAGGCGAAGGGACCTCAGAGGTCTGGTCGGCCTCGCTTTCCTCGGGAGCGCCTGCTCGATTCCGCTGGTGACGTTCCTCCCCGTCTTCGCCAGGGAGGTCTTCCACGCAGGTGCGGGGCGCTACAGCGCCCTGCTGTCCGCGTTCGGGTGCGGAGCCGTTCTCGGGGGGGTCGTCGTCGCGACGACGGCTTCGAGGATGCGGCGGCGGGGTCTCATCGGCGCGATCGGCCTCCTGGTCTATGGCCTCCTCACCGCCGGTTTCGGGCTTTCGCGTTCGTCGGTCCTCTCGTTCGCGTTCCTCGTCGCCGCCGGAGCGTGCCTCATGGTCGTCTTTTCGAGCTTCATGACGCTCGTCCAGACGAGCGTCGGGGACTCCCTGCGTGGACGCGTGGTGAGCATCTACGGACTCGCGTTCCGGGGTGGGATGCCGCTCGGGAACCTGGCCGCGGGGGCGGCAGCAGCGGCGGCGGGAGCCCCGGCGGTTCTGGTGGTGTGCGGCGTCGCACTCGTCGTGGCCGGCGGAACCGTGGCGGCCCGGCGCCGGAAGGACGGCGTCGCGTCGATGTAGAAGGGCGCCCGGCCGACCTGCCGGATCAGGGCCAGGAACTGTAGTCGGTCGTCGTCATGTCGAGCGTCACTCGGCGGCCCCGGTACTCCATGTTCAGGAAGATCCGGCCGGGAACCCGGAGGCCCGGCGGCGCTCCCGGTGCGGGGATCTTCTCGAACTCGGCCCGGAGAAACGCGATGTCCCGGATCTCGGGAGAGACGGTCGTTTTGACCTCGATCTCTTCGACAATGCGGCTTTTCTCGTTGAGGTAGAGAGTCGCCTCGTCCTGGAGACGCCCGAGCCCGCGCCCCGTCACTCTCACGAGGCCCGGGCGGCCGGGGTCGGGCGGGAGCAGCTCGGCCCTTTCCTGCCAGCGCCTCACGACGTCGGGGGAGAGACGCGCGTAGAGCTGCATGACCTCCATCGCGGCCTCGGCCAGCCGCTCCTCCTCGGCCGACGTGAGGGGCCGCTGGCGGTCCGAGCGCGGATCGTTGCCTGGAAACGGAGTGGGCTCGGGGCGCTTGTCGTACCGGACCGTCTTCTTCGTGACGAGGCCGCCATCGGGACCGAGATGGACGTCCTCGAGCTTCGTCAGCCGGGAGACGCCGTCGACCTTCATCTCGGTCCGGAGGCGCCACTGGTAACGCGCGAGCCCTTCACGGCCCGTCTCGAGCCCGGACGCGACGTCGGGGAGCGCCGTCGGGGCAGGGGCGGTGGAGAGGGCGAGGAGGGCCGCGAGGGCCGGGAGAATGGCGAGCACGGCGCGATTCTTCCACAGCACCGCCCGAACGCTCCTGTAGGCTCTCGGGAGATGAGGATCGAGACCGTCGCCGTCCATGCCGCCTTCTCCGTCGACCCGTCGACGGGAGCGGTCGCTCCGCCCATCCACCTGTCGACCACGTTCGGGCGCGACGAGGCCGGAGTGCCGCTCGCGGGACACACCTACGTCCGCGAGTCGAACCCGACGCAGGACCTCCTCGAAGAGGCGCTCTCGAGGCTGGAAGGGGGGGAGGCGGCCCTTGCGTTCGGATCGGGGATGGCGGCCGGTCTCGCGGTGGCGCAGGCCCTTCCGCCAGGAAGCCACGTCGTCCTGCCGGAGGACGTCTACTACGCGTACCGCGTCGCTGCACGCGACTTCTTTCCGGCCTGGGGACTGACGGCGACCTTCGCGCCCCTGGACCAGCCGGACGCGCTCGCCGGGGCGCTGCGGCCGGCGACCCGGCTGGTCTGGCTCGAGAGCCCGTCGAACCCGCTCCTGAGGATCACCGACCTCGCGCGAGCCGTCTCGGTTGCGCGGGAGGCCGGCGCCGTCGTCCTCGTCGACAACACGTTCGCGACACCGATACTCCAGCGACCCCTCGACCTGGGAGCCGACGTCGTCCTCCACGCCACGACGAAAGGCATGGGGGGGCACAGCGACGTTCAGGGCGGTGCCCTCGTCTTCTCGAAGAAGGGTGACTTGTTCGAGAAAGTGCGGCACGTCCGGACGATCCTCGGGGCCGTTTCCTCTCCCTTCAACTCATGGCTCGTCCTTCGAGGACTCCGGACGCTCGCCGTGAGAGCCAGGTTCCAGTCGGAATCGGCCTTCGTGGTCGCGAAGGCCCTCGCGGTCCATCCGGCGATTTCGAGAGTCAACTACCCGGGCCTTCCCGGCCACCCCGGGCACGAGACGGCCAGCCGCCAGATGAGCGCCTTCGGATCGATGATCTCCTTCCACGTCGCGGCGGGGCGCGAGGCAGCGATCGAAGCCGTTGGCAGGACGCGCCTCTTCACGCGGGCGACGTCGCTCGGCGGGGTGGAGAGCCTCATCGAGCATCGGGCCACGAGCGAAGGGGCGGCTTCGACCGCTCCCGGGGACCTGGTCCGGCTCTCGATCGGGCTCGAGCATCCGGACGACCTCGTGGCTGACCTCGTGCAGTCTCTGCGGGTCTGAAGACGAACTTCACGGCAGATCCCGTATCATCTTCAGGATCGCCGGACAGGGGCCCGAGGCCGGGAGCCACGGACCAGCCCTCGGCCCTGAGGCGGGACGTCGTGTCCTCGCGGGGCCAGTGACACCCGAACCGATCAGACCGAGGACCATGGAAAAGAAACCGACCCGCAAGCCGAAAGTGGAGGCCGCCCCCCAGCGGCCGAAGAAGTCCGCCCGCAAGGCGCTCGCCGGGGCGCCCGCCCCTTTGACCGCGGAGCCTGAGCCCGTCGTCGTCGCTCCTGCCGAGTCCGTGCGCAGAGTGAAGGCCGAAAGGGCGGGAACCTCACCAGCGGCACCCAAGCCATCGACGGCACCTGCGACTCGCGGGAAGACGGCCACGGCAGGCGCGCGGAAGCCATCGAAGATCCCGACGATTGCGAAGATCCCGAAGACGCCGGCGGCCCCGAAGGCATCGAAGACTGCGCGGCCGCGAAAAGCGAAGGAGGCAACCAAGGCCATGACCGAGCCGCAGGCTCCGAGTCTCGCTCCGGTTCCCCAGCCCGAGTCGACCGCGCCCGACCTCGCCGTGATGGACGCCGCTCGCCCGGAAGCCGTCGATGTCCCCGATTTTGACGGGCACGCGAAGGTCGGACGCCCCTCGCAGGATCCACTTCCGCCTCCGCCCTGGGACCCGGATGTCCCCGAGACGCCCTTCCTGAAGGTCCTCAAGGAGCTGCCGTACCTTTCGGACTACTACGACGAGACCTACGTCTACCTCGTCCCGTGCGATCCCCGGAGCCTCTACTGCGTCTACGAGGTGGGGGAGACCACGCGGAACGACCTGAAGGCGCGCTTCGGGCCGGATTTCTTCGAGAAGAATTCTCTCCTGCTCCGCGTCTACGACGTCACCGGAATCGCGTTCGACGGCTTCAACGCGAACACCTTCTTCGAGGTGGACGACTACCTGGCCGACAAGGTCTGCTACTGGGTGGACGCCGCCGCCGGCCGGGACTACGTCGCCGAGATCGGCTATCGGGCGCACGGCACGACCTTCTTCGAGAAGGTCGCCCGCTCCAACGCGGTTTTCGTTCCGCGCGGGAAGGACGAGCCGGCCGAGGTCCACGTGACGTGGGGCTCGATTCACGTCCCCTCCCGGGACGTGGAGATTCCCGTTGGCGCCGATCAGTGGCGTTACAACCAGTACCTCTACTGGAAGAGGCGGAGCCATCCCGCCCCGGAAGAGAAGGGGTACTGGTCGCTCGTCCTCCACCAGCACCTGCCGTTCGTCCGCCACCCGGAGTACGAGGTGGGGCTCGAGGAGCAGTGGTTCTTCGAGGCGGTCGTCTCCGTCTACACGCAGCTCCTGAACGTCCTCTGGAACCTGGAGCGCGACAAGGTCGACTTCCGGCTGACGGTGAGCCTCACGCCTCCGCTTCTGTCGATGATGCAGGACCCGCACCTGAAGCTGCGCGCCGCCCGTCACATCGACGAATGCATCAAGCTCGCCACCTGCGAGCGGGACAACGCCCGGGGCAAGCCGTGGCTCGCCGCGGCGGAGCAGATCCTCTCCCGGTTCTGGACGGCAAAGCGCGTGTGGGATGCCTACGAGGGAGACCTGACGCGGGGGTACCGCGACTTCCAGAACTCCGGGAAGCTCGAGGTCATCACCTGCCCGGCGACGCACTGGATCCTTCCCCTCTACAAGGACTTCCCGGAGGCGATCCGGGCGCAGGTCCAGACGGCCAGACGCCAGTACGAGAGGGTCTTCGGGCGAAGCCCGCGCGGGATCTGGCTCGCGGAGAACGCCTGGACGCCGGGTCTGGACTCGATCCTGGCCGCCGAGGGGTTCCAGTGGTTCCTCGTGAACCCGAAGGCCCTTCGTGAGGGCGATACGCGGCCCTTCTTCGACTCGGCCAATCCGGTCATCACCCCCGCCGGGACCGCAGCCTTTCCGATCGACCCGGAGACGCGCGCGAAGATCTGGTCGCGGGAGAACGGCTATCCCGGCGCGCCGAACTACAAGGAGTGGTACCGCGACCTCGGCTACGACGCCGACTGGGACTACCTTCCCGAGTACTGGAAGACCGCCGGCGTGCGGCGCAACACCGGCATCAAGTACTACCGGATCACCGGCCCGGGAGTCGACCTCGGCGGCAAGGGCTACTACCGGCCCGACTGGGCCGACGAGACACGAGAGGCCCAGGCCGGTCAGTTCGTCTTCGAGCGGGGCGCCCAGGCAAACTACTTCTTCGGCAGGAACGGCGGGCGCAAGCCGTGCGTCGTCTCGGCATACGACGCCGAGCTCTTCGGACACTGGTGGGAGGAAGGCCCTGGATTCCTCGAGTCCGTGTTCCGCAAGCTCCTCTGGGAGCAGTCGGTCGTCCGTCCGGTCACTCCGTCCGAGTACCTCTCCGAGAACCCGGACCACCAGCGGATGACGCCGGGCGCCACGAGCTGGGGAAAGGGCGACTACTTCCAGACGTGGGTCGAAGGACGCGAGTACCAGCCGAACACCTGGGTCTACCGGCATCTCTTCCGTCTCATCGGAAAGATGGTCGACCTCGCGACACGGCATCGTGACACGACCGACGTCCTCCTGAAGCGGGCGCTCGACCAGGCGGCCCGGTGCCTTTTCCTCGCTGGAGCTTCCGACTGGGGATTTCTGATCGAGACGGGTCAGGCGGTCCGCTACTCAGAGGTGCAGATCGTGAAGCACATCGACCGTGCCCGCGAGCTCATGCGGCAGGCGGACGCGGGCCAGATCCACGAGGAATACCTGACGGTCCTCGAGGACGCCGACACCATCTTCCCCTTCGGCGACATGGATTTCCGCGTCTTCTGCCGCGGCTAACACACTGGCTCCGCGTGGCTTGCCCGGGGCCTTGCCCCGGGGAGGCCAGCGGTGCACCATTCCCGGTCTCATGGTGAGGGACGTCGCCCCGAACGGGGCGCCCCGCATAGGGACAAAGGTCCTGCACAAGTTCAACCGCGACCTCGGCCCCGGGAGGGTCGAGGACGTTGCGGCCCGCCGGATCGTCGTCTTCTTCCCGAGGACCGGGGAGCGGCTGACGTTCGGCTGGGGCGACGCGGGCCTGAAGCCGCTCGAGCTCTCGGCCGGGCGCGACGCGCGGATCGAGGAGACCGGCGAGGTCGTGACGCTCGCCTCCAGGGAGAAGGGTTCGACCCTCTGGACGACGACGGACGGGCGGCAGATCGAGGACGAGGCCCTCTGGCCCGCAGAAATCCCGCAGGACCCGGTCGAGCGTCTCTCGGGGCTCGACGTGGACCGGGCCGCAGCATTCCGGAATCGCCTCGACGGTCTCTTCCTGCAGCGGATGCGGCAGGCCAGGGGGCTCGGCTCCTTTCTCGGCGGGCGGATCGCGATCTACCCCCACCAGCTCCACGTTGCCGAGCGCGCGACTGCCTACGAGCCGGTGCGCTGGCTTCTCGCCGATGAGGTCGGCCTCGGCAAGACGATCGAAGCCTGCCTCATCCTGTCGCGGCTCATACGGACCGAGAGGGCAGACCGGATCCTCGTCGTCGCTCCTTCGACCCTGACGGTGCAGTGGCTCGGCGAGCTGTGGCGGAAGTTCCACCAGGTCTTCGTGCTGCTCGATGGCAAGCGCCGGGCCGACGTCGCGAAAGACCACGGCCCGGAGTTCAACCCGTTCGAAGCCCACCGCCGCAGCGTGATCGCGATCGAGGACCTCGTGTCGGAACCCGGCCTGGCGCAGAAGGCGATCGAGGCGGGCCTCGACCTTCTCGTCGTCGACGAGACGCACCGGCTCGTTCTCGACCCCGAGGTGGAGCGCGCGATCTCGCCGATCGCGCGGTCGGCCCGTCACCTGCTTCTCCTCTCAGCGACGCCTCTGGAGGCCGACACCTCGGGATTCTTTCGCCTCCTCGAGCTCGTCCGCCCCGACGCGTACCGATCCGAGAAGGAGCTCCTTACCGCGCTTGCGGAGAATCAGCCGCTCCCACCCTGCACGAGCGCGACGAGGCGTGTCGACATTGGCGGCCTCCCGCCGCGCGTACCGCTTCCCGTGGAGCTGGCAACCGTCCCGGCCTCCCAGGCCCTCTCCGGCGACGAGAAGGCCGACGCCGCCGACCCTCGTGTCGCATGGCTCGTCGAGAAGGCCAGGAGCTTTGCCCCGGGGGGCACCGAGGAAGGGAAGACCCTCGTCTTCTGCCACGACCTCCCGACGCTCCAGGCGCTCAAGGTTCTCCTGGAGCGCGAGACGCGGAAGCGCGTCGCTGTCTTCCACGAGGAGCTTTCGCCCGACCGGCGCGACCTCGAGGTCGCGGAGTTCCGCAGGCCGAAGGGGCCCACGTTCCTGATCGCGACCGAGTGCGGTGGCGAAGGGCGCAACTTCGAGTTCTGCCGTCGCCTGGTCCTGTTCGACCTCCCGCTCGACCCGGCGCAGGTGGAGCAGCGGATCGGCCGTCTCGACCGGATCAGCCGGAAGGAGCGGGTCGAGATCGTCTACTTCCGCCCGCCGACAGGGTTCTACCGCGACCTCGTCGAGCTCTACGAACGGATCGGCCTCTTCCGCGAACCGCTCGGCGGCCTGGAGCGTTCACTCGCGAACGTGGAGACGGCGATCCGGAAGTCCGAGAAGGCCTCGACGCGGGGGCTCTCGGAGCTGCCCGTCGACGCCCTCGTCGCGGAGGTCCGCGGCGCCGCCCAGGTCCGCCAGCGGGCGGCCTACCACCACCTTCATTCCGAAGGCTTCCGGACCGACCTCGCGCGCGGCATCCTCGCGCGCGTCCCTGCGGGGCTCGACGCCGCCATGGAGCGGTTCGTCGTGGCCGCCTGCGAGCTCTTCGGCTTCGAGGTCACGGAGAAGAAAGGCATTCGCACCTGGTATCTGGAGTTCGGAGGAGACGCGCTCCTCGAGCATCTCCCCGGGGTGCCGGGCGGCACCCGTTTCCTCGGCACCTTCGATCGCGAGGAGGCGATCCTGCGCGAGGAGCTCGACTTCTTCGCTTCGGGACACCCTCTCGTCGAGGGGATCTTCCAGGAGCTCGAGGACGGACCGCGCGGGCGGGCGGCACTTCTCAAGCTGGAGAAGTCGGGAGTGGAGGGGGAGGGAGTCCTCTTTCTGCACCAGCGCGAGGAGACGTTCGCGGCTTCCGCGATCGACCTTGCGGGCCAGCCCCGGCCCGAATGGGCAGAGATCCTCATGAGAGGGCGGGTGAACCTCCGCGGAATCCCCATCGGGGACTGGTCTCCCGCGATTCCCCGCGGGCGCGGCTGGGCGACGACCGTGCGGGCTCTCGCGTCGCGGGCCGAGCGGAATGGGCCCATCGTCGCCGCAGCGGGGTTCCGGCTGCTGCGCTAGACGATCCGCGCGATCGGGAAACGAGGGGTCCGCTCCCGCCGGGCGGTTGCCGGGGCGAGAATCGGTGGGTGAGCGTTTCCCGAAACCTCCTGGCCCTCTTCTGCGTTCTCGTCGCACCGTTCTCTGCCGCCTGCCGTTCTGCCACGCCGCCGGCCGGGCAGAGCGCCCGGCTCTTCGAGGCGACGGTTGCCCGGAAGGTCTCGTACCGCTACCTCCTCTACCTCCCGAAGGCGTACGCGGCCGACGCCACGTCGCACTGGCCTCTCCTCCTCTTTCTCCACGGCTCCGGAGAGAGGGGAGACGACCTCGCGAAGGTGAAGACTCATGGGCCACCGAAGCTGCTCGACGAGCGGGACGACTTCCCCTTCGTCGTCGTCTCTCCCCAGTGCCCGGCCGACCAGCGCTGGCAGTCCGACGCCCTCGCGGCCCTCCTCGACGACGTGACGAAGCACCTTCGGATCGACCCCGAACGCATCTACGTGACCGGCCTCTCGATGGGAGGCCGCGGAACGTGGGACCTCGCGATGTCCTACCCGGAGCGCTTCGCCGCCATCGTGCCCGTCTGCGGTGGCGCCCTGCCGGACAGGGCGTGCAGGCTGAAGGACGTTCCGGTGAGGGCTTTCCACGGCGCGAAGGACAGGGTCGTGCCGGTCGCCGAATCCGAAACAGTCGTGAATGCCGTGAAGAGCTGCGGAGGCACGGCCGAGCTCGTCATCTACCCGGAAGCCGACCACGACTCGTGGACGGCCACCTACGCAGACCCCGCCCTCTGGGACTGGCTTCTCGCACACCGCCGTCGCGCACCACGGTAATACACGATTTCACGCCTGGCACCAAAGAGGATGTCCCCGAGTTCGTGCCTGGCACGGATACGTGTATTGATGAGGGGTCGGAGGGTGGAACTTTTCGGGGCGGGGGCGGTCTAAGCTCTCGCCATGACGACTGAGCCGCGCCCCCGCCGAAGGATTGTCCTCGTCGCAATCGCCGTCGTCGTCCTCCTCGCCGG
>DIAY01000047.1:14770-25920 GCA_002414905.1 Holophagales bacterium UBA5066 | reverse complement strand
CGCGACCTGGGGCCGCTCTACGACGCCCTCGAGGACGACGTCGCCTCGCCCCTCCCCGAGATGAGCCGCTTCGAGGAGACCGTCTCCGACTACCAGACGACCGAGATGACGGCCGGCCCGCACCTCGTCGCCCACTTCCGCGCGCAGCTGAAGCGCGACGGAATCCTCTCCGCGGCCGACCTCGCGAAAGCCCCTGACGGGTCGATGGTGAAGACGGCGGGCATCATCGTCGTGAGGCAGCGCCCCGGCACGGCGAAGGGTTTCGTGTTCCTCTCACTCGAGGACGAGACGGGGATGTGCCAGGCGATCCTCCGCCCCGACCTCTTCAAGGAGAACCGAGCCCTCGTCGTCGGCTCCCCCGCCCTCGTCGTCGAAGGTCGCCTCCAGAAGAAGGACGGCACCCTCTCCATCCGCGCCGAACGCTTCGAGCGGATGAGCCTCGACGAGCCGATCCCCGAGCTGCGTAAGGCCGTCGCACCCCCGTATCCGCGCTACCGCGAGAACACCCCGCCGAGCCACGATTTTCGGTGAGGCGCGGAGCCGACAGACCAGAACGCTAGAATGCAAGCCGGCTCGGACGCGCGGGACGAACGCACGCCAGGACTCGAGGAAGAGATCGACCGTTTCGTCGACGAGTGCCGCTCGGCCTGTCCCTGGTCCCTCCAGCTCGACTACTACCCGGCGGACGACGCGCAGCGCGACCGTGTGCTCTATCGCATCTGAGCGAGTTCCCACCCGGCGCTCCTCCTCGCCAGGGAGAGCCCGGCTTCAGAGGTCGCTTTCCGAAAGCCCGGCCGTTCGCAGGAGGTGGGCCAGCAGGCCTGCCTTCAGATCTCGTTGTGCGTGGACGGGGACCGACAGTCGAACGACGCTCCCGGCGCGGCCGTAGATGTGGTGGCTTCCCGTCACGCGGAGTAGCTCCCAGCCTTGCCGTTCAAGCACACTGCAGAGGTGTTTGCCGCTGACGGACTTCACACGGCGATCTCGAGGACCCGGCCTTCGCCGTCCTTCCTCGACGGCTCGAGGTCGACGGAGAGGCAGCCCTCGACGGCGTCGTAGAGATTCTCGAGGAGCTCCTCGAAGGTCTCGCCCTGGGTCGCACACCCGGGAATCGCCGGGACCTCGGCCCAGTAGCCTCCCTCCTCCGCATCGTGGATGACGACCTTGATCTTCACTCGTGAGTCCTCATTACGCCGAGCATAGAACATACCGACAGGGTGCACACCAATGGGGTTTGGTCTACGTTCTACATTCAACAGCGCCATCGCCACCGGCGGAACGGCCTTTAGAACGGCGCCCCGGCGCGAAGAGACGGAAATGCTGGACGCCAACACATCAAGAATCTATGATTCGTGATCGACCGGAAGCAGCCCGGAGCCACCGGGCGCAGCGGTCGCGACGAAAGGAACTCTCATGGAAGATACCCCCACCCGCCGGAAGATCGAGGTCCTCGGCCCCGGATGCTCCCGCTGCAAAGAGACCTACCGCGTCGTCCAGAGCCTCGTGGAGACGGAGAAGCTCCCGTTCGACGTCGTCAAGGACGAGTCGATGGACCGGATGGTTGAGGTCGGCGTCCTCGCGACACCCGCTGTCGTACTCGAGGGCAAGGTCGTCTTCTCCGGCCGCATCCCGAAGACCGAAGAGCTGCGCGGCCTCCTCGTTTCGGCCTGATCTGTCGAGGTCCGCCGGCTCCGAGATGAAGGAACGCACCAAGCTCCTCCTGATCGTCGGGGTCTTCCTCGGCGCCTATTTCCTCCCCGTGGAGAGCGTGCGCCTGCAGCGGGCCCTCCCCGAAGGGTTCGTCCTCCTCAAGGACTACGCCCGTCAGCACGTCCTGCTCTGCCTCGTGCCGGCGTTCTTCATCGCAGGCGCCATCGGCCAGTTCGTCAGCCAGGGCGCCGTCATGAAGTACCTCGGCTCGACGGCCAGGCGCCCTGTCGCCTACGGCGTCGCATCTGTTTCCGGAGGCATCCTCGCGGTCTGCTCCTGCACCGTCCTCCCCCTCTTCGGGAGCATCTACCGACGCGGGGCGGGGCTCGGCCCGGCCTCCGCGTTCCTCTATTCGGGTCCAGCGATCAACGTCCTCGCGATGATCCTCACGGCCCGCGTCCTGGGCCTCGAGCTGGGCATCGCCCGCATCGTCGGCGCCATCGTCTTCTCCGTCGTCATCGGGCTCCTGATGGCCCTGATCTTCCGGAAGGAAGAGGCCGAGCGCGCCCGGAACGGACCGGACCCGTTTGCCGCCGCGGGCTCCGCCGCCAGCGGGCAAGGCCGCGAGGGATGGCAGGACGCCGCCTTCCTCGGCACGATGATCGCAATCCTCGTCTTCGCGAACTGGGGAGCGCCCAACAAGGCCATCGGCTTCTTCGCCGCCGTCTGGGCGATCCACTGGTACCTCGTGGCGGCGGCCCTCCTGCTCCTCTTCTGGATGATGTGGCGCTGGTACGACCGGGAAGAGCTGCGGGGGTGGGTTCTCGGCTCTTGGGAATTCGCCAAGCAGATCCTCCCCCTCCTCCTTGGCGGCGTCCTCGTCGCCGGCTGGCTCATGGGCCGGCCAGGACACGACTCGGGGCTGATGCCCGACGCGTGGGTCGCAGGCGCTGTCGGAGGCGACTCCCTGGCAGCCAACTTCCTCGCCTCCTTCGCCGGGGCACTGATGTACTTCGCCACGCTCACCGAGATCCCGATCCTCCAGGGCCTCATCGGCTCCGGGATGGGCAAGGGCCCCTCCCTCGCACTCCTCCTGGCGGGTCCGGCCCTCTCCCTGCCCAGCATGATCGTCATCAACTCGTACCTCGGCACGAAGAAGACGGCCGTCTACGTCTGCCTCGTCGTCGTCATGGCCACCCTCAGCGGATTCGCCTTCGGAGCTTTCTTCGCATGAATATCGACCGCAAGCACCTCATCACGGGAGGCCTCCTCGCCTTCGTCGCCGTCACGGCTGTCACCATCGGCGTCAAGGAAACCCGCCACGCCCGGGCCGTGGCCACGGCGGAGGCGGTCAGAGCCCTCCCGGCGAAAGCTCCGGCCGAACAGCCGGCCACCATCATCGTCACCTACTTCCACACCAACGCCCGCTGCATGTCGTGCCTGAAGATCGAGGACCTCACGAACGCCACGATGACGACTCGTTTCGCGGATCCCATCGCGCAGAAGCGTGTCGTCTGGCGCGTCGTGAACGTGGACGAGCCCGAGAACAGCCACTTCCTGAAGGACTACGGCCTCTATACCAAGTCGGTCGTCGTCTCCGAGGTGAAGAGCGGCAAGGAAGTCCGCTGGAAGAACCTCGAACAGGTCTGGCCGCTCCTGAACGAGCCGGCGTCCTTTCAGGACTACGTCGAGCGCGAGGTCCGGGCCTTCCTGGGGACGGCGTGACGCCCGAGTTCCTCACCGCCGCGGCGACGGCGGCGTGGCTCGGCATCCTCACGTCGATCAGCCCCTGCCCCCTCGCCACGAACATCGCGGCCGTCTCCTACATCGCCCGGCGCATCGACCGGCCACGGCAGGTCGTCCTGTCGGCGTTCAGCTACTCCGTGGGCCGCGCCTTCGCCTCCGCCCTCGTCAGCGCCGTCGTCGTTCTCGGCCTCCTCTCCATCCCGGGGCTGTCTCAGGCGCTCCAGCGGTACATGAACAAGGCTCTCGGACCTCTCCTCGTCCTCGTCGGCATGTACCTCCTCGGCCTGATCTCCTTCGGGCTCTCGACGAAGGCGGGAAGCGACGACCTGCGCAAGAAGGCGGCCGAGGGAGGGCCGGCGGGCGCGGCGCTTCTCGGTGGGCTCTTCGCCCTCTCCTTCTGCCCCGTCTCGGCCGCCCTCTTCTTCGGAAGCCTCGTGCCGCTCTCCCTCCAGCACGGGTCGAAGGTCGTCCTCCCTCTCGTCTACGGCCTCGGAACCGCCCTGCCGGTCGTCCTCCTCGCCCTCGTCGCGATGGGAGGGACCCGAGCTCTCGCAGGCGCGCTGAAGAAGGTCGGCGCCTTCGAGGTCCAGGCCCGTCGCGTCACGGGGATCGTCTTCCTCGCCGTCGGCGTCTACCTTTCGGTACGCTTCGTCTTTCTGGCCTGAGCCCGTGAGAGCCTTGACACATCAAGAGTCGTGGATATATTGATGCCCATGGTTGCCCTGTCGCCCCGCCTCCGACCCGCTCGTGCCAGCGCCCTTGCGACCGCGCGGCAGGCCGCCCGGCTCGCCGAGCTCTTCCATGCCCTCTCGGACCCGACGCGCCTGCGGCTCGTCGCGGCGCTCCGGCAGGGCGAGCAGTGCGTCTGCAACCTCACCGGCCTCCTCGACGCCCAGCAGTCCCGCCTCTCCTTTCACCTGAAGACGCTCAAGGATGCCGGTCTCGTCGTCGACCGGCGCGAAGGACGCTGGATCCACTACTCCCTCGTTCCGGAGGCATTCGAAGAGGCCCGACTGGCGATCGAGGAGCTCTCGAAGGCGGCGCGCTCCTCGGCCGCCGCCTGCTGCCGGCGCTGAAACACCCTTTTTTCGCCTACGTATCGATATTTCTTGATAAGAAGGAGACGACATGAACGACGAGAACATTCGCGACGTCGTGAGAGAGAAGTACGGACTGGCGGCGCTGCAGGTGAGGGACAGACGGGCCGCGTGCTGCGGTTCGGCACCGTCGGCTTCGAGCCTTTCCTGCGACCCGATCACCTCGAACCTCTACGCCCAGCACGAGACGGGCGACCTCCCCGAGGCCGCCGTCCTCGCCTCCCTCGGCTGCGGCAATCCGACGGCTCTCGCCAGGCTCGAGGAGGGACAGGTCGTCCTCGACCTCGGCTCCGGGGGCGGTATCGACGTCCTTCTCTCGGCGAAGCGGGTCGGGCCGACGGGTAAGGCCTACGGCCTCGACATGACCGACGAGATGCTCGACCTCGCACGCGACAACCAGCGCAAGGCGGGGATCGAGAACGTCGAGTTCCTGAAGGGAACGCTCGAGGAGATCCCGCTCCCCGACGGCAGCGTCGACGTCATCATCTCGAACTGCGTCATCAACCTCGCCGCCGACAAGGACCGGGTCCTTCGTGAGGCGTTCCGGGTCCTGAAGCCGGGCGGCCGCTTCGCCGTCTCGGACGTCGTGACGAAGGGGGAGATCCCCGCGGCGGTGAAGAGGAGCGTCGAGCTCTGGGTCGGCTGCATCGCCGGGGCCCTCGACGAGGACGACTACGCCGGGAAGCTCCGAGCCACCGGCTTCACCGACGTCTCCGTCGAGCCGACGCGCATCTACCGGGTGGAAGATGCCCGCGACTTCCTGACCTCCGCCGGGATCGACGTCGACGCTCTCGGGTCCGAGGTCGACGGCAAGTTCCGAAGCGCCTTCATCCGCGCGACGAAGCCGGCTCGCATTTGACGTCGATGAACGGCCGCCCGTCGCGCCACCGCTGAGGGACGGAGGAGGCAACGCAGCATGTCCGAAGGCGTCACGAAGAAGCTGTCGTTTCTCGATCGCTGGCTGACGTTCTGGATCTTCGCCGCCATGGCCACGGGCGTCCTGGCCGGTACCTTCATCCCGGGCGCCGGGGCTTTCGTCAACTCTTTCCAGGTCGGGACGACGAACATCCCCATCGCCATCGGGCTGATCCTGATGATGTACCCGCCGTTCGCGAAGGTGAGGTACGAGGAGATGGGGGACGTCTTCCGCGACCGGAAGGTCGTCGGCCTGTCGCTCCTCCAGAACTGGGTCGTCGGGCCGATCCTCATGTTCGTCCTGGCCATCGTCTTCCTGCGCGACCGGCCGGAGTACATGGCGGGTCTCATCATGATCGGCCTCGCCCGCTGCATCGCCATGGTCATCGTCTGGAACGAGCTCGCGAAGGGGGACACCGAGTACGCCGCGGGCCTCGTCGCCTTCAACAGCGTCTTTCAGGTCCTTTTCTACAGCGTCTACGCCTGGTTCTTCATCACGGTCCTCCCGCCGCTCTTCGGCCTGAAGGGAAGCCTCGTCGAGGTGAGCATGGCGGAGATCGCAAAGAGCGTCTTCATCTACCTCGGGGTACCGTTCCTCGCGGGCGCGCTCACCCGCTTCGTCGGCGTGAAGCTGAAGGGGAAGGAGTGGTACCACCGCCGCTTCGTCCCCGCCATCAGCCCGATCACCCTGATCGCCCTCCTCTTCACGATCGTCGTCATGTTCAGCCTCAAGGGGAAGCTGATTGTATCCATCCCGATGGACGTCGTGAGGATCGCGATCCCGCTCGTCTTCTACTTTGTCCTGATGTTCGTCGTCTCGTTCTGGATGGGTAGGAGGATCGGCGCCGACTACAGCAAGACGACGACCCTCGCATTCACGGCAGCCAGCAACAACTTCGAGCTTGCGATCGCCGTGGCCGTGGCAGTCTTCGGGATCAACTCCGGGGCCGCGTTCGCCGCGGTGATCGGGCCGCTCGTCGAGGTGCCAGTGATGATCGGTCTCGTGAACGTGGCCTTCTGGTTCCAGCGGAGGTACTTCCGTCCCGTCTCCCCCGCCGTACGGGCGACCTCGAGAACGTAGAGACTGCAGGCGATGTCCAGGCGCCGCGTCCTGATCCTCTGCACCGGAAATTCGTGCCGGTCCCTGATGGGAGAGGCGTGGGTCCGCCACGACCTCGGCGATCGGGTCGAGGTCCATTCCGCCGGCACTCGTCCTTCCTTCGTCCACCCGAAGGCGATCCAGGTCATGGGCGAAGCGGGCGTCGACCTCGCAGGCCACAGGAGCAAGCCGGTCGAGGAGCTGAGGACTCTTCCCTTCGACCTCGTCGTCACGGTGTGCGACGCCGCACGCGAGGCGTGCCCGTACTTCCCCGGAGCGAAGAACACCGTCCATCACTCTTTCGAGGACCCGGCCCACGCAGGAGAGGGCGACGACGCCCTCCCCGTCTTCCGCCGGGTGCGCGATGAGATTCGCGCCGTCCTCGTGCCGCTCGTCGCGTCCGAGCTCGGATTTGTAGCGCCGCAGAAGCGGTGACCGGCACCCCACAGGCTTTCTCATCCTTTCGACTCCCGGAGCACTCTCCCTGCAGGCCCGCGAGGCAGTGCATCGGCCCCGACTCCCGTCTCGTGGCACGCCACTTGCGATACGCTTTCCCATAAGGAGACACACCATGGCCAAAAACGAAATGAATAAGTCGGGCGTTTCCGTCGCGAAGGTGTCCGAGATCAGCGCACGCTCGACCAAAGGCTTTGAAGATGCGATCCAGGTCGGGATGGCACGGGCCTCCAAGACGCTCCGCAACATCAACAGCGGCTGGGTGAAGGAGCAGCGCGTCGAGGTGAAGAACGGCAGGGTTACGAGCTACCAGGTGAACATGATGGTGACGTTCACGCTCGAGGACTGAGGGCGCGCCTCTCCTGTCGGCTGCCAGGCCGCGACGAATGCCGTGGCGTTGAAAACGTTACACGGCATTCGGATCGGCCTGGCTGGCCGGGCCGGGCGGCGCGATAGACCCCTGGACCCGGGCCGGTGACCCAACTGTCGGCTTTCCGGCATAGCCATTGCTTGGTTCAGTGAGTGGGACCCAGTACCCTGCCATCAACAGCGTGGTTCTGAGGACTCTCCCTTCGGGGCGTCCGGATGGCTCCTGGAGGCTCTGACAGGGCGTGGAGGAAGCGTGGCGCACCTCTTCGAAACGACTCCAGCCTCCGGTCGCCCCGGGATCAATCCGCGCTGGACACGCAGCGACAAGGACGGTGTCGGGACAGCCTACTCGGCCCTCAGTCCGGTCTGGTTCACGGTGTCGAAGGGCATCCTGACCGAGGTCTACTACCCCACCATCGATCGGCCGCAGATCCGCGACCTCCAGTTCCTCATCACCGACGGCGCCACGTTCTTCCACGACGAGCGCCGGCTGGAGAACTCGTTCGACACCCTCGCGCCGGGAGCCCTGGGCTACGGGATCACGAACGTCGACCCCGGAGGTCGCTACCGCATCCTGAAGGAAGTCATCGCTGACCCCCATCAGCCCTGCGTGCTCATGAAGACCCGCATCGAAGCGGACCCTGGCATTCTCGCGGGCCTGCGGCTCTGCGCCCTGCTCGCGCCCCACCTGGAAGTGGGCGGCCGCGGCAACAGCAGAAACGTCGTGGACACGCTCCGGGGAAAAGTGCTGACGGCGCACAAGAGCGATACCTGGCTCGTGCTGGCAGCCTCAATCCCCTTCCTGCACTGCTCCTGTGGCTATGCCGGCACGTCCGACGGCTGGCAGGACCTCGCCGGAAATTTTCAGATGGACTGGGAATTCGACTGTGCACCGGACGGCAACATCGCGCTCACTGGTGAGCTCGACATCCGGCAGAGCCCGGAGTTCGTCCTCGCGCTCGGGTTCGGGGCCAGCCTCCATCAGGCGCTCGTGACGGTGGCACAGCCGATGGGGACGTCCTTCACCGATCACCGCGCCCGTTTCCTCGAGCAATGGAAAGACACCCGCCGCCACCTGTTACCGGGAAAGGAAGCGGCCACGGGCGATGGCGGCAAGCTCTATCACGCCAGCCACAGCATCATCCTCGCGCACGAGGACAAGACCTTCGACGGTGCCCTGATCGCTTCCCTGAGCATCCCCTGGGGCGAGTACACGGGCGACGACGAGGGGGGCGGGTACCACCTGGTCTGGACCCGGGACATGTGCCACGGTGCGACCGGGCTGCTCGCCGCGGGCGACACGGAGGGCCCGCTCCGCGCCCTGATCTACCTCGCCTGTACCCAGAACGACGACGGGGGCTTCTACCAGAACTTCTGGATCGACGGTGAGCCCTACTGGCACGGCATCCAGCTCGACGAGGTCGCGTTCCCCGTCCTCCTCGCCTGGCGCCTGCTGCAGGCGGGGGGCCTCCAGGACTTCGATCCCTATCCGATGGTGCTGAAGGCGGCCGGCTATCTCATCCGCCACGGGCCGGTTACTCCCCAGGAACGATGGGAGGAGTGCAGCGGGCACTCACCCTCGACGCTGGCGGCGCACGTCGCGGCACTGATCTGCGCTGCCGCCTTCGCCCGCCAGCGCGGGCACGAGACCACCGCACGGTATTTCGAGGAGTACGCGGACTTCCTGGAGGCTCACATCGAGCGGTGGACGGTGACGACGGAGGATTCCATCGTGCCCGGCATCAGTCGCCACTTCATCCGGATTCATCCTGCGGACCCGAACGACCGCCAACCCGACGAAGACGCCAACCACGGAACCCTGAGACTGGCCAATCAAGATCCCGGGACTCGCTCCGAGTATCCAGGGAAGGAGATCGTCGACGCGGGGTTCCTCGAGCTCGTCCGCTACGGCATCCTCCCTCCGGGCGATCCCCTCGTAGAAGACTCTCTGCGCGTCGTGGACGCGATGCTCAAGGTCGAGACGCCCTCCGGTACCAGCTGGCGTCGCTACAGTCACGACGGCTATGGCCAGCGCCGGGACGGCGGGCCGTTCCGGGGCTGGGGATACGGGCACGCCTGGCCGGTGCTCACGGGCGAACGGGGCTACTACGAGCTGGCGGCCGGACGCGACGTACGGCTCTACGTCAGGGCCATGGAGCAATTCGCGACCGCCACGACGCTGCTGCCCGAGCAGGGCTGGGCCCTGCCGGATCTGCCGGAGGCGCACATGTTCCTCGGCCGTCCGACCGGCGGGGCCATGCCGCTGATGTGGGCGCATGCCGAGTACCTCAAGCTGATCCGCTCCGCGGCGGACGGCCGGGTCTTCGACCTGATCCAGCCCGTGGCGGATCGCTACCGAAACCGGCGGGAGAGGCCTCCGATGGAGATCTGGTCGTTCCGACGGCAGGTGCGTTCGGTGCCAGCTGGCGGATGTCTGCGGATCCAGGCCGCTGCCCCGTTCCGTTTGCACTATTCGAGCGACGAATGGACGCAGGTCAACGACGTGGACTCGACCTCTGTCGGGCCGGGCCTCGCGTTCGTGGACATTCACGTTCCCCGCGGACAACGATCCCCGGTCCGGTTCACGTTCTTCTGGACGACCCGGGGCCAGTGGGAGGGGCGCGACTTTCTCGTCACCACCGACGAAGCACCCGACAGCAGGCCGCTCACTCAGCCATGACGCCAGTGAAGATCGTCCCCCGTCCGCCCGGCGCGCGCGCGGCGGCGAAACGGTGTCGCGCATGACTCCCCTTGCCGACGCCGTGTTTCTTCTGGACGTCGACAACACGCTGATCGACAACGATCACATCGAGGCCGACCTCAAGAGACATCTCGAGCGCGAGTTCGGGCCGGAATGCCGGGATCGGTACTGGACCATTCTCGAGAACCTTCGTGTCGAGCGGGGCTACGCCGACTACCTCGGCGCGCTCCAGCGCTACCGTCTGGAAAACCTGAACGATCCACGGATTCTGGGCATGTCTTCCTTCCTCGTGGACTATCCCTTCGCAGAGCGGCTCTACCCTGCCGCTCTCGACGTCATCGCGCATCTGCGCCCGTGGGGCACCACCCGGCGAGGCACTACGTCATGTTCGACGACAAGCTCCGCATCCTGGCGGCGATGAAGACCGTCCTTCGGGACCGGCTGACGACGGTCGGAAAGACGCTCGATCCGGACCTGCTCCAGAAGATGGACGCCGAGATCCGCGCCTGGAAGTGGACCGGATGACTCACACGGGAAAGGAGACAGAGATGGAGCTCGGAATGATCGGACTGGGTCGGATGGGGACCAACATGGTACGGCGGCTCATGAATGCGGGACACCGCTGCGTCGTCTACGACATCCACTCGGAGGCCGTGCAGGCTCTCGTGAAGGAGAAGGCGGTCGGAGCGACGTCGCTGGAGGACTTCGTGCAGAAGCTGAGCGCGCCCCGCGCCATCTGGATGATGGTGCCGGCGGCCGTCGTCGACGAGACCCTGAAGGCTCTCGTACCGCTCCTCGCGGCCGACGACGTCGTCGTCGACGGCGGCAATTCCTACTACCACGACGACATCAGCCGCGCCGCCGAGCTGAGCCCGAAGGGTATTCATTACGTGGACGTCGGAACCAGCGGCGGGGTCTGGGGAGCAGAGCGGGGATACTGCCTGATGATCGGAGGAGAAAAGGCCGTCGTGAGGCGCCTCGACCCCGTCTTCTCCGCCCTCGCACCTTCCGTCGAATCGGCGCCGCCGACGCCAGGCCGAAAGGCCGGCAGCGGCACCGCGGAGCACGGCTACCTCCACTGCGGATCGAGCGGCGCGGGCCACTTCGTGAAGATGGT
>DIAY01000047.1:0-14629 GCA_002414905.1 Holophagales bacterium UBA5066 | reverse complement strand
CTTCGTGAAGATGGTCCACAACGGAATCGAGTACGGCATCATGGCTTCCTACGCCGAGGGGTTGAACGTCCTCAGCCACGCCAACGCGGGAAAGCAGCAGCGTACGGTCGACGCCGAGACCACCCCCCTCCGCCGCCCGGAGCTCTACTCCTACGACCTGAACCTGCCCGAGATCGCCGAGGTCTGGCGTCGCGGAAGCGTGATCTCCTCGTGGCTGCTGGACCTCACCGCCGCTGCCCTGCTGGAGAATCCCGACCTGTCGAACTTCTCGGGCCGTGTCTCGGACTCCGGCGAGGGGCGTTGGACGATCGCCGCGGCCATCGACGAGTCCGTTCCCGTCCCCGTCCTCAGCGCGGCCCTATACGACCGCTTCAGCTCGCGCGGCGAGGCTGATTTCGGCGACAGGGTGCTCTCCGCCCTTCGCTACCAGTTTGGCGGCCACAAGGAGAAGGCGGCTCCCACGAAAGGCGGATCGTGATGCCGGCCTCCCGCGCGGACGCCCTCGTGTTCTTCGGTGCCACCGGCGACCTGGCGTACAAGCAGATCTTTCCTGCCCTCCAGGCGCTGGTGAGCCACGGCCACCTCGACATGCCTGTCGTCGGAGTGGCCAAGTCGGGCTGGAACCTCGGCCAGCTCAAGGCGCGAGCCAAAGACTCCATCGAGAAGCACGGGAGCCTGGACCCGGCCGCATTCGAGAAGCTCTGCTCCCAGCTGAGCTACATCGACGGGGACTATGGCGATCCGACGACCTTCAAGATGCTTCGTGCCACCCTCGGAGCGGCCAGGCGGCCGCTCTTCTACCTGGCCATTCCCCCCAGCCTTTTCGCCACCGTCGCCGGGGGGCTCGCCAGCGCGGGCTGTGTAGAAGATGCCCGCGTCGTCGTGGAGAAGCCTTTCGGCCGTGACCTCGCCTCGGCCCGGGAGCTCAGCCGCACCCTCCACCAGTTCTTCCCCGAGGAGAGCGTCTTCCGGATCGATCACTACCTCGGCAAGGAGCCGGTCCAGAACCTCATCTATTTCCGGTTCGCCAACCCCCTGATAGAGGCGAGCTGGAACCACAGGCACGTCGAAAGCGTCCAGGTGACCATGGCCGAGAGCTTCGGCATGGCCGGCCGCGGCAAGTTCTACGAAGAGGCGGGATCGATCCGCGACGTGGTGCAGAACCACATGCTCGAGGTGATCGCCTGTCTCGCCATGGAATGCCCGAGCGGGAAGGACCACGAGGCCCGTCGCGAGGAGCGCGGACGCCTGCTCGAAACGGTTCGGCCGCTCGCGCCGTCCGACGTCGTCCGCGGCCAGTTCCGGGGCTACCGGCAGGAGCCGGGAGTGGCTTCCGACTCGCAGGTCGAGACCTTCGCGGCCGCCCGGTTCCAGATTGAGAACGAAAGGTGGCAAGGCGTTCCGTTCTACGTGCGCGTCGGGAAATGTCTCCCTGTAACGGCGACGGAGGTGCTGGTGAAGTTCAAGCACACGCTGCGGCCCGTCCTCGACGATATCGGCCCGTCGACGGGCTCTTTCTGCCGCTTCCGGCTGAGCCCGGAGGAAGTGATCGCACTGGGTGCCAGGGTGAAGAGGCCAGGCGTGCGGATGGCAGGGGACAACATCGAACTGGTCGCCCACTACCAACCGCCTGACGAGATGGAACCCTACGAGCGGCTCCTGGGCGACGCCGCCATCGGAGACGCGACGCTGTTCAGCCGCCAGGACACGGTCGAGGCGTCGTGGCGAATCGTGGACCCCGTCCTCGGGAACGTCGTCCCACTTCACGAGTACGAGCCCGGCACGTGGGGGCCGCCTGGACTGGATCTGACTGTGGCACCTCCGGGTGGCTGGCATGACCCCGAGGCCTCTAAAGCAGCCCTCTGATTGCCCCGGACTCCCCCCTCGGCCCCCTTTCCCGACGACTCCGCCAAGCGCCTGCTGCCCTGGATGGTGGCGGTCGCGTTCCTCATGGAGTCGCTCGACACCACGATCCTGAACACGGCTGTCCCGACCGTCGCCGCGGCGCTCGGCGTCGAGTCCCTCAGCATGAAGGCGGTCCTGTCGAGCTACACCCTGAGCCTCGCCGTCTTCATACCCGTCAGCGGGTGGATGGCGGACCGGTTCGGTACCCGCAGGACCTTCGCGTCCGCAATCGCCCTCTTCACGTTCGGATCCTCTTCGGCGCCGGGATCGGGCTCCTTTCCTACGTCCTCGAGGTCTTCGGTGAGCACACGCTGGGGACGGGCGCGATCCTCGGCCTCCTTGCCCTCTCTCTCGTCCTCCTCGCCGGCACCTTCCGCCACGCCATCGTCGCTGCGTATCCGCTCCTCCGGCTTCTCCTCCTCGGCGCGATGACCGTCCTCTCCGCACTGGTCTTTCGGGAGCTGAAGCCTGGGGACAGTGACCGCGTCAGCCATCACGAGACGGGGGACGCCACGGAGTGAGCGGAAACGGGAACGGGGTCTTGCGGCCCCGTGCAGGGTCTCGCGCGGTTTCGTGACCGTGGGCTGATCCGGTCTTGGTCCTGGCCGGGCTCGCAAGGCGCGGCCCCAGCTGCGACGTCCGAGCAGGCAGGTCGGCGTTCCATACAGGGAAGGGAAATCGTTGGTATAGAAGGTGAGGAAGATGGCCCGCCGGAGACGGTCAACGTCGAGGGAGGCCGGGAGTACCTCGATCCGGTTGACGACGCTCCTGACGCCCGGTATCTGGCGAACGGCTTCCTCGGCCTCCTGCTTCAGGGTTCCCGGATAGACCTGACCGTCGAGCGTGACGACTCCGCTTGCGCCTCATGGACAGTCCGGGTTCGGCGTGCGCCACCAGGGAAGCGAGTCTGGCCAGGGCCATCCCTCTTCGATTCCCTCCTCAAGGTTTCGCTTGCATCTGCTTCGGTGATATAGTTCACTACATCACACACATGGATCGCGAGTGGAACGACACCCAGCCCATCTATCGCCAGATCCGCGACCGCGTCGTCGCGATGATTTTGGACGGGCTGCTGAACGAGGGCGATCCGCTCCCGTCGGTGCGCAGCGTCGCGGTCGAGAACCGGGTGAACCCGATCACCGTGATGAAGGGCTATCAGCAACTCGTCGACGAGGATCTCGTCGAGATGAAACGAGGTCGCGGCATGTTCATCAACGCTGGCGCGCGCCGCCTGTTGCTTCAGGGCGAACGCAAGAGGTTCCTCTCGGAGGAGTGGCCGAGGATCCAGGCCACCATCCGGCGGCTCGGGCTCACCGAGGAGGAGCTGCTCGACGAGGACGCGGCGGGCAGACGCCCCTCGAAGAAGGAGCGCTGACACCATGACCTGCATCGAAGCCCGCGGTCTGCGCAAGACGTTCGGCGCGACGGTCGCGCTCGACGGCCTCGACCTGCGCGTGGAAGAGGGCCGCATCCTCGGGATCATCGGTCCCAACGGTGCGGGCAAGAGCACCGCGCTCCACGCGATGCTCGGCCTCATCCCCTACCAGGGGGAGCTGAAAGTGCTCGGGCGCGACCCCTGGGCCGATCGTGAACTTCTGATGCGCGACGTCTCCTTCATCGCCGACGTCGCGTTGCTGCCGCGCTGGATTCGGGTTTCCCAGTTGGTCGACTACGTGGCCGGCGTACACCCGCGGTTCGATCGTGCGAAGGCGGAAGGGTTCCTCACGAAGACCGCGATCAAGCGCTCCGCCAGGGTGCGGGAATTGTCCAAGGGAATGGTGACGCAGCTGCACCTGGCGCTGGTCATGGCTATCGACGCGAGGTTGCTGGTGCTGGACGAGCCGACGCTCGGCCTCGACATCCTCTTCCGCAAGCGGTTCTACGACTCGCTCCTGCACGACTACACCGAGCGCAGCCGCACCATCGTCGTGACGACCCACCAGATCGAGGAGATCCAGGACGTCCTCACGGACTTCGTCTTCATCGACCGCGGTCGCATCGTCCTCGAGTGCAGCATGGAGGCGTTCGAGTCGCGGTATCTCGAGGTGACGCCCCGCCCTGAGCACGTCGAAAGGGCGCGGACGCTGAAGCCCATCCACGAACGGCAGGTCCTTGGCCGCACCCTCCTGCTCTTCGACGGCGGGGAGCGTGCGGCGCTCGCCGCGCTCGGGGAGGTCCGAACGCCGAGCATCGCCGACTTGTTCGTAGCCGTCATGGGAGCACGCGCATGAACACGCCCGAGCCGCCGGCCATTCCCTCCGTCGCCGTGCCTACGCGCCCCTTCTGGTGGTCGGTGCAACGCGAGCTGTGGGAGAACCGCTCGGTCACCGTCGCGCCGCTTCTCGTCACCGCGATCTCGCTCCTTGCTTCGACGATCGCGACGTTCTCTCTTCCGGGCCGGATTCGAGCCTTGTCGGCCGTCGATCCGGCGAAGCGGCACGAGGTGGTCGTCAAGGTGTTCACCCTCGCGCCCGCGCCGATCATGCTGGCGACGTTCCTCGTCGGCCTCTTCTATGCGCTCGACGCGCTGCACGGCGAGCGGCGCGACCGCAGCATCCTCTTCTGGAAGTCTCTGCCGGTCTCCGACCTGACGACCGTGCTCGCCAAGGCGAGCGTCCCGCTCGCGGTGCTGCCGTGCATCGGCATCCTGCTTGGCCTCCTCACGCAGTGGGTCCTCCTGGCGGTCAGCACGGCGGTGTTCCTGGGAAGCGGCTCGAGCCCCGCGATCCTCTGGACCGAGTTCCGGGTGTTCCGGGAGGCCGTGGAGATGGTCTACGGGATGGCCGCGCACGTGCTCTGGTTCGCGCCGATTTACGGCTGGCTGCTCCTCGTCTCGGTCTGGGCGCGCCGCCTGCCCGTCCTGTGGGCCGTGCTCCCCCCCTTCGTGCTCGTCGCGG
Organism: Holophagales bacterium UBA5066; assembly: GCA_002414905.1. Taxonomy (GTDB): domain Bacteria; phylum Acidobacteriota; class Thermoanaerobaculia; order UBA5066; family UBA5066; genus UBA5066. The sequence goes on along the minus strand of DIAY01000047.1, from coordinate 9,827 downwards.
TCGAGAGGCTCGCGTTCCAGACGACCTGGTTCAGCTCCTTCCTGAAGGACCGCGCGACGGGAGCGATGGCACGAGCGTTCGTCGTCACGCCGCCGGACCACTGGCAGCTCACCCCGGGACCTTTCCTGAGCTCGCCCGCGCTTTGGCTCGGCCTGCTCTTCACGGTCGCCTGCCTCGCCGCCGCGGTGCGCCTGCGCCGCCACCGCGAGCCGACCTGATCTCCATCGCGAAGGGAGATAGGAAAATGTAGGGCACCGCCCGCGTCACCCTGGCGAGCACACAGAACGTCGAGCACGTTGTGACCTGACCAAACCGCCACTGCAACGACTACTCAGAAGAGGAGACCCCATGCGAACTCTGTTCAAGCTCCTTCCGTTGACCCTTCTCGCAATGTCAGCCTTCGCTCCGGCCCAGAACAACCCGCCGGCGGTGCCGGCCCCGGCCGCCGCCGAGGCGAGCCCGTGGAGCGACTTCAACAGGCAAGCCTTCGGCCAGCTCTCGGCGTGGGTGCGGAAGTCTGCCGAGAAGATGCCGGAGGAGAGCTACGGCTTCAAGCCGACCGAGAGCGTCCGTAGCTTCGGCCAGATCGTCGGTCACGTAGCGGATTCCCAGTATCTCTTCTGCTCCGCCGTCCTCGGCGTGACGAACCCCGCCCCGAAGATCGAGGCGAGCAAGACGACGAAGCGCGAGCTGGTGCCGGCGCTGCAGAGCGCCTTCGCTTACTGCGACGCGGCGTACGCGAGCATGACCGACCTGGCCGGCGCGCAGAACGTGAAGTTCATCTGGGGAGACATGCCGAAGATCACTCTCCTGAACGCCAACGCCGTGCACCTCGCCGAGCACTACGGCAACATCGTCACGTATCTCCGCATCAGGGGGATCGTTCCCCCGAGCAGCGAGCCGGGGGCGCTGCCCCCGAGGAAAGATCAGTAGGGGCCGATCCGGCCCAATCGGGGCCAGGTCTTGATTTTCTACTATAGGATCTGCGGGGTGCGCTTTCGGGCGCGCCCCGCTCGTCTCCCGGTCTCCATCGCCGACCGCTTCCGTCGCGTACGCCGGCACCCTGCCGGGTACGTCTCCTGCGCCGTGCTGACCGCGAAAGAGCCTGGCAGCGAACCACGCGGTGTCGCGCCCTTTGCGGAACATATCAGGAAGGGCCCGCTTTCCTTCGGCGTGATTTCCCTGAGACTGGCCCTCGCCCTCGCGCGCCGGTGCATACCTTCGCGAGGACCTCATCGATGACCCGCAGGGTCGGCTCGTCGGTCAGCCGGTACCGTTCCTTCAGCCACTGAATGCTGTTGTGAGCGATCCTGACCTCGCCGCGTTCGTCCTCCCACGCCCAGCACCTTCATTGGCAGGTCGATGCCTGCCAGCTGCCGATCCTGCATCAGCAGCGTGCCGATCCCGGGATTTCGAACAGGATCAGCTCGGTAGGCCGCAGCTCCAGCCCTTCCTTGTGGGCCTGTTCGGCATGGTCGATACGCACAAAGAGATGCCAACCCTGATCTTCGATGATCGCGACCAGCCGGTCGATGGTTTCTCCTACCGGATAGTCGCTCGTCGCAGTCGTCAGGCCATTCATCATCGATACCGCTCGCGCCTTCCCTTCGCCGAGATCATGGGCGCCGACGGCCGGCGTATTTCGGCTCGGATCGTCCGTACCGCAAGGCTCGTCTTTCCCATCGTGCACCCCGGTTCAGGCACGGTCCAGCGCTTCGTGGCTGAGCGGTGCGCCCCGATCGCCGGCCGCGTGCCGGACCACGACACAGAGCAGGTCGGAGACCCGCCCGAGATCGGCCAGGACGTGCAGGTTGGCCGGCTGCCTCAGATCCGGTCGGGCCTGAGAGGCGACGTGACCGAGGGCGTGGACACAGAAGGTCTTGCCGCCGTCGACGGGGCCGACGATGGCCACGTGGCGGTGGCCCTGGAGAAAGCACAGTGTGGCCAGCTCGTTCAGGAGAGTGCGGTCGAGGGTGACGCGGGCCGTCTCGTCCCACCTCTCAAACCGCATCTCGGGGTCGAGGTGTGCCCTCTGCGCCCTCAGCTCGCCGGCCTGGCTCTCGTGCCTTTCGGCCTCGTTCGAGAGGGCCAGGAGCAGGAAGTCCTGGTGGGGGGTCTTCCGCTGGCGGGCCACGGTGGGGGGCTCCGGGAGTGTGTCGAGCATGCGGTCCGGCTTTAGCCGCTTCAGGACGCACTCGAGCTCGGGAGAGATCGTCTTCGTCGACACCGCTCCCGCCGCGGGGCAAAATAGTCGTGGGGCCACAGGTGGGGAGCGTTCGGGATCACCTGGCCGCCGACTTCGGGCCGGCCGAGGCAGGTGCCATGCTCCAGCAGCCTCCTCAGCCGGATCACGTCGAGCATCTCGCCTTTCACGGGCAGGCCGCCTCGCACGACTCGATGGCGTCTGCCGTCATCTCGGTCAGCATCGGATAGACGAAGCGGCGGTGAGAGCGCGCAGGTCTTCTGCTGAGGCATCCCGGCTCCCTTCGCCAAAGCCCTCTGCCCATAGTTCATCTCCGTGGCCCAAGAACTGGGAGCGCCACCCGCTCCAAGGTCCCGGGGCAGGTGGAGGCCCAGGCCCTTCGCAGGCTCGCTAACGCCGCCCGCCCTCATTCCTCCACGGCGAGGAGCTCGCCGTAGGCCGTGACGCTCGTGATCTAACTGCGGCACGCGTGGTCCGTTATCCGCCACTCGACGTAGAGGAGGACCCCGTGCGACGGAAACTCCGGCTCCGCCAGGCCGTCCTCCCCCGAGTCCCATCCTCCGTCCGGCTCAGGCTCGTCTTCTACAGTGACTTTCGCGAAGTAGTGTCATTTCAATGAGTTCTGTTGGCACGAAAACGAGTTGGCACTACGAATACCGGTTCTGTGGTCAATGACACCGGAGGTCACGCGACGCCTTCCCCCGGGAGTTGAGTCACGGTCGGAGGAATGGCGACTCCGGTCGCCTTGAGGACCTTGCCGGCGCATCCCGGCGTGGTCGATCGAATCCGGAATCGCTTGCCGTCCTTCTCGACATCGACATGCGTGAGCCGGTCGAGATCGGCGAGCACCTTGGCCCATTCCTCGTCGATGCCCGCTGCTTCGAGCCGATCCTCGAGGGCCTTTCGCAGCACGAGCGCCAGGTAGGTGCAGAAGACGTGGCCACGGATCGTCTCGTCGCACTTGTGCCAGATCGGTCGCGTCGATAGGAGCGACTTCATCGACCGGAACATCTCCTCCACGGTCCAGAGCCGCTTGTACGTCAGCGCCACGTCTGTCGTCGGAAGCGTGGTATTCGTGCGCAGCACCCAGGTGCCGTCGTACCGCGCTTCTTGTTCGATCCGATCCTCGTCGACGGAGAAGGCCTTCCCCTTCGTCCGCAGGTACCTGCGGTATCCCTTGTTGCCGACCAGGCTCTTCTCGCCTCGCCGCAGGGCCTCGCGTAATGACGTGACGATGGCCTCGCGGTCGTGCGCGTCCTTTCGGGCCTCCTCTTCGTTCCGGCAGACTACGTACCGTCGCTCGGAGTCGTCATCGACGACCCAGACCTCCTTGACCTTCAGCGGCGAGCGGTCCTTCTTCTGTCTTCGTTCTGGTGTCACCTCGTGGTAGCGCCCGGCCCGCGCCAGGACGGTCTCGGTGACTTCCTTCTGCTTACGCATCCGGGCCCCCAGGATGTACTCCAGCTTCCGCTCCTCGAGCGCCTCGAGGGTCTTCTGGCTGATCATTCCGCGATCCGCCACCACGCAGACCCTCACGATCCCGAACCGCTTCTTCAGCCGGTCCACAACCGGGATCAGGCTCGTCACGTCGGTCGTGTTCCCCGGCCACATCTCGCAGCAGACCGGATGCCCTTCGCCGTCCAGGATCATTCCCACCACCATCTGCTTGAGGTCCGGCCGGTGGTCCTTGCTGTGGCCGTGCTGGCCGAGCGTCTCCCCACCCTCCCCCTCGAAATAGATGGACGTCGTGTCGAAGAAGACCAGCTCCAGTCCTGAGAACAGATCCTGGTGCTGGCGGTACAGCGCCTCCTCGACCTGGTCCTTCACGCACCGCGGAGAGAACGGCGTCGCTCCGGCCTGCTCTTCCTCCGGTAGCTCCTCGCCCAGGAAGGCCATCGCCCGGTACAACTGATGCAGCTGTAAGGAGTCGATCCCCTCGATCTCGTAGTCCTCCTGCCAGGTCCCCAGCGCCGCCCGGTCCGAGCCGCTCGTGAGAAGCCGGTGAAGGACCGTGAAGAAGACCGCCCGCTCCACGGAGAAGCCGAACTTCCTGCCGTCGACCAGCTGCTCGATCACTTCCTTGCAGCCGGACTGTTTCCAGAGCCGCTCGAAGACCAGGACCGACCCGAAGCGGCGCGAAGGCGTCGCCCCCAACTCCCCCCGTTGATGCTCCGTCAGGATCAACATCGTCTCGGACAGGCGGCTGCCAGAGGCCAGAAGCGAGTCGAGGTGACCGGACGATCGGAGGTCATCGAGGGAGCCGAGCGTCAGCAGTACACGCTGCCTGGGGCGGCCTTCATCCCGATAGCTCTCGACGACCTGTACGTAGCTGTTGCTCCCGACCGTCTTGACCCGGAAGAACATGAGGCCCTCCCGCTACCACTACTAATATGGGCCTCGATACCAGTATCTGCAAGCTCCAAGCGCCATCCTCGTGGCACTACAAATCGAGTCGCGCGAAAACAGCCGATCGGCCAGCCCACGGCATTTCAATCACTTGCGAATACCGCATCGTCAGAAATGCTCGGGAACTGTAGAAGATGAGTCAGGCTGCTGGTTGAACCGCAGGGTGAGCTCGGTGTGGGTCCCGCAGAACGTCGCGAAGTAGTAGCCGCCGACGGACGCGCTGTCGAAGGGCTCGAAAGTCAGCCCGAGCGCTTCCTCGATCGCCGCGCGGAATTCCTCGATTTCCTCCGTCTCGAACCCGTAGACCTCTACTCTCTCGGTGCTCATCGCGTTCTGTGAGCGGACAGGGCGCCCCGTGCATCAGCGTGGGGCGGAGCCGCCCTGCCTCCGCCGAGCAGGGCAACGCCGGCGATGGCGAGGACCGCGGCCGCACCGGTCAGCCAGAGATTCACCGTCGAGCCGGCGAGGACGAAGAGGAGCGTCCCCTGCAGGAGCGGGAGGAGGGAGCAGAGGACGACGGCCGCCGACGAGACGCTCGCGGGCCGGACAGCTGCGAGGACGAGGAGGAGCGCGATGACCGCGTCCTGCAGCGAAACGCCGAACCAGAGCGCCCGGAAGGAGCTCTTCAGCTCCGGCACCAGGCTGCTGTTGTCCAGGCCCAGCGTGGCGGTCGCGTACCCCACCAGGTGGAAGACCGCGGCGAGGAGCAACGCTGCGCTCGCCGCCAGGAGGAGCTTCGCCCCCAGCGGATATTTGCTCTGCGACATGGCCGTCTCTCGCATCGCTAGGCCGCGGCCTTTCCGAGGACGAACGACAGGAGGAGGATCGCCAGGACCGTGGCCGTGATCAGGGTGTAGAGCCGGTCCTTCTGGAGGATGAAGAAGACGACGGAGACCGCCACCCGGACGACCGGCGTCAGGATGAGGAGGAGCAGGCCGAGCGAGACGAACGCCTGGCCGCGCAGCGCCTGCACCCCACGCAGGACCTCGCCGACCGAGCGGGGAAACGCAGCACCCGGATGCGTCAGCCGCGCGAGGGCGGTCGTCGAGGTGAAGTAGTCGGGATGGCGGACGAAGGAAACGACGGTTCCGACCACGATCGCGACGAGGCTCGCGAGGACTCCGACCCTCAGAACGGTGCTGATCATCAGCTCAGCCCGCCGGACCCGCTCGTCGTGAACGGGCGGAGTGAGGGCCTCGGGAGCGCGGGTCGACTCTGTCATCCGAGGAGCCCCTTCAGGAGCATCTGCGCCGAGATGAAGAGAAGGACGGCCACGAAAACGACCCGGATCGCCTTCCCCTTCAGCTGTCCGAGGAGCCGCGACCCGATCGTCGCCCCGATGAGAACGCCCGCGGCGACCGGGGCGGCGACGAACGGGTCGATGTCTCCCCTGTTGAAGTAGAGACCTGCGCTCGCGGCCGCCGTCACCCCGATCATGAAGTTGCTCGTGGCGCTCGAAACCTTGATCGGGAGTCGCATCGCGAGGTCCATCGCCGGCACCTTCAGCGCTCCCGAGCCGATGCCGAGAAGGCCGCTCACGATCCCTGCCACGTACATCAGGCCGAGGCCGACGCGAGTTCCGACGACGCGGTAAGGCACCTCCCGGGCGAGGGCCTCGTCGTAGTAGCTGTCGTGGAGGCGGAGCCGGTCGGCCCAGGGAGCGGGCCGGTCGTCCCCGCCCGAAAGGAGCCGCCGCCCGCGAAGCATCATCAGCGCCGAATAGCCCATTACGACTCCGAAGATGACGTGGAGCCACCGGCCCCCGATCTGTCCGGCCAGATAGCCCCCCGTTAGCGCCCCGAGGGTCGTCGCCAGCTCGAGGACCATCGCCACCCTCAGGTTCGTCATCCGCTCGCGGACGTAGGCGGCGGCGGCCCCGCTCGACGTGGCGATCACCGAGACGATGGAGGCTCCGATCGCGTACCGGATGTCGATCTTCAGGAGGAGGGTGAGCGCCGGGATGACGATGAGACCGCCTCCCAGACCGAGAAGCGATCCGAGGACGCCGGCCCCGAGGGAGATGACGAAGCAGATGCCGACGAAGAGGAGTGGCGTCATCGAGTCCACGGGTCGTCCTCTCGATCAGCCATCCGCTACGCGAAGGGGTAGCGCGCGGCGACCTTCGGAGCTGTCTCGAGCAGCTCCAACGGCGCCCCGTCGTGAATCATCAGGGCCCGATGGGGATCCGTCCGAACGAGCTCGGGAACGCCGCAGGGCGGGTCGAACCGCAACGCCTTCCGGCCTACATCGTCAGGCACCCGTCGGGCGCCGCCCTCGTCAGGCATGGTTCTCGAGTGGTTCTGCGGGGCCACGTGTCGTCTTCTCGAGTCGAACGTCGCGAGCTGCCCATCGGAGTTCAATCAGACAGAAACCTCGGTCCAATGGAATCAAACGGCAGGCTACCACGCACGAGAACTGCCCCTCCGGACCCGTTCCTCGCAGGCCAATTTCTCCTCACGAGCCCCTTCGAGACTCTCCGCGACCGCCCATCAGCCCGTCTCGCGCGCCCCTGTCCGAAGTACCATGTCCGGCTGGAGGTCGGTACGGATGACCTGGGGTTCGGCCCGGAAGGGACGCGACGGGCGAGTCGGGGCGAATCCCCCCGAACGGATGGTCCGGGTCGGCTGCCCGGCGCACAACTGCGGCGGGCGCTGCGTTCTCCTCGCGACGGTGAGGGACGGAAAGATCGTCCACCTCGAGGCCGATGACCGGCCCGATGTCCTGGAAGCCCCACAGCTGAGGGCCTGCGTCCGCGGGCGGTCGTACCTGCGGCGCCAGTACCACCCTGACCGGCTCCTCCACCCGCTGAAGCGGGTCGGCAAGCGCGGCGAGGGCAAGTTCGCCAGGGTCTCCTGGGACGAGGCGCTCGACCTCGTCGCGTCGGAGATGAGGAGGGTGCGGGAGACGTACGGGCCGGGCGGTCTCTTCATCCCGTACGGCACCGGCTCGTACAACCAGACGAACGGCTCGCACGTGGCGCGGCGCCTGATGAACGTCGCCGGGGGTTGCCTCGGCATCTGGAACAGCTACTCCTGGGCCGCCATCAACGTCGCCACACCGACGGTCTACGGCACGCTGACGACTGGCAACCAGCGGCAGGACTGGCTGAACGCGAAGCTGATCCTGATGTGGGGCTGGAACCCGGCCGAGATGCGCGACGGGACCAACAGCGACTGGTTCCTGAAGCTCGCGCGGCAGCGAGGAGCCCGCGTCGTCTGTATCGACCCGCGGCACAGCCTCTCCGCGGCCTCTCTCGCCGACGAGTGGGTCCCGATCCGCCCCGGCACCGACGCGGCGCTGATGACCGCGATGGCCTTCGTCATGGTCGACGAGGGGCTCTACGACTTGGAGTTCGTGAAGACCCATTGCGTCGGATTCGATGCGTCGCAGATGCCGCCCGGCTGCGAGGGCGAGGAGAGCTACCGCGACTACCTCCTCGGGGTCCGCGACGGCGTGCCGAAGACGCCTCAGTGGGCCGAGGCGATCACTACCGTCCCTGCCGCGACGATCGCGCGCCTCGCGCGGGAATACGCAACGAACGTCCCGGGCGTCCTCTACCAGGGCTACGGGATGCAACGGCGCGCCTACGGCGAGCAGGTCGTACGGGCCGGATGCGTCCTGGCGGCGCTCGCGGGGAACGTCGGCATCCCGGGCGGCTGGGCCTCGGGCCTCGGGAACCAGGCGCCCGACGGCGGCCCTCTCTGGACGGTCTTCCCCACCGGCGAGAACCCCTTCGGCGCCGCGATCCCGTGCTTCCTCTGGACGGAAGCGGTCCTCAGGGGGCGCGAGATAGGAGAGAAGGACGGAGTCGTCTTCTCGGGGACGGTCGCGCGAGGACGCGACGCCGCAGCCCTTTTCTGCGGCCAGGTTTCGTCGCGCCGCCTCGACACCGACGTGAAGCTGATCTGGGCGGTCGCCTCGAACGCGCTCGTCAACCAGCACGCGAACGTGAACCGGACGGCGCGGATCCTCGCCGACGAGTCGAAGGTGCAGTTCCTCGTCGTCCAGGACAACTTCCTGACGCCGACCGCGCGCTTCGCAGATGTCGTTCTGCCAGCCTGCACACAATTCGAAACGTGGGGCGTCGAGGACGGCTGGAAGTACGGCGACGAGCTCATCCTGATGCCGAAGGTCGTCGAGCCTCCCGGAGAGTGCCGGAGCGACTACCGGATCTGCACCGACCTCGCAAAGCGCCTCGGCGTGGGAGAGGCCTTCACAGAGGGACGTGACGAGCGGGGCTGGGTGGAGTGGGTCCTCGAGAGGTACCGCGAGACCCGCTTCCCCGACCTCCCGCCTCTGGACGAACTCCTCGAGCGGAACATCGGCGTCTGGGCGAAGCCGGTGACGCGGCCTGCCGTCGCGTTCGAGGAGTTCCGGCAGGACCCGGAAGGGCACCCGCTCGATACCCCATCGGGAAAGATCGAGATCTTCTCGAAGGCGCTCTTCGAAAAAGGGCGCCCCGACGAGATCCCCGCCGTCCCGAAGTACGTCGAGGAGTGGGAGAGCCCGTTCGGGCCGGAGGCGGCAGCCTTTCCGCTCCAGGTGATCGGTCACCACACCCTCCAGCGCGTCCACTCCACCCACGACAACGTCGACTGGCTCGAGGAGGCCTTTCCGCAGCGCGTTTTCCTCAACCCGCTCGATGCCCAGAAGCGCGGCATCGTCGACGGCGACGAAGTCCGTGTCTTCAACGCCCGCGGCGCGGTCCGTCTGCGATGTCGCGTGACGGAGCGGATCCTGCCGGGCGTGATCGACATCCCGCAGGGAGCATGGTGGACGCCCGACGAGCGCGGAGAAGACCGTCGCGGCAACGTGAACGTCCTGACGAGCGAGCGGTGGACGCCGCTCGCCTTCGGCACCGCGCAGCACACGGCAATGGCGCAGGTGGAACGGATGGAGGAGGGGAACGGCAAGAGCGGGCCCACGAAGCGGCCGCGCCCGGCGGCCGCCGCCTTCCGGCGCGTGGAGAGGCGACCGTGAAGGGCCCGTACGCCGTCCACTTCGACGCATCGTCCTGCACCGGCTGCAAGGCCTGCCAGGCGGCGTGCAAGGACCACAACGACCTCCCGCCGGGAATCCTCTGGCGCCGCGTCTACGAGGTCTCGGGCGGCGGGTGGCGCCGAGAGGGGACCGCCTGGCGACAGGACGTCTTCGCCTGGAACCTCTCGCTCTCCTGCAACCACTGCGAACGCCCCGTCTGCGCGGAGGTCTGCCCGAC
>DIAY01000111.1 GCA_002414905.1 Holophagales bacterium UBA5066 | reverse complement strand
GCAAGCGACCTGCTAACCTCGCGGCCTCTGAAAGACCTCGCAGGGACCTGCGGCGTACGGGTCGAGCTCCGACGGGACGGACTTCTCGAACGATGAGGCCGGCCCGGCCGCATCTTGCTCGCCTCGCCGAGTGGGCCTTCGCAGGTGCGGTCCTGGCGTTCTCCTATTCCCGCGGCCTCGAGCGGGTGCCGTTCCACGAGGACGAGAGTCTCTGGATCTGCTGCAGTCTCTATTTCGAGGCAGCCGTCGACGAGGGCTTCATTCCGCCGCAGTGGTTCCGGGAAAGCGTCCGGGGACCGGACCCGGTACTCCCGCAGCCCGGAAAGGCGGGAGCCCGCGGCGCCTGGAGCTCGCGGCTCACCTGGGGTCCTCATTATTTCTCCCTGGACCAGCCTCCCGTGGCCCGCTACCTGATCGCGATCGGCAGGCGGTTGCACGGCTACACGACTGCTGACCTCAATCATCCCTGGAAGAGCAATCTGGGACCCGACGAGAACGCCCGCCTCGGGAACGTACCGTCTGCCGGCCTGCTGGAGGCGGCCCGCCGCTCCACGGCCGTCCTGGGGGTCGTCAGCGGTCTCGTCCTGTACGGGCTCGTCCGGCAAGGCGCCGGAAGGATCGCGGGAGTCCTTTTCATCATTCTCTTCTCGGCGTCCGGCTACCTTCTGGTCCACCTGCGACGGGCGATGGGAGACCCCGCCCTTCTCTTTTTCACCTGCCTCGCGATGTGGGCAGGCACGAGGGCTCTGCGAGTCCGCGACGACGCCGGGGACCTCGCATCGGGCGGGGGCTCCCTCCGCTCCTTCGCGTGGCTCGTGGCGATGGGGGTCGCCGCCGGGCTGGCCGGAGGGTCGAAGCTGAACGGGTTGGCGGTCGCCGGCGCCGGGGTGGTCCTCGCCTGCGGACTCGCCTTCCGGGAACAGGGCCGCAGGCGGCGGCGCCTGGCCTTCGCCGCGGGCGCCTCGCTGCTGGTCCTGGGCTCGTGCGCGGCGACGTTCGTCGCCGTAAACCCGTCGCTCCACCACCGACCCGTATCCCACGTGAGCGCCATGCTCGAGCTGCGGGCGCGGCAACTGGCCGAAAACCAGCGTGACCCGCGGTGGGGGTTCTCGACGGCGAGCCGGCGCGTCCTCGTCGTCGCGGGACGAACCCTGAAGCAGTACACGGTCACGCGGGTCGCGGCCCTCAACGTCCTCCTCGGGGGGCTGGGCCTCCTCTTCCTCACCCGGGCGGCCTGGCGGTGGACGAAAGACGGGAGCGGTCCCGCCGCCGCGGTCGTCCTGCTCTTCGTGGGCCTCTTCACCGCGGGACCAGCCCTGATGACGCCGGTGGACTGGGACCGGTACTACCTCTTCCCGGTCGTCTTCCTCACGGTCTTCATCGCGGTCGGAGCGGCGACGGGCCCCGGCGAGGTCCGACGCTTCCTGGCGGCGAGGGCGCGGGGCGCGCCGTGAGCCCGTCCTCCCGATCTCTCCTCGCGCTCTTCGGCGTGGCGCTCCTGTTCAAGCTCCTCCTGATCGTCGTCTTCTACGGCCGGCTCTACCCGGACGTGATCGGCGCCGTGAACCTCGGCAAGGAAGTGCTCGGGGGCGTCGAGGGCTACCGGATCACGAGCAAGACGTTCGTCGGACCCGTCCTCTGGTACGGCGTCTACCACCTGGCGGGGCTCTGGGGGCTGAAGCTCGCCAACCTGGCATTCTTCGCCTCGCTCCTCGTCCTCCACGCGCGCCTCGGCCGCGGGACCTTCTCCGCCAGGACGGTCCTGATCGCCTCGGCCCTCTTCGCTTTCTACCCCGGGACGAACCTGAGCGTCACAGTCGGTGAGCAGGACGACGTCGTCACTCTCCTCTTCTTCGCCCTCGGGATCCTGCGCTTCCGGAGGCGCGACGACGCCTTCCTCCCCGGCCTCCTCATGGGGTTCGCGTTTCTCTTCAAATTCTCGGCGGCCGTCTTCTGCGCGGGCTTCGTCGTCTTCCTCCTCGTCCGGAGGCGTCCCCGCGCCGCAGCTGTCTCGATCGCCGGCATGGCGCTCCCCTTCCTCTTCCTGAACGCCTTCGACGGCCTTTCGAGCGCACGGAACCTCGTCTACGCCCTCGAGGTGCAGCAGGGGTTCTCGAGCTGGCGGGGCGTCGGGTTCAAGCTCCTGAGCACCGGCCTCCTCCCGTCGGTGCTCCTCTCCTGGTGGGCCTGGAGACGGCGGAGGGACGAGACCCGCCTCCTCTTCGTCCTCCTCCCGACGACCTACCTCGCCTATGTCATCCTGAACCGGGATGCGTGGGCGGCCGGCTTCGTGATGATGCAGGGGATCTTCTTCTCCTCGTTCCTCCTCGGAGAGCTCCTCGACGACGGCGTCCTGGCGCCGCGGTGGCTCTCCCGGCGGGCGGCGATCGGGGGCGCTCTGGCGGCCTACTTCCTCGTCGCCACCTCGATCACGCTCGTCAACGCGATCCAGGACACGGAGCTGGCGGCAGAGCGAAAGGGGCCGTGGGTCCTCTGCGAGTGACGAGCCCGGCCCGGTGCCCGCGAGAGCGTTCTCCCGCCCTTCGGCCGGGCCGGGGGGCGGGTGGCTAAACTTCTGAACCGTCTCTACGAGGTGCTCCCTCTCCAAGTCGTCGGAGAGCGCCTGCGAGGGGGCGCCTGTGCCGTTCTCTCGGCCGATCCGCTCGTCCTCTACCTCCGCGACTGGGTCCTCGCGGACGAGCCCGGCGCCCTCCTGCCGGTCTTCCGCCAGTACCGCTATCGGCCGGTCACCCTCCTCGTCGAATTCTCCTGGTCCCACGACGATCCCTGGCACGTCGACCACCTGGAGCTCCGGAAGGCGCGTCACCTCCGCCGCCATCCGAGGCACCGGATGATCTTCCTGGCCAACAGCGAGGTGGAGCATCGGCTGATGACCGCCCGGGGCCTCGGCTCGGCATGGGTCAGCCACAACGCGTTCGTCGATCCCACGCTCTTCCGGCCTCTGCCCGGACGGCCGAAGAGGTTCGACGCCGTCTACGACGCGCGGATCTGCTCCTTCAAGAGGCACCACCTCGCCACCGCCGTCGAGAATCTCTCTCTCGTCACCGCACGGGTCGGGAGGTACCACGACGAGGCGTACGCCCGATCGGTGCGGGACGCCTTCCCGCACGCTCACTGGGTCAACGACCCGCTCGCACCCGACTACCGGAGTCTCACCGGCGGGGAGATCAACGAGGCGATCAACGAGGCGCGAGTCGGTCTCTGCCTCTCCGCCGTCGAGGGAGCGATGTTCGCGAGCGTCCAGTACCTCCTCGCGGGGCTCCCGGTCGTCTCGACGGCGAGCCGCGGCGGCCGGGACGCGTTCTTCGACCCCGACTACGTCCGGATCGTCGCCGACGACCCCGCGGCCGTTGCGAACGGCGTGAGGGAGCTGGTGGCCTGCCCCGTGCCGGCGGAGGAGATCCGCCGGCGGACGCTCGAGAGGATGGCGCGGCACGAGGAGCGCCTCTTCGCGCTCCTCGACACGATCTGCTTCGCCGAGGGCAAGCCCCCGATCTCGCGAGAACGCTGGGCCGACTGGGTCGCGGCGCAGCAGACCCCGATGGTCGGGGCGGACGAGATCCGGCGACGGATCGAAGGGGCGAGGAAGGGTGGGAGCAGTGGCTGAAGAGCGCCTCCGAACGCTCGTGGCGAGCTCGGCCTGGGCCCTGCGGAAGACCTGGCGCGTCCATCGCAGCCTCACGGCGACGCTCGTCTCAGCCGCTCTGGTGAGGAGCCTCGTCCCGGCCGGCGTCGTCCTGGCGGCGCGGGGACTGATCAACGCCATCTCCGCAGGGCTCGGGCGAGGCCCCGGGGGCTTCGGGGCGCTGGTCCCGTGGCTCCTTCTCGGCGTCGGCTGTACGGCGGCGGAGGCTCTCGCGCGGGCAGTCCAGGACTACGCGCGCCGGCGGCTCCTCAGCGAGCTCACCGTCTCGCTGACCGACGAGATCCTGGTTCACGCCGAGCGGCTCGAGCCGGCGCACTTCGAGGATCCCCGCTTCCAGGACCTCCTCGAGCAGGCACGGCGGGACACCGCGGGGAGCTTCGCGCG
>DIAY01000280.1:10720-17076 GCA_002414905.1 Holophagales bacterium UBA5066 | reverse complement strand
GCCCCGACCGGCTCGCGATCTACGGCGGTTCCAACGGCGGCCTCCTCGTGGGCGCGGCGATGACGCAGGCGCCGAAGGCGTTTTCCGCCGTTCTCTGCGCCGTCCCGCTCCTCGACATGGTCCGCTACCACCTCTTCGGATCGGGGCGCACCTGGGTCAGCGAGTACGGCTCCGCAGACGACCCGGGGCAGTTCGAGGCGCTCCGCGCCTATTCGCCGTACCACGCCGTGAAGAAGGGGGTCGCCTATCCCGCGACGCTCCTCCTCTCGGCCGACAGCGACGACCGGGTCGACCCCATGCATGCCCGCAAGTTCGCAGCCGCGCTCCAGGCGGCGACGACCGGCGGCCCCGTCCTCCTGCGGATCGAACGAAACGCCGGCCACGGCGGCGCGGACATGGTGAAAGCGTCTGTCGAGGCCACTGCCGACGAATATGCCTTCGTCCTGGCGCACACGAAAGGGAACTGAAACGCCATGAAAATGCGCTCCACGCCCCTCGCCCTTACACTCACGTTCTCTCTCGCCTCCGCTCTGGCCTTCTCGCTTCCGGCTCTCTCGCAGGACTCCGGCCCCGCGAAGGCCGCGGTGGAATCGAAGCCCGCGGCCACGAAGGCCGGCAAGGCTGCGGCGCCGGTCTCGGACACGAAGAAGGACCCCTACTCCGCCGAGACCTTCTCGGGCCTCCCGCTCCGCGACCTCGGCCCGGCCCTCACCTCGGGGCGCATCGGCGACCTCGCGGTCGACCCGGTCCACAAGGGGACGTACTACGTCGCCGTCGCCTCGGGCGGCGTCTGGAAGACGACGAACCAGGGGACGACGTTCGAGCCGGTCTTCGACACACAGGGCTCGTTCTCCATCGGCTGCGTGACGCTCGACCCGACGAATCCGCTCGTCGTCTGGATCGGCACGGGCGAGAACAACAGCCAGCGCAGCGTCGGCTACGGCGACGGCGTCTACCGCTCGCCCGACGGCGGGAAGACCTGGGAGAACGTCGGCCTGAAGGCTTCCGAGCACGTCGGGAAGATCCTCGTCCACCCGAAGGACGGCAAGATCGTCTACGTCGCGGCGCAGGGGCCGCTCTGGACCGACGGCGGCGACCGCGGCCTCTACAAGACGACGGACGGAGGGAAGACCTGGAAGGCCGTCCTGACGATCTCCCCGAAGACGGGCGTCAGCGACGTCTGGATGGACCCGCGCGATCCGGAGGTCCTCTATGCGACGGCCTACCAGCGGCGGCGACACGTCTTCACGCTCATCAACGGCGGGCCGGAGAGCGGCATCCACAAGTCGACCGACGGCGGCGCGACCTGGACGAAGCTCTCGAACGGCCTCCCCAAGGGAGACGTCGGCCGGATCGGTCTCGCGATCCCGCCGACCGCGCCCGACACGGTCTACGCGCTCGTCGAGGCGCGTGGCAAGGACGGTGGCTCCTACCGCTCGCTCGACGGCGGGATGAGCTGGGACAAGCGCGCCGACTACGGCTCCGGCTCGCCGCAGTACTACCAGGAGCTCTTCCCCGACCCGCACGACGCGAGTCGCGTCTACTCGATGGACGTCTACATGAAGGTGACCGAGGACGGCGGCAAGACGTGGAAGAACGCCGGCGAGAAGGCGAAGCACGTCGACAACCATGCCCTCTGGATCGATCCGCAGAACCCCGACCACCTCCTGAACGGCAACGACGGCGGCATCTACGAGACGTGGGACCGCTGCGCGACGTGGCAGTTCAAGGCGAACCTTCCCGTCACCCAGTTCTACCGGGTCGCGGTGGACGACGCGAAGCCGTTCTTCAACGTCTACGGCGGGACGCAGGACAACTTCACGCTCGGCGGCCCCTCGCGGACCGACAACGCCCACGGCATCCGGAACGAGGACTGGTTCATCACGCAGCAGGGGGACGGTTTCTTCGCGGCCATCGAGCCGGGGAACCCGGACATCGTCTACTCCGAGGCGCAGCACGGCGCCCTCGTCAGGTTCGACCGCAAGACGGGCGAGCAGGTCGACATCCAGCCCCAGGCCGGGCCCGGCGAGGCGCCATTGCGATGGAACTGGGACTCGCCCCTCCTCATCTCGCCGCACAAGCCGACGCGGCTCTGGTTCGCGGCGCAGAGAGTCTTCCGGAGCGAGGACCGCGGCAACAGCTGGAAGGCCGTCAGCCCCGACCTGACGCGCCAGGTTGACCGGAACAGGCTTCCCGTCATGGGGCGTGTCTGGAGCGTCGACGCTGTCGCCAAGAACACCTCGACGTCGTTCTGGGGGAACATCGTCTCCCTCGCCGAGAGCCCGAAGAAGGCCGACCTCGTCTACGCCGGGACGGACGACGGTCTCGTCCAGGTGACCGAGGACGGCGGCGGGAGCTGGCGGAAGGTCGCGGCCTTTCCGGGTGTCCCGGAGATGACCTACGTCGCCGACCTCGCCCCCTCGCCGCACGAGGCGGACATCGTCTACGCGGCGTTTGACAACCACAAGCGGGGCGACTTCAAGCCGTACCTCCTGAGGAGTGCGGACCGCGGAAAGAGCTGGACGTCGATCGCCGGGGACCTCCCCGCGCGCGGGACGGTCTACACGGTCGCCGAGGACTTGAAGAAGCCGGGCCTCCTGTATTGCGGCACGGAGTTCGGCCTCTTCTTCTCCCACGACGGCGGGAAGAAGTGGGTGCAGCTGAAGGGCGGGATGCCTGTCATCAATGTCCGCGACCTCGCCATCCAGGAACGCGAAGACGCCCTCGTCGCCGCAACGTTCGGGCGCGGCTTCCGGGTCCTCGACGACCTGGCACCGCTCCGTCTCGCAAAGCCCGAGTTCCTCGCAAAGGAGTCGGTTCTCTTCCCGGTCCGAGACGCCTGGGCATACGTGCCGCGCGTGCCGTACGGCCTGAAAGGGAAAGCGTTCCTCGGCGAGTCGTACTACGCGGCCGAGAACCCGCCCTTCGGCGCCGTCTTCACGACGTACCTGAAGGAAGAGCTGAAGGGCCGGAAGAAGGCGCGGCAGGACGCCGAGAAGGAAAAGGCGAAGAAGGGGGAGGACGTCTTCTACCCGACGTGGGACGAGCTGCGAGCGGAGGACCGCGCCCAGGAGCCGGCGCTCCTCCTGACCGTCGCCGACGAGACGGGGAACGTCGTGCGACGGCTCACCGCGCCGGCGAAGGCGGGCTTCGCGCGCCTCGCCTGGGACCTGAGGTACCCGGCCTCGAACCCGACCGAGCTGAAGGAGCGCGAGGAGAATCCCTGGAGCCCCGGTCCGCGCGGACCAATGGTGGCGCCCGGGACCTACCGGGTCTCCCTTGCAAAGAAAATCGACGGGGTCGTCACGCCGCTCGGCGAGCCGCAATCCTTCGCGGTCGTCCCGCTCGGGGCCTCGTCGCTCGGGCCTGTCGACCGGGTCGCGGTCCTTGCCTTCTCGAAGAAGACGGCCCGCGTCCAGCGGGCGGCGCTCGGTGCCGTCGAGGCGGCGAAGGAGGCGAAAAATCGTCTCGACCATCTCGAGAAGGCCCTGATCGAGACGCCGGCCGCCGGCCCCGGGCTCTTCGCCGAGACGCGGAGGCTGACACTGGCGCTCGCGGACCTCGACGTAACGCTGAACGGAGACCCGACACTCGGGAAGCGCAGCGAGCCGGCGTTGCCGGGCCTCGTCGACCGGGTGCAGAACGTCGTCTCCGGGCACTGGTCGACGACGACGGCGCCGACCGCGACCCAGGAGCGCGAGGTCGAAGCGGCTGCGACGGAGCTGGAGCAGGCGCTCTCGACGCTGCGGTCCATCGTGAAGGACCTCTCGGCCCTCGAGGCGAAAGCCGAGGCGCTCGGCGCACCCTGGACGCCCGGGAGGATTCCGGAGGTGAGGTAGAAAAAAGGGGGGGCCTCGCTCGAGGCCCCCCTTTTGGAGGATGGAGAGGCAGGAGAGGCTCTCTGAATCCCTCCTTGGTCTCTGGGAGAAGTTGAGGCCGCCTCGTCACGCGGGAAAGGCCCACGGGACGAAGCGGCCGGAATCCGGGACGAAGCGGCCGGTCTCACCGGACCGCGCTTTCTGTTTCCGGGAGCGCCCTGCCGGAGGAGGCCTCGGCGACGAGAGCGGGTTCCGTGGAGACCGAGAGCAGCCGCCGGGCGGATACCCAGTCGATCGCCGGAGTCCAGCATCGTGACGCGACCGGCGAGACCGTCCCGTCGGGGTCGGCCCGGTAGATCGCCCAGCGGCTGATCGCGTAGACGGGAATGCGGATGCGGCGGGCCACGTCGCGATCGCGTACCGAAGGGCGCGGGTTCTCCGAGGCGGGGTGGGTGTGCAGGAGCGCGACGGCGCCCGCGCGCAGCGGCCGTTTCCAGGCGTGGCTCTTCCTCTGGCTGGCTGGGGGCCACGGGACGAGCGTTTCGCGGCCGTCAGGCGCCCTCACGAGCCACGCGGCCGTCTCGATCTCGGCGAGTCCGAAGCCCGCCGCCGCAAGGAGCGTGACGTAGAAGACGTCCCTTGATTGCTCCTCCGCGCTCGCGTCGGGCGCGAGGAGAAGCGCGACGGTGAGGAGTGCGCCGGGTGAGCTTCTCATGATGAGAGGAAAGCTGCGGTGTGCCCGACCCGGCTTCCATCCCCGAGGGACGAACAGAGCTTTCCAGGAGATGAAGCCCTCGATGGAGCGCGTCGTCCTCCCGCGTGCGGTTTCGCGCGGCGGGCCGGGTCGTTGCCGGACGTCGTGACGAGCGCCCGGTATCCGGGTTTCGTCCCGCGAATCGGGGCTTTCGGCCCCTTTCTCTTTCGCCGCAGGCCTTCCGGCCCGAAGGTTTGGGAGTCCTTCTCCGGGTTCCGGCCCGGGAAGGCGGGAGATGAGCATGCGTTTCTTCGAGAGGCCTTCTGCAGGCCCGGAGGCAAAGAGATGCGCCGCGCCGAGCCGTGGGCGTGTCCGTGCGGTGGAGGCGCGCAGAAAGGAGGCTGGTCCCGCAGAGATCGACCGCCGTGCACCCGATGCCCCGCCGAGCGAGAGGCGCGAAGCGGTGTCCCGGCCCCGTCCCGGTGGACAGGGTTTCGATATCGATCGGATTTCATCGTCCGGCCCGGAGGAATCGTGGCTGGACAGGCTGGAGGAACGTGTATGAACAATTACAGGAAATGGCTCGTCCTGCTCGTCCTGCCGATTCTCGTCGGGGCGCTCGTCCAGGCGCAGGGCCTGCCGACCGGAACCCTGAACGGGCGGGTCGCCGAGACCGAGGGCCTCGTCCTGCCCGGAGTGACCGTCACGGCGAAGTCGCCGGCGCTCCAGGGGACCCGCACCGCGGTCACGAACGTGAACGGTGACTTCGCCATCCCGAACCTGCCTCCGGGCGACTACGTCGTCTCGTTCGTCATGCCGGGCTTCCAGCCCGTGACGAGGAACGTCAGGGTCTCGGCGAGCCAGCAGATCGCCGTCAACACGAAGCTCTCCATCTCGTCGGTCGCCGCAGAGGCGACGGTCGTCGCCCAGAGCGAGTCGGTGTCGCAGACGGCGCAGGCCGCCACGACCTTCTCCGCCGAGACGACGAAGAAGCTCCCGGTCGCCCGAACGATTCTCGCCTCGGTCGTCCTGAGCCCCGGCGTCAATGCGAACGGGCCGAGCGCCGCCGTCACGGTCTCGGGCGCCCAGTCGTTCGACAACGTCATGACGATCAACGGGGTGAACATCCAGGACAACCTCCGGGGAACTCCGAACAACCTCTTCATCGAGGACGCCATCCAGGAGACGACGACGATGACGTCGGGCGTCTCGGCGGAGTACGGCCGGTTCACGGGAGGCGTCATCAACGCGGTGACGAAGCAGGGCGGGAACGCCTTCAGCGGGTCCGTCCGCGTGAACCTGAACAACGACGACTGGCAGTCGCAGTCGCCGATCCCGGTCGTCTACGCCGACACGGTCTCGCCGACCTACGAGGCCACCCTCGGCGGGCCGATCTGGAAGGACCGTGCATGGTTCTTCGCCGCGGGGCGCTTCAACGAGGCCGAGTTCTCGGGCCAGACGGTGGCCCCCACGAACGTCTCCTTCCCGCGCACCAACACAGACACCCGGTACGAGGCGAAGCTGACGATCACCCCCTTCCAGAACCACACCCTCACCGGGTCGTACACGAACAGCACGCTCGAGCAGGACGGCTACTACTTCACGACCCTGCCGCTCCTCGATCTCGCGCCGGTCCACACCCGTCAGCTTCCGAACGACCTTCTCTCCCTGAACTACAACGGCGTCCTCACGTCGAACCTCTTCGTGGAGGCGCAGTACTCCAACAAGAACTTCAAGTTCGAGAACTCGGGGAGCCGCGTCAACGAGCTGATCGGCGGCACGGCGGTCCTGATCCAGGACCAGGGCCTGGCCCAGATGTACGCCCCCCTCTTCTGCGCCGTCTG
>DIAY01000280.1:0-10596 GCA_002414905.1 Holophagales bacterium UBA5066 | reverse complement strand
TCGCCTTCGGGTACGACAACTTCGGCAGCCAGCGCCTGTCCAACAACTGGCAGTCCGGGAGCTCCTGGCTCCTCTACCCGTCCTCCGTCCAGTACAGCGGCGGAGCCCTGTACCCCGTGATCGACTCGAGCTCCTACCTCGTCTTCGCGCCGATCCCGTCGATCAGCCAGGGGAGCGACATCCGGACGAACTCGCTCTTCGTGAACGACTCGTGGCGCCTCAACGACCGCATCTCGTTCAACCTCGGCCTCCGGTGGGACAAGAACGACGCCACCGACGCCGCCGGCATGACGACGGCCAAGGACAGCGCGTTCAGCCCCCGGCTCTCGGCGAGCTACGACGTGAAGGGAGACGGGAAGCTGCGGGTCTCGGCGAGCTACGCCCGCTACGTCGGGCAGGTCCAGGAAGGTTTCGCCGGGAGCGGCGCCACCGGGGCGGGCGCGCCGGCCTCGTACTACTACTTCTGGACGGGCGCTCCGATCAACGACGGCGCGACCGGACCGTACGTGGCGACCGACCAGGTCCTCCGGACGATGTTCGGCGCTCTCGGCGTCAGTGGCCTCAACCAGTTCCCGAACGTCCCCGCCGACACGGCGTCCGTTCCGGGCGTGAACCTCCTGATCCGCGACAGCCTCGACTCGCCCTATGCCGACGAGTTCGCCCTCGGCGTCGGCGGGTCCTTCGGGGCGAACCTCGTCTACCGGGTCGACGCCATCCACCGCAAGTTCACGAACTTCTACTCGACCCGGCGCGACACGTCGACGGGGCAGGTGGAGGACTCGGTCGGGAACGTCTACGACCTCGGCCTCTACGAGAACTCGACCGAGCCGGAGCGCGAGTACACGGGCCTGCACTCCTCCCTCGGGTGGCGCAAGGACAGCCTCAACCTCTCCGCGAACTGGACCTGGTCCCGGATGCGCGGGAACTTCGTCGGCGAGAACGCCGGCAGCGGTCCGCTCGCCGCGACGTTCGACAACTACCCGGAGTACTTCGACCTCGCGTGGAACGCGCCGCGCGGCGACCTCTCGCAGGACCAGCGGCACCGCGTCCGTCTCCTGGCGAGCTACGACTTCCGGCTCGGGATGGTCGGGATCACCCCCGGCCTCGTCCAGTCGTACGACAGCGGAACGCCGTACGGCGCCGTCGGCAACGTCAACAGCGGCGCCTACGTCACGAACCCCGGCTACTCCGCGCCCCCGGCCACCGTTCAGTACTACTTCACGTCGCGCGACGCCTATCGCACGGACGACGTGTGGGCCACCAACCTCTCGCTCAACCTGAGCGCGAACATCGGGCCGGTCGAGATCTTCGTCCAGCCGCAGATCCTGAACCTCTTCAACAACGACGCCGTCATCGCCCCGAACACGTCGGTGTCCGTGGGGACCGGAGCGGCGCCGAACGCGGCGGGCCTCGTCCGCTTCGACCCCTTCTCGACGACTCCGATCGAATGCCCCCAGACCGCGGCCGCGGCCGAGTGCAGGGCGATGGGCGCGAACTGGAAGAAGGGCGCCAACTTCGGCCGGCCCACGACGGGCGCGGCGAACGCCTTCTCCCGCTCGGGCTCCTTCCAGGGAACGCGTCTCTGGTTCGTGTCGATGGGAGTCCGCTTCTAGTCCGGCGATCTCCCGGGTGATGTCCCGGCGCCCCCCGGCCCGTCGGGCCGGGGGGCGCGTTCGTCACCTCACCGTCGGGTCAGGACTCGAGCGGGACGGCCTGCTCTCCTGCGGGATCGACGGCAGGGACGCGCCCTTCGACGCCGGGACCCACCGGCTTGCGGAATGATTTCAGGGCGGATCGGTAGGTCGCGCTCAGGGTGAGCTTCGTCCCGTCGCGGAGCGCGACGACGTAGTCGCCGTTGAACCACGGCTCCAGCTCCTTCACGCGCTCGATGTTGACGATCGTGGAGCGGTGGATCCGCAGGAAGCGCCGGCCGTCGAGCTTGCCTTCGATCCCCTGCATCGTGTCGTGGTAAGCGTGGGTGGCTTTCCCGACGTGGAGGAGGACGTTGTTGCGCGCGGCCTCGACCCAGTCGATGTCGGCGACCCTCACGAAGAAGCTCCGGCCGTCCTGCCGGACGAGAAGCCAGACCGGGTACGAGCGCAGGGCCCGCAGCTCCTCGACGAGCGTGGAGAGGCTCTCGAGCGCCTCACCCGCCTGGCGGTCCCGGAGGCGCGCGCGAACACGCTCGAGGGTGGCGTGGAGGCGCTCCTGCCCGAATGGCTTGAGGATGTAGTCGAGGGCGTGGACGTCGAACGCGCGAACGGCGTGCTGGTCGAACGCGGAGACGAAGACGAGGGCGGGAAGCTCGCGCGGGCCGAGTGTCTCGAGGACGCCGAAGCCGTCGAGACCCGGCATCTGGACATCCAGGAAGACGACGTCCGGTCTGGTTTCCTGGATCGCGAGGACGGCCCGGAAGCCGTCCTCCGCCTCGCCGACGATCTCGACGCCGTCCTCTCGGGACAGGAGGTTTCGCAGCCACTCGCGAGCGAGCGGCTCATCGTCGACGACGAGCGCACGGATTCTCATGGGTCACTCCGATCGCGGGTTTCCTTGAAACCGGATACGCGAAGCCCGTGCCCGGGGTTTCGGAGAAGGGCGCGCCGGGGTGTGAGCCGGGACGACTCGTCCCGCTCAGTGCTCCTCGGGCACGGCGTAGGGACCGCCGTCGGGGCTCTCGGCTCGGGGTTCCGGCGGGAGCGGTGGTTTGCGCAGCGCCTTCAGCACCGAGCGGTAGGAGGCGCTCAGCGTCAGCTTCGTGCCGTCGCGCAGGGTGACGGCGTAGTCGCCGTTGAACCAGGGCTCGAGCTCCTTCACGCGCTCGATGTTCACGATCGTGGAGCGGTGGATCCGCAAGAAGCGGCGCCGGTCGAGCCGGGACTCGATCCCCTGCATCGTGTCGTGGTAGGTGTGCGCGGCCTTGCCGACGTGGAGGACGACGTTGTTGCGGGCCGCCTCGACCCAGTCGATGTCGGCGGACTTCACGAAGAAGCTCCGGCCGTCCTCGCGGACGAGGAGCCAGAGAGGCGCCGCGCGCAGGGAGCGGAGCTCTTCGACGAGCGACGAGAGGCTTTCGATCACGTCGCCCGCGGCCGCCGTCCTGAGGCGGGCGCGGATGCGCTCGAGCGTGGCGCGGAGCCTCTCCTGGCCGAATGGCTTCAGGATGTAGTCGAGGGCGTGGACGTCGAAGGCGCGCAGGGCGTACTGGTCGTAGGCGGTGACGAAGACGAGCGCAGGGACCTCCCGCGGACCGAGCATCTCGAGGACGCCGAACCCGTCGAGGCCGGGCATCTGCACGTCCAGGAAGACGACGTCGGGCTTCAGGTCCTGGATCGCGACGACCGCGCGAAACCCGTCCCCGACCTCGCCGACGACCTCGACGTCGGGCTCGAGAGAGAGGAGGTTTCGAAGCCACTCGCGGGCGAGCGGTTCGTCGTCCGCGACCAGGGTCCGAAGTCTCATGGCGTCCTTTTCCGCGCGGCGGTCTTCTCCGGATACGCACCGAAGAGGCCGCGGGTTTCGCCCGGGTGGGCGAAGGGAACGAGCAGGAGCGCCCGGAAGCCGTGCTCGCCCGCCGGGCCGGTCTCGAGCGAGGCCGCGTCCCCGCAGAGCTGGACGAGCCGGTCGCGCGCGTTCGAGAGGCCGACGCCGTCCGAGGGAGGGAGTGCCCCTCCGTCGGCGCCCGGGGCCTCGTCGCGGACCTCGACGGCCAGGGAAGACCCGTCGCGCCACGCCGACACGGCGAGTGTCCCGGGACCCGGGCACCTCGAGATGCCGTGCTTGACGGCGTTCTCGACGAGAGGCTGGAGGACGAACGTCGGCACCGCGGCGCCGAGGGCCTCCTCGCTGACGTCGAAGGTCACGGTGAGCCGGTCGCGGAACCGGGTCTTTTCGATCTCGAGGTACCGCTTCAGGAAGTCGATCTCGCTGGAGAGAGGGGCGACGTGCGTCGCGTCGCTGGCGAGGCTCGCCCTGAGGAGGTCTCCGAGCTGAACGAGAGTCCGGGCCGCGGCCGCCGGATCGAGCCGGATCAGCGGCAGGATTCCGTTGAGCGTGTTGAACAGGAAGTGCGGGTGCAGCTGGGTCTTCAGCGCCGCCAGGCGGGCTTCCGCCAGGTGCGCCTCGAGGCGCGCCGATCTCAGCTCCGAGGCTCGGGCTCTGCGCGCCAGGTCGAGGACGAGGAGGACCGACGCGAGGAGGAGGTAGGTGCCCGCTTCCGCGGGGATCTCGCGGGCGAAGCGGGAGGACAGGGCGCCGGGCGCCGGGATCCCCTCGAGGCTCACTCGCGAGAGAAGGGGCTGCGCGAGGACGACAACGAGGCCGGCGGTCGCCGCCGCGGCGAGGAGATGCACGGGGACGGCGACGAGCGGCCGGCGGGAGAGAGGATGTCGCCGGTAGAGGAGGAGGATCGCCGGCGTCAGAAGCGCCCAGACCGTGGAGCGGACGAGCGGGGGGACGTAGAAGGCCACCGCGGGGGTCGCCGTCGACGGGCTCGCGGCGATCGACCGCAGGTGCTCCTGGGAGCCGTAGTAGAGGCCGGTGGCGAGCCAGAAGCCCGCGGCGAGGAGGGCGAACCGGACGGGACGGTCGAGCAGGGGGGCTGAACGCGCGTGGGAGGTGCCCGAGGCCGAGGGCGCCCGGACGGGGGCCCCGCCCGCGTGCGGCACCGCTTCGGGAGGCGGGGAGGGCGGGACGGGCAGGTGAGGAAACCGAAGGAGGGCGTCGAGGTCTCCCGACTCGCTCCACGTCACCTGCACGGAATGCCGGGGGCCGAAGGCGCGCTCGAGACGCTGCCTGGCGGCGGAGATCGCGGCGTCGTCGACGACGAACGACCCGGCGCCGAGAGAGTAGGGCGCCGCGCTTCGGACCCGGAGGACGACGTCTCCGCTCTCCATGCGGCCGGTGACCTCGAGGAAGGCCGCTCCCGGCCGGCGGAAGACGCCCGCCGCCAGCGCGGCCTCGACGAAGGGCTTCAGGACGAGAGCGGGGACCGCGGCGTCGAGAACGCCGGGTGCGACGTCGATGAGGACCGACAGGCGGTCGGAGACGCGCATCTCCTCCAGGACGAGGAAGCAGCGGATGTACTCGGCCTCGTCGCGGACGGGGACGAGACCGGACGACCCGCGGCGGAACCCGAGCCTGAGAAGCGTGCCGAGACGGACCACGGCGTCGCAGGCCGCGTCCGGGCGCGTCGCGACGAGCGGCAGGAGCGCGTTCAACGTGTTGAAGAGGAAGTGGGGGTCCACCCGGACCCGCAGCGCTTCGAGATGTGCCGCCGTCAGCTCTCGGCCGAGCGCGACCGCCGCCAGGCCGCGTCGCCTCTCGCGCCGGAAGAGCGCGAGCGCGGCAGCGGAGCAGGCGAGGAGCGCGTAGATGAAGAGGATGTCGTGCAGGTTGTAGCGAAAGGTCCGGCCGGTCCTGAGGAGCACGGCCTCGAACGAGGCGA
Organism: Holophagales bacterium UBA5066; assembly: GCA_002414905.1. Taxonomy (GTDB): domain Bacteria; phylum Acidobacteriota; class Thermoanaerobaculia; order UBA5066; family UBA5066; genus UBA5066. The sequence continues at coordinate 5,153 of DIAY01000280.1, read as the reverse complement.
GCGGCCGAACGGTGAGGTGGAGGCCGAACTGCATGACGAGGACCGCCACGCCGCCGAGCGCGAAGGCCGTGGCCGCGTGCCACAGGGCGGAGCGAAGCACGGTCCCCCGGCGGAAGGGATGCCGTTCGAGGACGTGGAGGAGGATGGGCGCGAGCGCGGCGTACGAGAGGTGAGCGAGGACGTTCGAGGCGGCGAGGATCCTGCGCAAGGAGAGCGGGATCTCCGTGGCGAGGAGGATCTCGGCAACCCCGAACGACGTCAGGACGAGAAGCACCCCGCAGAGCGTGACCCAGGCCATTCGGGGATGGTCGAGCCACGCGAGGAAGCGCGTTCCGCCGAAACCGGGTCCTCTCCTGCCGTGTCGGTCCACGTCAACTCCCCGGCGCGGTCGCCTCGAAGCAGGAGTCTGGCGCCAGGGCGTGGCCGCGGGACCGGTTTCGGGACGAAAGGCGCGATCTGGAGGACGAAAGGCCCGCCACGAAGGACGAAGTGGTGCGCCGTTCGGTGCAGCCCCCTCCCCTCAGGCGCCCCGGAGACGGTTCCCGACTTTGCGCAGGGCACCGGTCATGAGCTGGGCTTCGCGCGGCGTGAGCCGGGCGCGCAGCAGCGGGGAGAGGAGCTCGAGGAGAACGGCGTCGTCGTCGCGTCCGAGGAATCCCGAGGCGGAGAGGGTGGCTGCCAGCTCCTCGCGGAGCCGACGCAGGGCGGAGGCCCCGGCCGGGGCCGGCATTGCAGGAGTTCCGGCACGCGGCGCGGCTCCTCCCGCCGCCAGGAGCGCGAGAGAGCTCGCCACGGCCTGCGCGAGGTTCAGGACGGGGAACCCGGGGCGTGTCGGGAACGTGAGGCGTCCGGCCGCGAGGCGGACCTCTTCCGTCGTCAGGCCCGAGCGCTCGGGGCCGAACGCGAGGACCAGCCGTCCTTCGCTCGCTACTCGCCGTGCGGCAGCCCATGTCCACGCGGGCGGCAGGCCTCGCGCACTTCGTCCGCGGAGCGACGTCAGGGCGAGGAGGGCGGAGGCGCCGTCCTCCGCTTCTTCCCAGGAGGAGAGCCGAGGCGCCGAGTCGAGGAGGTCCCCGGCGCCGGACGCGAACGCGAGAGCATCGCCGTGCGTGGCGTCGGCTCGCAGCTCGAGGAGGAGGAGCCTCGCGCCGAAGGCCTTGCAGGCCCGCGCGGCCGAGCCGAGGTTGCCGGGGCTGTAAGTGCGCACGAGGAGGACGTCGACGCTCACGGTCGCATCATCTTCCAAAGGCGAGGGAGTCTCGTCCAGAATGCCGTTCATGGCACGAGAACGAACCGAGGGCGAGCAGAAAGCCGTCGAGACGATCCTGAGAGCGCTTGCCCACCGCCTCCAGCGCTTCCAGGAGGAGGCGGAGATGCAGGCTCTTCGTGGCGAGGTTGACCCCGGAGTAGAAAAGGGGCTCGCCATGGCGCTGCGCGAGCTGAACGACATGCTCCCGCGGCGCAAGCGGGTGAAGTGAGGTTGCCCGGGCGCGGGTCGCACACCGCGCCCGCGGCTGCAGCAACGGCTCTGATCGCCCTCCTCCTCGCTTCGGCCTGGATCGGGCGGGCGGCGATCTCGTCGGACGGCGCGGAGGTCCTGTCCGATACGTTCGGTCTCCTCGTGACCGGCCGGCTCGAGTCAGCGACGATGCCCCCCCTCCGAGCGGATCCGTATTTCCCGGCGCCTCACCCCTTCCGGTCGCGCTACGGGGCCTGGCCTTCCCTTCTCCTGGTGCCGTTCCTGGTCCCGGCCTGGACGTTTCGCGCGAGTGTCGGTTCGGCCGGGCTCGATGCGGCAGCAGCCCTCACCTGGTCCGTCGGCGCGGGGCTGGCAGCGTGGGGGTTCCTGCGGCTCGCACGTGTGCTGCGCCCCGACGCTTCGCCGCTCTGGGCGCCCGCATTTCTCGCAGGCACCTACCTCTGGCCGTACGCCGCAGATTCCTACTTTGAGCCCTGGGCGGCGGCGGCGCTCGCCCTCGGAGCCGAGCAGCTCCTGAAGGCCCAGCAGGGGCGACCCGGCGTCCCGGGGGTTCTCGCGGGTCTCTGCGTGGCCGCAGCGGCGCTTCTGAAGCCGTTGCTCTGGATACTCGCTCCGGTCTTCGTCCTCGCCGCGCTCCTGCGTTCTCGTGGCGAACCGAAGCCGACCGCCCTGGGGCTGCTGACCGGAGGCACTGCGACGGCGGCTCTTGCCTGCGCGCTCGCGGTCAACCTACACCGATACGGCCGCATCACGGACTTCGGGTACGGCTACGTCGGGTTCCCCTTCGACACACCCCTCCTCACGGGGCTCGCCGGCCTCCTCGTCTCGCCGGGCCGAGGGCTCCTCTTTTACGCGCCGGTCGCGATCCTGGCGCTTTTCGGCCTTCGCCGTCTCCCGGCAGCACCCCGAGTTCTCTGCGGAATCGGACCGCTCGTTCTGCTGCTCGTCTCGGCACGGTGGTTTTCCTGGCATGGTGCGTCCTGCTGGGGACCGCGTCTCATGCTCCCTGTCCTTCCCCTTCTTGCCGCTCCGGCGGTACTCCTGCCGCGGGCCTTCGTCCGCAGCACCCTGGCCGTCGGCGCGGTCGTGAATCTCCTCGGAGTCCTCGTCGCGCCGGGCGCCTGGATCTCGTACGCGGAGCGTCTCCGTGGGCCGGCTTCGTCGTTCTGGCCGCAGGGTGGGTCGGATCGCGTGTCCGTGGTGCCTGCCCTCGCTCCTCCGCTCGGCCACGCGGTGCTCCTTGCGCGGAGCGCCGGACTTCCGGTACACGTTCCCTGGCTCCCGGCGGGGGTCGAAGAGGGGATGCCTCCACCCGGCGCGGCCGACTGCATCTCCCCGCGAATCGCCCGATGGGCGTTGAACCTCCCGCCGCTCGTGCCGATGTCTCCGGGTCTTCTCGGTCGGGTGGCGGTCGCGGAAGCCCTCCGGGGTCGACCGGAGATCGCCGCCCTCTTCGCCCGCGAGTCGCTTGCGCTCGATCCCTTGCAGCGTGCTGCCCCGTCGCTCAGGAGCCTCGCCGGCGAGGCCCCGACGTCGAACTGAAGCGGCCCCGCGTAAACGCACCCGCACGATAGACTTGATCGGCATGACGAATCGGAGCGTGAGGAGCGAGGGGGCGAGCACGCGGAACGCGACTTCCGAGGCCGCCGGCCGCCCCCACGCCGGGGGTGCGGAGGAGCTCGTTCCGCTCGATCCGGACCATCCGGGTTTCAAGGACGCGGTCTATCGGGCCCGGCGCAACGCCATCGCGAAGCTCGCGCTCGAGTACCGCGACGGAGACCCTCTGCCGCACGCGGAGTACACCGAGGAGGAGCAGGGCGTCTGGCGGACGGTCTGGGAGCACCTCGCGCCGCTCCACGAGCGCGCGGCGTGCCGCGAGTGGAAGGAGAGCTCGGCCGCGCTCGCTCTAGACCGCGAGCGGGTGCCGCAGCTGGCCGCGGTGAACGAGGCGCTCCAGAGGGGTGCGGGCTTCCGGATGCTCCCGGTCGCGGGACTCGTCTCGGGGCGGATGTTTCTCGGGATGATGGGGAAGGGGGTCTTCCTCTCGACCCAGTACATGAGGCACCACTCTGTACCGCTCTACACGCCGGAGCCCGACGTCGTCCACGAGCTCGTCGGGCACGCCGCGAGCCTTTTTCACCCCGGAATCGTGAAGCTTTCCCGCCGGTTCGGCGAGGCGGCGTGGCGCGTCGAAGAAGCGTCGCTCAAGCGCCTCGAGTACCTCTACTGGTACACGCTCGAGTTCGGCCTCGTGGAGGAGGCCGGAGTCCGCAAGGCCTTCGGTGCCGGGCTCCTCTCCTCGTTCGGCGAGCTCGGGGGCTTCGAGGCGAACGCCGAGATCCGCCCGCTCGACTGCGACGAGGCGGCCTCGATCCCCTACGACCCGACGCAGTACCAGAAAATCCTCTTCGTATCGCCCTCCTTCGAGCGGATGGTGCAGGACGTGTCCGCCTGGCTCGAGCGGCAGTGACTTGCGGGCGATGCGGCGCCTGATCGACCTCTCGCCTCCGCTCTCCTCGCGTCTGGCCGTCTGGCCGGGAGACGTGGCGTTTTCGCGGGACGTGACGTCGCACGAGGACGGGACGACGTTCTCCTCGATCACGACGACGCTCCACGTCGGTTCTCACGCCGACGCACCGCTCCACATGGTGCCCGGCGCCCCCGCGATCGATGCCGTCCCGCTGGAGACGTGGATGGGGCCGTGCCAGGTCGTCGAGGCGCGGGTCGGGCCGCGGGGGCGCGTCCGCCTCGAGGACCTCTCCGAGCCGCCCGCCGCGCCACGGCTCCTCTTGAAGACGGGGACGTTCCAGGACCGCGAGCGGTTCACGGGCGACTTCGCGGGGCTTCACGCGTCCCTGGCAGCGGAGCTCGCCACGAGGGGTGTCGTCCTCGTGGGAATCGACACGCCGTCCGTCGATCCGTTCGAGGACGAGACGTTCGAGGCGCACCGGGCCCTCGTGCGGGCAGGTATCGCGTGGCTCGAGGGTCTCGTCCTGGCTCACGTCCCGCCAGGCCTCTACGACCTCGTCGCCTTGCCGCTCCGGATCGAGGGGGGCGATGGCTCCCCGGTCCGCGCGGTCCTCGTCGCGGACTGAGGGGGCTGGAGCTTTTCGTCACGGGGCCAAAAAGCTGCGAAAATCACGGGTTGGGTATGCGTGATGTCGGTCGCCTGAAGCGCCAGATGGTGCGTGACGCCGTCCGGGAGAACCTCGAGACGATCGAGGGCCGTGCCCCGGCGGGCCTCCGGCGGGAGGGACGGTGGGCGCGGACCGCGATCCGTGTTGCGGCGCTCGTGGGCGTGCCCCTCGCCCTCTTCGCGTCGATCAACGCGTTCTCCGGCAGCGGAGCTTCCTCGCCCGAAGTCGTCGTCGTCCCGCAGCGGACGGCCGCGCCGCCCGCGTCCGAGCCGGGCCTCGAGGCCGTCTCCTGGCCGGCGCCGAGGTCGATCGACCCGACGCTCTTCCACCTCGACGTGAAGACGGTCGTCCTGGACGCCGGGCACGGAGGGACGGACCCCGGCGCCCTCACGGCCGAGGGTCTGTCCGAGAAGGTGATCGCGCTCGACCTCGCCGAACGGCTCCGGGCCAAGCTGAGCGGTGGCCTCTTCCGCGTCGTGATGACGCGCGACGGCGACGAGACCGTCTCACTTCGGGAGCGGGCCCGACGAGCCCGG
>DIAY01000007.1:20354-21637 GCA_002414905.1 Holophagales bacterium UBA5066 | reverse complement strand
GAGCGCCTCGCCGAGCGCGAGGAGCGCCGCGCGGGAGAAGCTCGTGTGGAACGGGGGGGCCATCGTCCCTTCGCCGCGCGAAAGCGGCGGCGCGAAGAGCCCGTAGTTCATGACGCCGTTGATGTCGGCCTTCCCGATCCCGGGGTTGGCGACGTGCATCTCCGAGGCCACGGCGGCCCACCCCTCGGCGTGCGCGGCGAGGACCGCTGCGGCCCAGCCGGAGAGGGCCCGGCTGTGCTCTTCGACGAGGGCGACGGCCGTGCCTCGGGCGACGCGGATCGCCTCGACGCGTGCCGCGGCGAAGCTCGTGAGGGGCGGGAGGTGCAGCGTGACGACCGCCGGGTGCTCCGACCCCCTCACGGGCGCGAGGTCGCTCCGGAGGTCGACGAGGAGAACCTCCATCCGCTCGATTGCGTCCTGGCCGAGGAGCGATGCGAGGCAGCCCGCGGCACGCTCGCGCAGCGGGCCGACGACGACGACGACGGAGAGCTCGGGAAGGCGGGATGCAGTTTCCATGAAAAGGGGCGAACCCTGACGGGCCGGCCCCTTAATGGTATCGCGGCCGTCGGGCCCTCCGGAACCGGGCCTACCCCCGTTCGTTACGGCTGTCCCGCTCGTCGCGCGCGACGAGCGCCTTGATCTCGTCCATCCGCTCCAGGGCGGCCATACGGCCGAGGTCGACGATGGCGTGGCTCTGCTTGAGCGCGAACGTCGGCTCACCGGCGAGCGCCGGGGGCGACAGCACGATGTCGCACTTGTGGAAGTTACGCCGCGAGTTGTGGAACATGCCGATCTCGAGCGCACGCTGCGAGACCGCGAACGAGTTCGTCAGCTCGGAAGGGTCCGTAGACCGCAGGGGGCTTGCATAGACCCCGAGGATGACGTCGCAGAGCCCGAGGAGCGGATCGACCGGGAAGTTGCTGATGATCCCGCCGTCGACGAAGAGGATGCCGTCGACCTCGGTAGGCGTGAAGATCAACGGTACCGAGGAAGAGGCGACGACGGGCCTCACGAGCCGTCCCGAGGAGAAGACCTCCAGCCGGCCGCGCACGAGATCGGTCGCGGTGACGAAGAGCCGCCTCTTCAGCGCCTCGAAGGAGTCCTCGGGGAAGTACGCCAGGAAGTCCTCGACGACCTTGTCGGTGTCGACGAAGCCCGCCTTGCGGAGCGTGAGCTTCGAGGGGCGAAACGGGCTTCTCGTCTCGAAGAACTCGAACATCTCCGCGCTCGAGTAGCCGGCCGCATACAGGGCTCCGACGATCGCCCCAGCGCTCGTGCCGGAG
>DIAY01000007.1:10946-20180 GCA_002414905.1 Holophagales bacterium UBA5066 | reverse complement strand
CCGACGTGATACTGCATGAGCTCATATACGGCGCGAGCCGCTGTCGCGAGCTTACGCTCGCTTCAGCCGAGTGCCACGCTGACGGGGTAGCGAAATCCGTAACGGGCGACCCCGCCGTCGAGGAGGCCGCGTCAGCTGCTGTCGGGGCGACCGGTCCATCAGGGGCCTCCGGGCTAATAGCTCTCCGGCCGCACCACCTTGCCTTCCGGAAGCTCGAACTGGCCGGGGCGAGCCTTGACGACGGCCGAGAGCCACGCCTCGGGGTAGCCGACCTCCTTCGCTTTGCCTTCCGCATCCTGAACGTAGCCGTCGTTGTAGCGGGCGATCAGCTCGGTCGCCAGCTGGCGCCAGCGCTGGGCCACGTTTTCGCCGGCCCCCACGCAGTAGTCGGTCAGGAGGGCGCGGGCGGCCGCAGGGTCGGTCTTTGAAATCTCGAGGGCCACCTTCTCGACGGCGGGCTGAGCGCTGAAGAAGCGCCCTTCCATCTCGGCCTGCACCTTCCGGATGTCCTTCACCATGGAGCTGTATCTGAGATTGGCGAAGTTGGCCACGAAGTTGAAGGTCCAGAAGGCGCTGTCCCACGTGAACTGGCGGATGGTCCATCGGCCGTAGGAGGCGGGGGAGGACGTGATGCCGGTGTAGAGAGGGAAGTAGCAGCTCGTGTAAGTGTCGTCGACGCCGTACCAGAGCACCCCGCCCAGGGCATCCGGCAAGTCGCCGCGGACCTCGGCCACGTAGCTGTTGGCGGTCTGGGGAGTGGAAATGGGGCGTTCCCAGGAGTAGTCGGCTCCGCCCTCCACGAAGTGCATCGGGCGGGAACGATTCGGCGAGCCGAAGGGTCCGGCGTCGAGACCCACGGTCATGTCGTAGGGCGTGCCCTCGTAGTGATCGCGCATGAGAGCGACCACATCCTGGACCCCCAGCTTGCGGTCCGCCTCGATCCAGAGCGGGTAGCGCGCGGCTCCCGCCACACCGCGGTGATAGTCCGGGCTGAACGTCCGCGAGGGTGCCATGCGCCGGAAGATCGACCAGACGCGGGTTTCCGTGTAGCGGAGCTTCTGGGGCGTGGCGGGACAGTAGGCCTCGCTGAAGCTGAAGGGCTTTCCGCTCTTTCTGTTCCAGTAGCCCTTCGCCTCCGCGAACGCGATGACGTCGGGCGAGTAGAGGGCGTTCTGAGGGTCATTCAGGGGAAACGAGCCGATGCGGGCCTTGTTGGCATGAGCCGAGACGCTTCCGTCGGGAATCCTGACCGCCGCCCAGTGAGCGCCCTTCCCACCTGGGCCGGGCCCGATCATCTCCATGATCCATGCCTCCTCCTTGTCCGCGATGGAGAAGCTCTCACCGGTACTGTTGTAGCCGTACTCGTCCATCAGGCCGGCCATGACCCCGATGGCCTCCCGGGCCGTCCGCGCACGCTGCAGCCCGAGGAGCATGAGGGTCCAGTAGTTGATGCCGCCCTGTTTGTTCTCCAGCTCCTCCCGGCCGTCGAAGGTGGTCTCCCCGATGGTGAGCTGGTGCTCGTTCATGATGCCGATCACCCCCCAGGTCCGTGCGGGCTGGGGGATGCGCACCCTCACCTTGCCGTCCTCGCCCTTGACGTCGAAGGTCTCGCCGGGCTTGTGGTCCTCGGCCGGCAGGAAACGAAGGGAAGGGTGGAACTCGCCGTCGACGGTGTAGCTCACGATCGGAAAGCCCGTCTTCGACGCCTTCTTCGTCACCAGGACGTTCGTGCAGGCCCGTGCCTCCGACCACCCGGCCAGGCCCAGGACGGCCGCCACGATCAAGGATCGAATTCTCATCTCGCCTCCGAAACGCTCGCGATTCGCGGGCGCCAGTGTGCACTGTCGACCTGCTGCTGCGTTCGCACGAAGTGTACGAGCGGAAATCCTCGTGAGGGTACGACCTCGAAAATTTCAGCCCAGGCGGTCTGTGCGGCGCCGCTCCCGGCGGCCCCGGCCCCCCTGACCCACGCCGCCGTTCCACGTTGTCACGGAGTCGAACTGCATGGCCTTCGGAGGTGGCTTCCCGCGCATCGCCTCGACCGCGGCGGTATCCCGGTCCTCGGCCAGCACCGTGCCGTCAGCGTGGATGAGCTTGACCGTGAAGGGGTACTCGCCTTCCTTCCTGAGTACCGGCGCCACGGTGGACGTCGAGCCTTCGGTCGCCACGACCTCGCCCGCTTCCGCCGCGAAGCCCAGAATTGCAAAGTCGATTCCCGGCAGAGCCGAACCCGCTTGGTACAGTATTTCCCCTCGAAATACGAGTGACTCCCGGGGCTCGTGGCGTCGCGGTGGCCGGACGGGACGAGGACGAGCGGTGGCAGCTCGTTCCCGACGAGAAGGCTTTCTCAGCGTACGTCAGGAGCCTTTTCGTCTGCCCATCGATCGTCTTCGCCTCGATGTCGTAGATCGTGCTCGTTTGCCGGTCTCCCCTGAGCCCGCAAGGCACTTGGCGGGAGCCTGCGGGAGGGAACGCGGGAGGCCGGGCCCCTCTCGTGAGAACCCTCGCGACGCCCCCGTGCTACGTTTCCGCCGTGCGGGCGGCGGCCCCGAGGCCGCTCCGTAGCGCAAAGGAGGCCGCCATGGAAACCCGTTCGCTCGGAAACCAAGGCCTGACCGTCTCGGCCCAGGGGCTCGGATGCATGGGGATGTCGGAGTTCTACTCGGGACGCGACGAGGTCGAGTCCACCGCCACGATCCACCGCGCCCTCGACCTCGGCGTGACGTTCCTCGACACCGCCGACATGTACGGCCCCTTCGAGAACGAGAAGCTCGTGGGGCGGGCGATCCGGGAGCGCCGGGGCGAGGTCGTCCTCGCGACGAAGTTCGGGAACGTGCGCGACGACAAGGGCGCGTTCCTCGGTGTCAACGGCCGGCCCGAGTACGTTCGCGCCTGCTGCGAAGCATCGCTGAAGCGTCTCGGCGTCGAGATGATCGACCTCTACTACCAGCACCGCGTCGACAAGACGGTCCCGATCGAGGAGACCGTCGGCGCAATGGCCGGCCTGGTAAACGAGGGAAAGGTGAGGTTCCTCGGCCTCTCGGAAGCCTCCCCCGCCACGATCCGCCGCGCCTGCGCCGTCCACCCGATCTCGGCCCTGCAGTCGGAGTACTCGCTGTGGACCCGTGACCCGGAGGACGCCGTCCTGCCGGCGTGCCGCGAGCTGGGGATCGGATTCGTCCCCTACAGCCCGCTTGGCCGCGGCTTCCTTACCGGCCGATTCCGGACTTTCGCCGACCTTCCCGAGGGCGACTATCGGCGCTTCTCTCCCCGCTTCCAGGGCGAGAACTTTGCGAAGAACCTCGAGCTCGTGAAGAAGGTCGAGGAGATCGCGCGAGAGAAAGGCTGCACCAGCGCGCAGCTCGCCCTCGCCTGGCTCTACGCGCAGGGAAAGGACGTCGTCCCGATCCCGGGGACGAAGACCCGAGCCCGCCTCGAGGAGAACGTCGCCGCCCTCTCGGTTTCCCTCTCCCCGGCCGACCTTACCCGGATCGACGCCGTCGCCCCGAAGGGGGTCGCGGCGGGACCTCGCTACCCGGAGATGGCGATGAAGGCCCTCGAGGATTGAATCCGGACCTGCCGGAATCGAAGGTGCGGGCGAGGATGCCGGTTGCATCCTCGAGATCCTTGGGCCGGCCGGCGGTCCGCGACTCGTAAGACACTGAGTCCCCCCCCCTGAAAGTCGCCCAGAGAAGGAGGATCGCGGTGAGCGTCCAGGTCAGCTGCGACGGACAGCAGGACGGACACCGGACGCTCGAGGAGCTGAAGTGCCATGTCGGCCAGGGGGCGATCCTTCCCGCCGACGCCGCATGGTCGGGGGGGATGAGCGACCGGATGACCGTCGCCGACGTCCTCGCCCGGGCCGGGTCCCCGCTTCCGCCACCGCTGCCGCTGCTGGTCCGGCGTCGCGTCAGGTGAGGTCCTCGACTGGCACTCCGAGCTCTGAGGCTACCGCCTGAGCCGTCTTTCGAGCCGTCGCTGGTTCCCTGCCGGCTGACACGGGCAGGCGCACGTCGTCGGTCAGCACCAGCCACACGGGGTTCGTGGTACCGCCCTTTCCCCCCTGCGTCGAGGCAAGCTCGACGTGGTGCACGCGGTCGAACGGCACGATCCGCCGCCGCGACCACACCCGGTCGTCTTTCACGACCGTGATCTCCCGTAGCTGACGATCGATGAACATGTAGTGTCGGCGGACCGTCAGCAGCCACGTCGCCAGGGCGGGCACGAAAAATCCGAGGAACATCAGAACGAAGCCGGGCGCAGCCTGGCGCCACATCGCCGGTGTGGCCTCCGCCCGATAGAACTGGATTGAGCTGATGAAGAAGTTCAGTGGATAGCAAGCCAACCCCAGGAACACGACCGCCACCATGATTCGCTGGGCCAGAGTCCGCCGACGCTCGACGACCAACCGTCCGGCGGAATCGCGGCTGACGATTGGCTCCACTCCAACTACCTCACGGGCGTGCTCGGCTTGCCGTTCTCCACGACGCAGGTCGCGAGAATGACCACCTTGCCCGGAACGGTGTTTGTCACGTCGTGCCGTTTGCCAGCCGGTACCGCAAGGGCCTCACGGGACTTGATGGTCCTGGTGACGTCGTCGTTCTCGACCGCGAGCGAAGCCCCGCTCGAAGAAGTTTTCCCCGGCGCAAGCGCCGCGGTTACATCCCCAGCATCACCCGGGCCATCTTCGACATCATCCCGGGGTTCCAGGGCGGGTCCCAGACGAGCTCGACCTTCGCATCGGAGACGCCGTCCACCGACATCACTGCGCGCTCGACCTCCCCGGGGAGGGTTCCGGCCACGGGGCAGGCGGGAGCGGTGAGCGTCATCGTGACCTGGACCGAGCCGCCGTCGGCAACGTTGACCGAGTAGATGAGGCCGAGGTCGTGGATGTTCACCGGGATCTCGGGGTCGTAGATCTTCTTCAGCACGGCGACGACCTGCTTCTCGAGGTCGAGAGCGGGGGAGGCCTGGAAGGGATCGGGCAGCGCAAGGGACATGGTGTTACTCCGTGGAGGCCGACGTCCCGGCCCCGGCGAGCGCCGAGTGGAGCGTGTGCCAGGCGAGCGTCGCGCACTTGACGCGGATGGGAAATTCACGGACGCCGGAGAAGACGGCGAGCTTTCCGAAGCTCTTCGCGTCGGCCTTCTCGTCGGGCGGGCCGGTCAGGAGGTCATGGAAGCGGGTGAAGAGCGCCTCGGCCTCTTCTGTGGTCTTTCCCTTCACGGCCTCGGTCATGAGAGACGCCGACGCCTTCGAGATCGCGCACCCTCTCCCCTGGAAGCCGATCTCGCGGATCACGCCGCCGTCGACGATCACGTAGAGGGTCAGCTGGTCGCCACACAGTGGGTTGTGCCCGAGGGCGGAGTGGGTCGCCCCTTCCAGCGCCCGGAAGTTCCGGGGCGTCTTGTTGTGGTCGAGGATGACCTCCTGGTAGAGGTCGGTGAGGGCCGTCATGCGCCGAACACCTCGAGGACCTTCCGGAGGCCGGCCGCGAGCGCGTCGACCTCCTCGCGCGTGTTGTAGAGGCCGAAGGAGGCGCGGACCGTCGCGGGGACGTCGTAGCGGGTCATGACCGGCTGCGCGCAGTGGTGTCCGGTCCGGACGCAGATCCCCTCCTGGTCGAGGATCGTCCCGACGTCGTGGGGGTGGACGTCGCCGAGAACGAACGAGGCGACGCTCGCCTTGTGCTTCGCCGTCCCGATGAAGCGGAGCCCGGGGATCTCGGCGAGGTGCGCGGTGGCGTAGTCGAGGAGGTCCTTCTCGTGTGCGGCGATCTGCGGCAAACCGAGGGCCGAGACGTAGTCGAGCGCGGCTCCGAGCGCGACGGCGCCCGCGAGGTTGCCCGTCCCCGCCTCGAGCTTCGCCGGGAGGTCGGCGTAGGTCGTCTTCTCGAACGAAACGGACGCGATCATGTCGCCGCCCCCCTGGTACGGGGGCATCTTCGAGAGCCACGACTCCTTGCCGTAGAGGACACCGATGCCTGTCGGTCCGTAGACCTTGTGTCCGGAGAAGGCGAGGAAGTCGCAATCGAGGGCCGTCACGTCGACGCCGAGGTGCGGGATCGACTGCGCGCCGTCGAGAAGGACGGGCACGCCCTTGGCGTGGGCTTCGTCCACGAGCGCCTTGACCGGGTTGATCGTGCCGAGGGCGTTGGAGACGTGGACGACGCCGAGGAGCTTCGTCCGCTCCGTCAGGAGGCGGCCGAGGTCGTCGAGGATCAGGTCGCCCCGATCGTCGATCGGGATGATGCGCAGCTTAGCGCCGGTCCGCTCGCAGAGGAGCTGCCAGGGGACGATGTTGGAGTGGTGCTCCATCCCGGTGATGAGGATTTCGTCGCCCGCTTTCACGAAGGCCTGTCCGAAGCTCGTGGCAAGGAGGTTGATCGACTCGGTCGTCCCGCGCGTGAAGATGATCTCGCGCGTCGAACGCGCGTTCACGAACCGCCTCACGGTCTCGCGAGCGCCCTCGTAAGCTGCCGTCGCATCCTCGGAGAGGCGGTAGGTGGAGCGGTGGATATTCGCGTTCTGCTCGCGGTAGAAGCGGTCGGAGGCGCGGATCACGGCCTCGGGCTTCTGCGTCGTGTTCGCACTGTCGAGGTAGACGAGAGGGTGGCCGTTCGCGGAGCGCGCCAGGAGAGGAAAGTCGCACCTCACGGCCGCGACGTCGAAACCGGTAGCCGGGGCGAGGGTCGCCGTCATCGGGTCTCCGGGGCGCTCCCGGCAAGCCAGCCGAGGACGCGTTCGGTGAGGTGCGCTTTCAGCGGCTCGAGGGTGACGCGGTCGACGATCTCGCTTGCGAAGGCGAGCGTCAGGACGCTTCGCGCCTGCTCCTCGGAAAGGGCGCGCGAGCGGAGGTAGAAGAGGGCGTCGGCGTTGAGCCTTCCTGTGGCCGAGCCGTGCGTGCACTTCACGTCGTTGTTGTAGATCTCGAGCTGCGGCTTGGCGTCGATGCGGGCCGTGTCGGAGAGGAGGAGGTTGCGATTCTTCTGGTGGGCGTCGGTGAAGGCCGCCGCGGGGCGGACGATCACCTTGCCGTCGAAGGCGCCGCGCGCGCTTCCGTCCAGGATTCCCTTGTAATACTGCTGGCTCCCGCAGTGCGGCCGGGCATGGTCGACGAGGGTGTGGTTGTCGACCTGCTGCTCGCCTCGCGCCAGGAAGAGTCCGTCGAGGGTGACGCCCGCTCCGTCGCCGTGGAGCCGGACGGTCAGTTCGTTTCTCGCGAGCCGGCCTCCGACGGAGAGGACGTGGCTGAAGAGCTGGGCGCCGGGGCCGAGGTGGGCCTCGGCCGTTCCGAGGTGGAACGTCTCGAGCGACTCTTCCTGGAGCTTCGTGTGGTCGAGGTGGGCGTGTGCGCCGAGGACGATCTCGGTCGCCGGGTTCACGAACGCCTCCCCTGTGCCGCAGTACGCCTCGACGACCCGTGCCTTCGCGTTCTGCCCGAGGGAGACGACGACGCGCGGGTGGGACGCGACCGGCCCGGCGCTCCCGTCGGCGATATGGACGACGAGGAGCGGCTCGGCGAGGACGACGCCGTCCGGAACGTGGACCAGGACGCCGTCGGTGAGGAAGGCCGCGTTCATCGCGACGAAGGGGTGTGTGAGGTGTCCTCGCAGCAGGCCGAGCCGCTTGTCGAGGGGCGCGGGCGGGGCGGCGAGGAGGCGCGAGAGCGCATCGAAGCAGACGCCGGGGGGAAGGCCGTCGGGACGCGAGAGCTCCGGGTCGAGGCGGCCGTTCACGAAGACGAGCTGGTGGTGCTTCCGGCCGCCGACGCCGAGCGGTCCGAGGGCCGCCATCGCGGCCCGGGCCACGGATGAGATGGCCGGGAGGGCGCCGGACGAGGCGCCTGCCGGGACGAAAGCGGGGAGTCGCCTCGCCAGCATCGCGACGTTGGTGTAGCGCCACTCCTCATCGGTGGGGCGGGGCAGGCCGAGCTTTGCGAGAGCCTCGGTCCCGGCGCGGCGCAGGGCCTGTACGAAGAGCGGGCTCGTCTCCGCCTCGCGGGTGGCGAGAGCGCGGGCGCGCTCCAGGACGCTGTCGAGGCCTTCGGCGAGGGCCGTCGTCAGGGCCGTGGCGGGGGTCGACGCGCTCAAGACGTCGTCCCGGCCCCGACGGAAGCGTCCTCCTCCAGCCAGCCGTAGCCCTTCTCTTCCAGGAGGAGCGCGAGCGACTTGTCGCCCGAGCGGACGATCCGGCCTTCGGAGAGGACGTGGATGACGTCGGGGACGATGTAGTCGAGAAGCCGCTGATAGTGCGTGATGAGGACCATCGCCCGCTCCGGGGAGCGGAGCGAGTTCACGCCGGAGGCGATGACACGCAGGGCGTCGATGTCGAGGCCCGAGTCGGTTTCGTCCAGGAGTGCGAGCGTCGGGTCGAGGACCGCCATCTGGAAGACCTCGTTCCGCTTCTTCTCGCCCCCGGAGAAGCCCTCGTTCACGTTTCTCGAGAGGAGCCCGTCCTCCATCTCGACGAGCGCGGCCTTCTCCTCGACGAGGGAGAGGAAGTCCATCGCGTCGATCTCCGGGAGGCCGCGGTGCTTCCTCACCGCGTTCAGCGCCATCCGGAGGAAGTAGGTGTTCGCCACTCCCGGAATCTCGACCGGGTACTGAAAGGAGAGGAACACCCCCTCGCGGGCGCGCTCCTCCGGAGCCATCGACAGGAGGTCCTTCCCCTTGTAGAGGACGGAACCGTCCGTGACCTCGTAGCCGTCCCGGCCGGCCAGGACGTGGGCCAGGGTGCTCTTGCCGGAGCCGTTGGGGCCCATGATGGCGTGGACCTCGCCCGCCCGGACGGTCAGGTCGAGCCCCTTGAGGATCTCCGTGCCGTCCTCGGCGATACGGACTTTCAGGTTGCGGATTTCCAGAATCGTCGTCGTCACGTTCAACCTACGCTTCCCTCGAGGCTCACGCCGAGGAGCTTCGTCGCCTCGACGGCGAACTCCATCGGGAGCTCCTTGATAACTTTCTTCGCGAAGCCGTTGACGATGAGGGAGATCGCATCCTCGTTCGTCAGGCCCCGCTGGCGGCAGTAGAAGAGCTGATCCTCCCCGATCTTCGACGTCGACGCCTCGTGCTCGATCTGAGCGGTGGAAGTCTTCACGTCGAGGTACGGAAAGGTGTGCGCCCCGCACTTGTCTCCGAGGAGGAGCGAGTCGCACTGGGAGTAGTTGCGGGCGCCGATGGCCGACTTCGCGATCGAAACGCCACCGCGATAGGTGTTCTGGCCGTGGCCGGCG
>DIAY01000007.1:0-10699 GCA_002414905.1 Holophagales bacterium UBA5066 | reverse complement strand
TTGCCGATGTGGATCATCTTCGTGCCGGTGTCGGCCTGCTGGTAGTGGTTCGTGAGGGCGACCGAGTAGAACTCGCCGACGGAGTCGTCACCGAGGAGGATGCAGCTCGGGTACTTCCAGGTGATCGACGAGCCGGTCTCGACCTGGGTCCAGGAAATCTTCGACCTTTTCCCGGCGCACTTTCCGCGCTTGGTGACGAAGTTGTAGATGCCCCCTTTGCCGTCCTTGTCGCCGGGGTACCAGTTCTGGACGGTGGAGTACTTGATCTTCGCGTCGTCGAGCGCCACGAGCTCGACGACGGCGGCGTGGAGCTGGTTGTTGTCTCGCTTCGGGGCGGTGCATCCCTCCAGGTAGGAGACCGAGGCTCCTTCCTCGGCGACGATGAGAGTGCGCTCGAACTGCCCCGTGTCGGGCTGGTTGATCCGGAAGTAGGTCGAGAGCTCCATCGGGCAGCGGACCCCCTTCGGCACGAAACAGAAGGAGCCGTCGGAGAAGACCGCCGAATTGAGCGTGGCGAAGAAGTTGTCGGTGTAGGGGACGACGCTCCCGAGGTATTTCCTCACGAGGTCGGGGTGCGCGTGTACCGCCTCGGAGAAGGAGCAGAAAATGATTCCGACCTTCGCGAGGCTCTCGCGGAACGTCGTTGCCACCGACACGCTGTCGAAGACGGCGTCGACGGCGACCCCGGCGAGGATCGCTCGCTCCTGGAGCGGCACACCGAGCTTCTCGTAGGTCCGGAGGAGCTCGGGGTCGACGTCGTCGAGGCTCTGGGGGCCGTCCTTCGTCGACTTCGGCGCCGCGAAATACCGGATCGCCTGGTAGTCGATCGGCGGGTAGGAGACCTTCGCCCACTTCGGCTCGATCATTCCGAGCCAGTGGCGGTAGGCCTTCAGCCGCCAGTCGAGGAGCCACTGCGGCTCCTTCTTCTTCGCCGAGATGGCGGCGACGATCTCCTCGTCGAGGCCGGGCCGGAAGACCTCGGACTCGACGTCGGTGACGAACCCGTGCTGGTACTCCTGGCTCGTCAGCTCGGAGAGGACTTCGTTCGAGCTCATTGCGCGATGCTCCTTGGCGGCGTTTCGATCGAGGGAAGGAGGGACGCGGGGCGTGTCATCTCCGCGAGCGTCACCTTCGAGAGGGCCTCCTGGATGACCTGGTTGACGGCGGTCCAGTTCGGCCTCGCCAGACACAGGCGCTCGTGCTCGCACGACCCCGGCACGCTGCACTCGGTGATAGCGAGCGGCCCCTCGAGCGCCTCGATGACGGTCGAGACGGGGACCTCCTCGGGAGTCCGCGCGAGCGAATAGCCTCCCTTCGTTCCTCGCTGCGAGACGAGAAGGCCTGCCTTCAGGAGTGTCTTCAGGAGCTTGACGACCGTCGGTTGGGGGATTCCCGTCCGAGCCGAGAGCTCTCTTGCGCTGATTCCCTTCGCCGGCTCTCGAGCGAACGTCGTCAGCAGGACGACTCCGTAGTCGGTGAGCTTGTTCATCCGGATCATGTCTGTTTCGACTCTCTGCCCCCGCCCTAATCGAGACGACGGCTCAATTAGGACTACATCGGTACTGTATTGCCGGACCCCCGGAAGTGTCAAGCTGGCGAGGTGGCGAATGAGGCTCCAGGTCGGACAGCGAAACGCCCCGGCGTGTGTAACGCCGGGGCGCGGGGCGAAGACGGCGGGAAGGCCTAATCGAGCATGAAAGAGACGGTGACGGTGAGGCGAACCTTCACCGATTTTCCCTTCTTCGTCGCTGGCTTATAGGTCCACTTCCTTACCGCCTCGAGCGCAGCCTCGGTCAGCATCGGATCGGGGGACTCGACGGCCTCGGCCTTCGTGACGTTCCCCTTCTGGTCGATGACGGCCTCGACGAGGACGCGGCCCTGGACCCGGTTCTTTCGTGCCTCTTCGGGATAGGTCGGGTCGACACGGGAGACCTCCACGGGCTCCTTCACGTCGCCGCCTACCTTCAGGACGTCGTCTTCGCCCCCGGCGTCCGATTTCACGGTCCCTTCACTGCCTCCGCTGACGCGTCCTGCCGCGGCGAGGCTCGAGGTCGCGGGTGAGGCCGGGCTGGCCCCGGGGCTCCCGAACGGGAAGGCGGCCGCCCCCGCGGCGCCGACGAGGAGGAGGAGAGCCGCCGCGGCGGCTGTTGCGAGGACCAGGCTCTTGCGTGACATCGGGACCTCCTTCGTGAGGTGGGCCACCCGTCGAACGAGGTGGCAGCGGGTCTGGAAGGGGAGAGCGGTCGCGGGGGATGCGAGGCTCAGGCGGGCGAGGCCGGCGAGTGCCCGGAGGTAGGAACGCCGGTCGCCCGTCGAGGCGACGACGGCCCTATCGACGGCCTGCTCGCGCGAGAGGGAGATGCCGGAGAGGAGTGCCCAGGCGGCAGGCTGCGCCCAGAGGAGCGCGCGCGCTCCTTCCTCGAGGAGGAGCGTCCATCCGTCGCGCCGCTTCACGTGGAGGAGCTCGTGGCAGGCGACGGCCTCCTGCTCGCCCGGATCGAGGAGCGTGAAGGCCTCGGGGAGGAGGACCGCGGGGCGGAGCCAGCCGACCGTGATTGGAGACCCGAGCTCGTCCGAGACGAGGACCTCGGCTTTCACCCCGGTCCGGCGGATAGCGGAGGCGACGGACGGCGGTACCGGACAGAGCGGCCGGGAGCGGCGCCTGAGGGCGCGGAGTCGGGCGAGGCCGACACCGAGCCACGCGAGACGGATTGCGGCTCCGGCCGCGAGGAGGACGAGGACGGCGGTTTCGACGGAGGCGGCGCCCGGCTTCTCGGGCCCGGTGACGAGGACGGCGAGCGAGAAGGTCGGCAGCGGCCCGACAGCGCCCCCGCCCTTCGCCGGCGACGCCGGCTGGACGAGAGGAAGCAGGAGCGCCGCGGCGAGGAGGAGCTGGCCGAGCCGGAGTCGCGCGCCCGGGTCGCGGAGGCGGACGACGGCGGGCAGGACGAGGCCCGCGCCGAGGAGGAGCCCGGCTTGCAGCCACCACGAGGCGAGGGATGCCAGGAGCGGCGTCATTCGGCCTCCTCCGCGAGCCGCGCGATCTCGTCGAGGTCGCGCTTCGAGAGCTTCTTCTCTTTCAGGAGGGCGAGGACGAGCGGCCGGGCCGAGCCCTGAAAGACGCGCGAGACGAAGTCGTCGAGCATTCTCGAGACGACGCGTCCCTTCGGGTGCGCCGGCCGATAGACGAACGCCCTGCCAGCCTCCTCCCGCTTCAGGTGCCCCTTCCGGGTGAGGAGGCCGAGCATCGTCATGACGGTCGTGTAAGCGACCTGGCGGCGGGCCGAGAGGACGTCGTGGACCTGGCGCACCGTCGCCTCTCCCAGCTCCCAGACGACGTGCATGATCTCGAGCTCCGTTTCGGTGAGGCGTGCCGGCCGGCGTGCTGTCATGCTAAGGATTTAGTACTAGACTTGTCGGATGTCAAGGACCGCCTCCGCCGGCCGCGACGTTTGTCGCCCCGACCGGAACCTTTCCCGTCCTCGCCCGTACGGCTTCTCCAAGTACTCCGAAGAACGGGCCGCAACGTGACCCCGGCACTCGAAGCCGTCGGCCTTCGCAAGTCCTACGCCGGCGTGTGCGCCGTCGACGGCGTCTCGTTCCGGGGGGAGGAGGGGACGATCGAAGGCGCTCGGGCATTCCAGGCAGCGAGTGTGTTCCGTATGGCACGACTCGGATTCCGATCGGCCCGCCTGGCACCGAACCTGCCCGGCACGACGCGAGAGGACGGAGCGCGGAAGGCCCGCTTCGTCTCCCGGCTCTTTGCGGCGAGAGAAGGCAAGGAACTCCTCGTCTACGACGAGTACGTCAAGAACGTGCAGACGCTCCTCTCCAAGACGGATGGCGTCTTGCTCTTGAACTGCAACGGAGTCTCGGGCGACCCGGCGAACGGTCTCCTGTTCGGAGTTTCGAAGCTTCAGCTGTCGCAGTGCTGGCAGTTCCTTCCGGAGGCATTCCTGTCCTGGGCCGATGTGAACGGAGGCGTCTACAGCGAACGGCTCGGCGTCGCGGCTCACGCACCTTTGAATATGCGTCTCGCGGTCCTGCGGGACTCGTGTCGCGGCTGCGACGTCGCCGGGATCTGCCGCGGAGGGTGTGTGCTGAACGGGCTGGACAGCTGGGCGCGACGGAGCCCTGGCGCCTGTGCATATCAGCGGGCGCTGTGGATAGACGTCGTACGCCGCGAGGCGAGACGCCAGGCGAGGGCGGAGGCAGCGGAGAAGGGAAAGTCCGGGACCGGGAGAGAAGGCGGCGCCCCGACGGCCGAAGGTTCGCGCGACACTGGTCGCGGAGGCGTGAGCGGAGAATGCTGAAGAGCGGCCTTCGGCAGGAAGCTGGAGTAGGAGCGCGAGCGTCAAGTCGCCTCGGGTTTTATGCCACGTTGGCACTCGCGTTCGTTCGGCAAAACCCATTGCTCTGCCTCGGCGCGATGGGCGGGATCGCGTTCGGAGTCGCCGTGAACACCGTGATGTTCAGCGTTGTGGACACCGTCGTGCTCAACCCGTTGCTGTTGCCGAGGCCGAAGGAGGTTGTCGAGGTTTTCGACGCGGAGTCGGTGAACGTGAGTCCGGTCGCCTACCTCGCCCTCAAGGGCCAGACGCGCTCCTTCTCGAGCCTCTCAGCGGCCACGATGCAGCGGTACAACTGCTCGCGACGAGGCGAGGCTCTGAGTATCGTCGGAGCAGTCGTCACGGCGGAGTTCTTCGAAACCCTGGGGTTGCGTCCGGAACTCGGCAGGACTTTCCTTCAGGGGAGGGGGACGGCGGAGGACGGGAACGCCCTGATCCTGAGTCACGCCGTGTGGACGAGGCAGTTCGAGGGTCGGCGGGACGTCATCGGAGAGAGCGTGGCACTGGACGGCCTGGCTTCCGTGATCGTCGGGGTGATGGGACCGGAGTGTCGGCTTCCTCAGGGTGCGGAGGCGTGGGTGACGCCGGGTCTCGGAGGCGTGCCTCGGTTCGCAGGGTCTCTCCGGAGCGAAGACCCCGGCCTCTCGGAAGAACCATACCTGAGCGTCTTCGGGCGGCTCAAGCAAGGCGCGACGCCGGAAGCGGCAGAGGCTGAAGCGAGGCTCGTGTCCGTGTCGCCGGCGTCCACAAACGGGGCGGCGGCGTTAGAGCCGAACGGACGCCTCAGGGTGCAACGGCTTCAGGAAAGGATGGTAGCTCACCTCCGAGCGGTGGCGGTTTCGATGTACGTCGCCGGCTGGCTCATCCTCCTCCTTGCCTGCGTGAACGTGGGGAACCTCTTCCTGGCAAAAGCGGTTCGAGGGGCTCGCGAAGCCGCGACTCGACTCGCGCTCGGCGCGACTCCCGCCCGGCTCACGGTGGAGCGTCTGGTCCAGGGCCTCGTCCTTTCGGTCGGCGGGCTCGGAGTAGGCCTCGGGTTGGCGCTCGTCCTTCTGAGCATCGCCCGGAGGCTGGTGCCGGCGACATTGCCGCGCGCGCAAGAAATCGGCCTAAGCGGGCGTGCACTAGCCTACATGGCCGTCGTGACGGTCCTGAGTTCCTGCGCGGCGGCGCTCCTGGGCCGAGCGCGCGTACTCGAGAGCCGGACGAGCACCCTGATGAGAGGCGGCCACCAGTCGACCGATCTGGCGCACTCGAGGCTTCAAAGCCTGCTGGTCGTCGCTCAGATCGCGCTCGCGGTGCCCCTGCTGGGCGGGACCGCAGTGATGCTGCGCAGCTTCTGGAGGGTAACCAGACTGGATCCAGGTTTCGACGCGGCGCACGCCCTGGTCTTCGATCTGCCGATCGCCCCGAAGGAGCGAAGCGACGGAACGGAGGTCGTCGGACTGCACCAGACGCTTCTCCGGCGACTTCGAGCCGTCGCCGGCGTGAGGAGCGCCGGCATCACGAACGCTCTGCCGCTCGGTTTCAGCGACATGTCTGTGGGAGTCGGCGGGTCGTCGCCCACGACCGAGGGAGCGAACCTGCGGGCGAACCTGCGGTTCGTGAGCGCGGGGTACGTCGAGGCGCTCGGGATTCCGCTGCGGCAAGGTCGGCTCTTCGACGACCGCGACCGGGAAGGCAGTGCGCCCGTGGCGATCGTGGACGAATTGCTGGCGAGGCTGCTCTGGAACGACGGCGGCGGGCTTCGGAAGCGGGTGTGGACCGACTTGAGCGGCGAGGAGCCGCTGGAGGTTGTCGGTGTCATCGGCACGGTGCGGTCCGGCTCGCTCGAGGCGGATCCGCGCCCGACCCTATACCTGCCGTTCCTCCAAGCGCCGCCCGAGGTGACGACGACGAGCGGTCGTTCCATGACGTACGTTTTGAGGACGGTCGGGGAGGGATACGCCGTAGCGGGAGAAGTCCGACGGATCGTCAGGGCGGCGGACGACCGCCTGCCGGTGGCGGGAATGGCGGAGATGGAGGACGTCGTCGAGAGGGCACTCAGCAGCCGCAAGGTGTCGACGATGATCCTGGTGTCATTCGGCGCGGCTGCTGCGCTCCTGGCGGCCGGCGGGGTCTACGGCGTGGTCTTGCAGTCGGTCGCACAGCGGCGAAGGGAACTGGGCATTCGTGCGGCCCTGGGCGCGACGCCGCTCAGCCTGCTGTGGCTCGCGTCGTCGCGAATCCTGCGAGCGACGGGAACCGGGATTCTCCTGGGCGTGATCGCCGCGCCCGCGTTGATCGGGAGGCTGTCCGCTCTCTCCTACGACTGCGGTGCCTTCGAGACCGCGTCGATGGTGACGCTCTCCAGCCTGGTCCTGGCGATCGTGGCACTCGCGGCCGCAGCACTCGCAGCGCGGGAGGTCCTCTCCGTCAACCCTGCGAGCGTGCTCAGGCAGAACGCGTAGGATGGGGTGGTCGGAGTGAGCAGACAGCCTACGGTCGCGTCTCGGCAGGTCGTGGCGCCGGAGGCAACCCCCGGAGATGCGTCGAGGCTGTTCCGGGCGAGCGCTCTGGCTGCCCTGTCACCAGAGGTGCCCAGGAGCGTCCTAAGAGTCCCCGGACTATCGGGATGGCGACCGCGACGTGTGCCCGTCGTGCGCCAGACCACGGAGAGCGACTGCGGGGTCGCGTGTCTCACTATGGTCCTGGGGGCGCTCGGGCGGAACGTCGGCTTTAAGACCGTCCGGGAGGCGATGGGTATCCAGCGAGACGGAGTCGACGTTCTGACGATCGTAATCGTCTCGGGCCGGTTCGGTGTCGAGGCGGAAGGTGTTCGAGCCGAACTCGTCGGTCTTCACTGGACTCAAATCCCGGCGGTGCTTCACTGGGGGTTCAATCACTCCGTCGTGCTCGTGCGGGCGCGGAAGGACTGCCTCGCTATCGTGGGTCTGTCGGCCGGCCGTCGATCGGCCGGGATGGCGGAAGCGGAGCGGCTCTTCACGGGCGTTACGCTCGTTTTCGAAACGAAAGGGGAGTGTGCCATCCGGAACGCGTGGGTCGCCGACTGGCGGCACTACGTCCGGAAGGTCTTCACAGTTCCCAGATCGCTCGCGGCGGACGGCCTCTTGATGCTCGGATACCTGGCCGCGATGGCAGCCTTCCACTGGAGGCCCGGCCTCGCAGTCCTGGTGCTTGCGCTCCTCCAGATCGCGGTCGCTCTTGTGGGAGCGGCCGTGATGAAGGCCGTTATTCGCGGCCAGGTCCCGGCACAGTCTAGGCCTGAGCTGCACGCGGCTCGAGGTTGCACATCAGGTTTTTGCAATACAGGAGGCGGACGAAATCCCGGTGATGGATGCCGGGAGGATCGTTGGCCGTGGTCGACACAAACGGCTTCTCCGCGACTGCGAGACCTATCACCGACTCGCCGAGCGCGAGCGAGCGTAGGAAAGGGTCGGAAGAGGCTGCGTCGTCATGGGGCGCGTGGAGCGGAATTGCGACGAAGGTGAATATCCCATGCCCCGCGAAAACGACGCCGGGGTGGAGCCGAGGAGAATGCAGCAGCCGGAAGAGACCACGACCGAACAGTCAGCTCGAAACACGATGGACATCCCGAGACCGGACCTTGCGCTCGCGAAAAGGAGACGCCGGCTGATCCTCGCGACCGTGGGCGTCGTCTGCCTGGCAGGGGCCACCCTGGGAGGGTTGAAGATCGGCCGGGCGCTACCGGTGGTCCCGCGGTCGACCGTCGTGATCGGGAAGGTCGAGCGGGGAGATCTGAATCGGGAAGTACACGGCGCGGGCATCCTGACTTCGGAGAGCATCCTCTGGATCACAGCGGAGACCTCCGGGAGAGTGGTCAAGAGCCTCCTGAAGCCGGGAGCTCCGGTCGCGCCGGAATCGGTAATCCTGATACTCGCAAATCCTGAGGTGGAGCTCGCCTCGCTCGACGCGGGGACGCGCCTGCGGATCGCGGAAGCGGAGTTCGTCGAACTTGAGGCCCGCCTGGAGGCTCAGAGCATGACGCTCCGGGCCGAGAGCGCCGTCCTCGAGGCGGAGCTGACGGAATCGACACTCCAGGCCGAGGCGGCCGGCCGGCTCGCGCAGGAAGGTCTGACCTCGGCGATCGACCGGGAGATCGCGGACGCTCGGAGAGCATCGGTGCTGGCGAGATCGAAGATCGAACGTGAGCGGCTCGTCGTCATGAAGCGGGTGGGCGCGGCCCAGCGATTGGCGAAGGAGGCGGAGGTCCGGCAGCATCGGGCGCTCGCGGAACTTCGGAAGAACCAGGTCGCGGGATTGACGGTTCGAGCAAAGGTAGCCGGCGTGCTCCAAGCTGTCTCGGTGGAGCCGGGTCAGCAGGTGACTCCGGGTGTCCCGCTGGCGCTCGTCGCGGATCCGGGCCGGCTGATGGCACGGCTTCGCGTGGCAGCAACGGAGGCTCAAGATATCGTGCCCGGGCTCGTGGTGAGCGTCGACACCGGGACGGCCCTGGTGGAAGGCACTGTCTCACGCGTCGACCCCGTCGTGAAGGACGGCACGGTGAGAGTTGACGTCGCCCTTCGGGGAGTCCTGCCACGCGGCGCGCGACCGGACCTTCGCGTGGACGGTGCGATTCAGATCGAGCATCTCGCCGACGTGCTCCATCTGGGGCGTCCAACGCGCAGTCAGGCGCACTCGACGATCGCGCTCTTCCGGATCGAGCCCTCGGGCGGCCACGCCGAGCAGGTGCGTGTCCGACTCGGACGGACCTCGGTGAGCGCCGTCGAGATCCTGGACGGGCTTCTCGTCGGTAATGAGGTGATCCTCTCGGACATGTCGCGATGGGAGTCGTATCGGCGAATTGCAATTCGATGATTGTGTGATGCCAGGGGGGCGCGCCCGCTCGCGGACGCCGGAGGCCGAGGCACCGGCTGCCGCGGAGAAGCGGAGAATGGAGACCTCGATGGAGCTTCAGGCGACCGGGAGCGACGTTATCCGGCTGACGGACGTCGGCAAGGTGTTTCTGGCGGACGACGTCGAAACGCGTGCGCTTTCGCACGTGAGCGTGTCGATCCGTGAAGGAGAGTACGTGGCGATCGGCGGTCCGTCGGGCTGCGGAAAGTCGACGCTCCTCTCGGTTATGGGTTTGCTGGACGCGCCAACCTCAGGGGAGGTCGTGATCTGCGGCGAGAGCACCAACACCCTCGGGCAGAAGGGCCGCGCCGCTCTGCGCAATCGGGCGATCGGCTACGTCTTCCAGGATTTCAACCTGATCGGCGACTTGACGGTCTTCCAGAACGTCGAGCTGCCGCTGTTCTACCGGGGAGTTTCTGCAGCGAGGAGACGGGAGAGCGTCGACGCGGCCCTCGAGAAAGTGAGCATGTCTCACCGGTCGCGGCACTTCCCGGGACAGCTTTCCGGAGGCCAGCAGCAGCGCGTCGCGGTCGCGCGGGCGATCGTGGGGGAGCCGACCATCCTGCTTGCCGACGAGCCGACCGGAAACCTCGACTCTGCGAACGCCGAGGCGGTCATGGAGATCCTCGATCGACTGCACGAGGGGGGGGCGACAATCTGCATGGTGACGCACGATCCTCGGTATTCGAATCGGGCGGGCCGCGTGATCGATATGTTCGATGGGCGCGTCGTGATGGACCCGGTTGCGTAGGAGCGCGATAGATGCTCGACGAGGACCAGTGAAACGGACCTTCGCCACTGTAGGCGTGGCAATCGTCGTCGGCTTCGGCGCGTGGCCGCTCGCGACGGCGTGTGGCCATGCGCGCACTCCGGTAGCGACCGGTATAGCCGACACTTCGGCTTTGGCTCCAGAAATCGGCGTCGATCCCTCGATGCAGGGCGACGTCGCGGTTCGTTTCCTCGCCGACCCCGCTGCAGTGGACATCAGGGTGGCCGAAACCGAGGAATTCGCTCCGGCCTCACCACGCTACATGCCTCTCCCCTCCTACCCGGACAGCGTCCTTAGCGCGGGTGGCGGTCTTGCGTTCGTCGCCGTGCGACTCCACCTCGACAAGGGGGGATTCGTGATCGCAGTGAGCGACAGCCCGCTCCTCGCTTCCTCGGACGGGCCCCACTCGGGCGAGTTTCGCGAGGCGGTGGAGTCCGTCGTCCGCCGCTGGGCTTTCTCGCCGGCGCGCGTCGACACCGTCGCGCCCAACGGGCAGGACTCCAACCCAGCTGGGTCGCGGTCCCTGATCGCAACCCGCTACGTGCCGACATTCCTGGACTTCGCATTCCAGTTCTCGGTCGTCGATGGTCGAGGAGTGGTGTCCCTGGGCGCCTCCAATCCTGGGCCAGCTTCCGATCTTCCGAGGTAGCGACCTGGCGGGGCGGAGCCTCCGCCGTGTCCAGAGGCCGACGGAGGGCCGCAC
>DIAY01000156.1 GCA_002414905.1 Holophagales bacterium UBA5066 | reverse complement strand
CGTCGTAACCTCCCCGGCACGATGCACGACCTGCGCGAATTCCTCGCTGCCCTCCGAGCCGAGGGAGAGCTCCTCGAGATCGAGGTCGAGACCGACCCGAAGCTCGAGATCCCCGAGATCCACCGGCGCGTCATCGAGCAGGGAGGGCCGGCGCTCCTCTTCAAGAGGCCGAAGGGCTCATCGTTCCCCGTCGTCACGAACCTTTTCGGCACGGCAAAGCGGATCGAGCTGGCGTTCGGACGCCGGCCGCTGGAATTCGTAAAGACGGCCGTCCGCGCGACGCACGAGCTCCTCCCGCCGACAGCCGGAAAACTCTGGAGCTTTCGCGCGCTCTTCCGCGAGGCACTGAGAGTCGGGATGAAGAACGTCTCCCGCGCCCCGGTGACCGAGGTCGTCGAGAACGAGCCTGACCTGACGCACCTGCCGGCGCTCACGCAGTGGCCCGAGGATGGCGGGCCGTTCCTGACGCTGCCGCTCGTCTACACCGAGCACCCCGAGAAGGGCGAGCACAACCTCGGGATGTATCGCATCCAGATCCACGAACCGCGAACGACCGGCATCCACTGGCAGATCGGCAAGGGAGGCGGCTTTCACTACCACGTTGCCGAGTCGAGGGGAGAGGCGCTGCCCGTCACGATCTTTCTCGGCGGCCCGCCGGCGCTCGTCCTCGCCGCGATCGCCCCGCTCCCCGAGGGGCTCCCCGAGATGCTCCTCGCCTCGCTCCTGCTCGGCGGGAAGCTCCCGGTGACGCGCGTGCCGGGCCACCCGCACCGCCTCGTCGCCGGCGCCGAGTTCGCGATCACCGGAAAGGTTCCTCCGCGGGTCCGCCGGCCGGAAGGGCCGTTCGGCGACCACTACGGCTACTACTCGCTGAAGCACGACTATCCCGTCTTCGAGGTAGACCGGGTCTTCCGGCGCCGTGACGCCATCTTCCCGGCGACCGTCGTCGGCAAGCCCGCGCAGGAAGACTTCTACATCGGCGACTACCTGCAGGAGCTCCTCTCGCCGCTCTTCCCCGTCGTCATGCCGAGCGTCGTCGACCTCTGGAGCTACGGCGACACCGGCTTCCACTCTCTGGCCGCGGCGGTCGTGAAGGACCGCTACGGGCGTGAGGCGATCTCGACCGCCTTCCGGATCCTCGGCGAGGGGCAGCTCGCCCTGACGAAGTTCCTCCTCCTGACCGACGCGCGCGTCGACCTGAAGGACTTCCGCACGCTCCTGGAGACGGTCCTCGCGCGTTGCCGGTTCGAGACCGACCTCTTCGTCGTCTCGAACGTCGCGATGGACACGCTCGACTACACCGGGCCGAAAGTGAACGAAGGGTCGAAGGGAGTCCTCGCCGGCCTCGGCGCCCCGATCCGCGACCTGCCCCGCGAGTTCGCGGGGTCGCTCCCCGCGGGCGCACGTGAGGCCGCCGTCTTCTGTGGCGGCGCGCTCTGCGTCTCCGGGCCGTCCTGGCAGGAAGATCGCGACTTCGCCGCCCGCCTCGCCTGCGACCCGTCGGTCGCGGCCTGGCCTCTCGTCGCGCTCGTCGACGACGCGGCGGTGGCCGCGAAGAGCGCCCGTTCGTTCCTCTGGCACGTCTTCACGCGCTTCGAGCCGGGTGCCGACGTCCACGCCGCCCGAACGGAGATCGTGAGGAACCAGATCGCCCGGTCGGCACCGATCATCCTCGACGCGCGGATGAAGCCCTGGATGCCGGGCGTCGTCGAGGCCGACCCGGCGACCGTCGCCCGGGTCGACCGTCGTTGGAGGGAGTACTTCCCCGCGGGAGATGCCGGCTCCCGACTCTGAGGTGCCCGGCCAACCGAGGGCCCTGGCCGCGTAAACTCCCCCTTTAACGGAGGAGCACGTGCCGCCGGCGCTGGGAGAGGTTCTCGCCGAATCCGGAGACCTGACACTGAGGCGCCTGAGAAAGGCGTCCGACTGGCGACGTGTTCACGGCGGAACGATCGATCGGGCTCTCCTCGCGACGGGTGCTGTCACGGAGGAGGCGCTTCTCGACGCCCTGGCGCGCGTCACCGGCCTGCCGAGCGTCTCTCGCGAGCGGCTCGCCGGCGCTCCGCGCGAGACGGTCGAAACGCTCCCTGCCGACGCGCGCCGGCGCCTCCGAGCCTTCCCTTTCGACCGGCGAGGCAACGTGCTTCACGTGGCGGTCGTCGACCCGGGCAACCCGGTCCTCGAGACGGGCCTCATCGCCTCCACCGGCTGCGCGATCCACCTCCACGTCACCGCGGACCCGATCCTCGAGGACACCCTGAGGACCTGGGAGTCGCCGATGCCGCCCGCCGCAGAGCCCGCCGAGCCACCGGCCCCGGCGGCTCCGCCGCCAGGCCCGTCGGTGGCCTCCGCGCCGGAGCCCGCTCCAGGCCGGCCTCGCCGCGATCCCGCCGTCGAGCTCGACCCGTTTGCGCGTCTCGCCCGCGCCCTGCTCGTGGACGCGATCGACGAGGGAGCGCAGGCCGTCGAGATCGGCCCGGAGGGAAAGGGAGCGCGCCTGCGCACCTATTCTGGAGGGGTCGCCCAGTTATCCCGGCCGCTTCCACTCCCGATTCTCGAGCCTCTGTTCGCCTGGCTCCTCGCGCGGACCCGCCCGACCGGACCGTTCGAGAACGGCGGGCTCGTCCTGGAGCGATCCGGCCGCCGCACCCGCGTCGAGGCCACCGTCGACGCCACCGGAACAGCCTGGCTCGTCCTCGAGCCCGTGGCCGGCTTCCTGCAGACGGGGACGGAGATCTGCCTGCACGAGGCTGCGGACGAAGACGTCTTCTGCCCGTCCTGCGGCGCGCCTCTGTAAACCGCGGCCAGCCTCAGAAGCGGTAGAAGAGCGAAGCCGAGAGCACCTGCGACGTGCGACCCACGTCGAAGGCGAGGTCGAAGGAGACCCGCCGGGAGACCGTGGCCCCGAGACCGCCCGAGAACCGGTCGTCGGGCCGCCCGCCGTCGTAGACGGTCCTGACGCTGGCGGAGAGCGGCGGGTCATCCACGTCATACCTCCCCGCCGAATCGTAGGCGGAGAGATTCGACGTGACACCGCGCGCTGGCTCGCGGTGGTATCCGAGGCGAAAGGCGAGGAGAAGGTCCGCCGTGGTCGCGACGTACTCGACACCGATCCGCGGCACGATCACGTCGCCGGGCGGCGCGAGCTCGGCCAGGAGACCGTCGGGAATACCCACCGGAAAGCCGGGGAAAGGCCCTACCAGACCGCTGTAGGAGGCGACGGGCAGAGGCCGGTCGATGAAATCTCCGTAGGCGATCCACTGGGCCTCGGCGGCGACCGTGAGCCCGGAGAACGGGCGCACGGCAAGGCCCACCGCGGCGTCCCGCGGCACGCGGGCCCTGAACGACCGGTTTTCCTGGCCGTACAGAGCCGGCGGGACGTCGCCTCCGAGCTCGAGTATCCCCGTCGCCTTCCCCGTCTGCCGGTACACGGCCCCGGCGGTCAGCTTGCCGCCGGCGAGAAGGTCGGCGTGGACGCCGACGATGAAGCCGAACGTGTTCTGGTCGAGGTCCCGGATCGCCATGGTCGTCGTCTTCGTCACGATCTCGGTCGGCGTCGTGAAGGTCTGATGGAAGATCCTGTGAGGCCCCCCCGAGTCGCCCAGGAGGTCGAGCTCCATCCGGTTCAGCGTCACTCCCGCACCGATCCGCAGCCTTTCGGTCGCTCGATAGGCGAAGGAGAGTCCGAGAAGCCGGTTGCGCAGCGAGACGGCTCCGTGCTCGCGGTACTCGAAGAGATAGTCGTTCCGCGTCGCGCCCGTCCCCGACGACCTGTTGTCGCGAAGCTCGATGTAGGTGTAGCCATCCGGCCCCGGATCACCTTCGAAACGCAGGTTCTCGGCATAGCTCACGGCGGCGACGACACGCCGGGACAAGGGGAGGACAACCCCGGCGAACTCCACTCCCGAAGCCCGTGCCGGGATGTCGGAGTTCACGCCCCGCACCGGCGGATACGGGGCTGTGAGGCTCCCCGAAGCCGTCGAGCGCGCAGTGACGAGGCCGACGACGTCGTCGCTCCTCTTTCCCGAGACACCCGCTTCGACCGACGAGAGGAGGCCGAGGCCGGCCGGATTGGCAATGGCCGCGGTGGCGTCGTCGGCGATCGCGGTGAAGGCGCCTCCCATGGCCAGCGATTTCCCGCCCGGATTTGTCAGGTTGAACGTGATCTTGGAAAGGAGCGCCGATTCGATCTGGGCGGAGACGGGCGCCGCGGAGACGAGAAGGAGGACGAGGGCGAACGCTTTCATCGGAGGGTCTCCACGAGCTCTTCGATCGGACGGAGGGTGAGAGCGACGAGGGCGGGCTTGCCCGCGGCAGCGTCGACCTCGCGTTCGGCGCGCGCCGAGCCCGGTGGCGGCTCGGCGAGGGTGACGCGGTAGCGGCCCGGCGCAACCGGGAGGACGAGAGGCGTCTCGGACGGCGACGGAAGAAGGACGGCGGTCCCGCTCTTCACGTCGACGACGGAGACGACCGCCGCCCACGGGACTGACGTGATCCGAAGCTCCGCCGTCGCGGGAATTGCGGGTGGCGGCTTCGAGGGGTTTCCCGGTGGGGCCGTGACCGTCTCCACCCTGCGCGTGAGCGCTCCCCAGAAGAGGAGTCCGAGAAAGGCCGCGGCCGCGAGCACGACTCCGGCCGTCCTGCGCGCGGGCGACGAGACCGGGCGGCTACGGCCGGCGACGAGCTGCGTCGGCGAGGTCGGCCCCCGAAACGACGGGGCCTGCGCGGTGCTCTCCGTCTCGCCCGCCTCCCCCCCGGGAGAAGGGTATTCGCCGGTCGCCCCGGTCGAACGCAGGACGGAGACGAGCCGCTCCGTGATGTCACGGTAGGACTGCGGCCGGTCCTCGCGCCTTTTCTCGAGCATCTGCCCGACGAGCCGGACGAGAGCCATCGGAAGGACCGGGGATCCGGGTGGCGCGGCGACGGGCGGCGGCAGGAGGTTCAGGTGAGCGGCGATGTACTCCACGGGAGCGCGCCCCTCGAACGGGCGGCGTCCCGCGAGCACCTGGTAGAGGATGATGCCGAGGCTGTAGACGTCGCTGCGCCAGTCGAGTGGCGCCCCCTGACCCAGGGAGCCGAGCTGCTCCGGCGAGCCGTACGCGACCTTTCCGAGGAAGAGGCCGGTCGCGGTCAGCGATTCCGACCCGGCCGACTCGAAGAGCTTGGCGATTCCGAAGTCGAGGAGCTTGACCGTCTTCTCCCCGCCGCTCTCGACGACGAAGACGTTGTCGGGCGAGAGGTCGCGATGGACGATCCCCCGGGAGGCGAGGTACTCCATCCCGTTCGCAGCCTGGATCAGCAGCGGAAGCGTCTCGGGAAAAGGGCGACCGGCATACGCACCGATCGGCTTGCCCTCGAGGTACTCCATCGCGAGGAAAGGCGTCCCGTCTTCCTCGCCGATCTCGTAGAAGGTGACGATGTTCGCGTGCAGGAGCCCCTGGAGGATCTCGGCCTCACGCGTGAAGCGGACGCGCGCTTCCGCCACGTGGGGCGCCGACTCGTCTCCCGCGACCTCGACCTCGCGGATCACCTTCAGCGCGACGGTCTTGCCGTCCCGCTCGTCCACCGCGCGATAGACGATCCCCATTCCGCCGCGGCCGACGCGGCGGACGATCCTGTAGTGCGCGATCTTTTCGACGGCGGGCGGGCTCAGGTCTCCTCCGGGGGGTGGATACCCCGGCCGAGGTTACCCCGTGTCCGCCCGCCCCGCGTCAGCGGACCGCCCTCGCCGCGTCAGCGGCCCGTATCGACTGCGTCATCGGCCCGTTCCCGCCGAGGCCGGGCGAAGGAAAACGTTCGCCGGATCACCCGTCACGAGGTTGATCTTCGAGACGAACGCCATGAAAACGCCGTCGCCGTCCATCTGCCTCACGACGACGCGAGCGTCGACGATCTCCTCCAGATCGAGCTTCATCAGATCGCGGAAGAGCTCTCTCGAGATGTAGTCGCCGGCTTTCAGCGAAACGAACTGGATTGCCAGCGGGACGAGCGAACCCGGCTGGTAGACACCCACGGCCACGCTGCACGGGGCACCACCCACCTCCTGGAGAATCAGGTTCGTGCGGTAGCGCGGGGAGGTCTCGGCCCCCTCGATGAGCGCCGTGCCGAGGTTCGACTGGAACGAGGAGTAGCCGTGCCGGTACGAGTACGCCTCCATCCCCGTCCGGAACTCTCCGCGGGCCGGGACCTCGGCGGTGTCCTTCGTGTAGGTCTCGGTCTGGACGTCGACGTCGGCCCACGTGAAGAGCCACGTCCCGTCCGCCCGCTTCACGTTGTCGGCCTCGATCGTCCCCCAGACGCCGGCGTCCGCAGGAATGCCGAAAAGGTCCCCCAGGATGTCGTCAAACGTGATGCCCCAGCCCGGGGGAACGACGACCGCCGTCTGCTCGAGCGTCCCATCGGGGAGCCTTCCGCTCTTGTCCCTGAACCTGAGCCGCACGTTCCGCTGTTCCGTCGCACCCACGTTCGAGAGCGTGACCCGGGTCCTCCAGTGAGGGGAGACTCCGTTCGAGAGGGCCGCTCCCGCCACGTGGGCGACAGGAAGGACCAGGAGCTCCGGTCCCCCGTCGAAGGGGAGGCCCGAAGCGAGAGCCTCGACCGAGGAAGAGGAAGAAGAGGCCGACGCCGGCGTGACCGGCGAGAGGGCACTGGTCGAGACACCGACCCTGAGAGATGCGTCCTGGGTCCCGGAGTCAATCACCGTCGCAAACGGGACGACCGCGCCTCGTTCCCTGCCGAACGGGTCGGTCACGCCTCGCTGGAACTCCAGCTGAGCCCAGACGCTCCCCCCCGTGAGAGGCTCCTCCGGGAAGAGATCCGCGTCGTTGATCTGGATCGATCCGAGCGCAGGGACGGTCACGTCGAGCCGGATCTCCTGGCCGTTCTTCAGGACCGGATGCCCCTCGTTGTCAACCAGCCGAATCACCACCTGCGTCGCGTTTCCCGTCGTCTCCCTGAGGATCAGATTCGTTCGCCGCGAGGCATCGTGCCAGAGGCCCGAGACGATGAACGAACGGTCATAGGCGCTCACCCCCTCACCCGCCGCCACGGGCCTCATCTCGAAGCCGAACTCGGCGTTGGAGAGGAGAGCCCCCTCGACCGCAGTTCCCAGCGCGGCCGTCTTTCCCGCGACGAGCGGGGCGAGAGGCTTGTTGTTCACCATCGCGGTCGCCGAGAGGGTCGCCGCCGGTGAGCTGATGTCGAGAGAGCAGCCTCCCTCAAACCCGAAAATCGTCCCGATGATGTTGCGGAACCGCCGGGTCTCGCCCGCCCCGAGCGCGAACACGAACTGCTGGACGCCGACTGACGTGTTGCCCTGACCCGAGGGTGTCAGCGTCAGGACGACCGAAATTGGGGAAAGGGCGTCGACGTTCGACAGCCAGACGTCGGAGGTATACCGCCCCACCCCGAGCGCATCGACAGCGTTCGGCAGCGACGGGAAAAGGAGCCGGCTCTTCATGAGGTAGAGAGGCGGCAGGCTTTCGCCGCCGGCGGAGGTGCCTCCGCTCCCGCCGAGGAACGGCCCGTCGTCGGCCACGCTCAGACTCTTCGGGCTGCCGACGTGGCCTGCCGTCACGACGGTGACCGTCGCCACCTCGGTCCCGATCGCCGCCCGGCGCTTGCTCCGGTCGATGCTGATCCAGACGGGCCGCCTCTCGCCGGGAGCGAGCGGCCGGTCCCACGCCTTGCCGTCGACCCCTCGCACCGTGAGCCACTCCGCAGAGATCGACGTGACGATCGACGCGGGGAGTGCGCCCGGGTTCAGGAGGGTCCGCTGCAGGCCGTTTCCCGCGGCGTCGACGTCGGCTCCCTCGTCGTCCCAGCCGGCCGGCGTGGCCGCCGCCTCTGAGGCGGCACCGACGTCGACCGGCACGCGCAGGACGACGTCCTTCGACCGGAGGGTGAGCTCCTCGTGGAACGGAGCGGAGGTGTCGATCGCCCGCGCCACTGTGACACTCACCGATACGCTATCGCCCCCCTCGATCCGGAACGCTCCCGGAGACGCCACGAGCGCCCCGCTCGGACTCGAGGCCGTGACGTCGAGCGCCTCACTGCCCGCGTTCCGGACGGTCATTCTCGTCGACGGAACGGAGTCGATCCCGGGCTGCACGAAGAACGGCTTCGGAGCAGAGACGAGAACGAGGGCCCAGGTCTTCGAGGTGCCGACGACGACGCGAGCCGGCTTCGACCACGAGCTGACCTCGCCGCAGACGTTCTCCGTCCGGAGCTGGTAGGAGTACTCGCCGGGCCCGTCCGCGAATGCGGCCGTCCCCGTGTCCATCAGCGTCTCCTTGACCTCCCCCCAGCCCGTCGAGCGCCGAAGGCGGAACCTCAGACCCTGGGCTCCCCCTCCCGGACCGGGCTGACCGGCCATCAGCGTGTCCCACGACACGACGTAGGTGGTGTAAGCAGGGGGCGCCGCCGGGCTGACAGCCGGGGGCTCCACCTGGATCGGCGGGGCGCACTCGGCGGAAACTCTTACGGGAAGGATCCGGGATTCGACGCGAAGGGCGGTCGGCCCGGCACAGAACGACTGGACGGCGACCCGATGATGGAAAGTCCGCCCCCCCCCCAGGGGAGGGCCGTAGGCGGTCGACGTCCGGTTCGTCTGGAACCGCTCGACGTCTCTGGCGAAGGCCGGGTCATCCGAGCGTTCGACGACGAAGATGTCGGCTGGCCCCGTCGAACGGGTCCCCAGGACGTTCGTCCAGGAAATCGAGTACCCCTCGAACCGGTTGACGACGGCAGGCCCGGACAGGACGGGTCTCTCGGGCGGGCATGGGCTCTGGGCGAACGCGGACGGAGCCCCTCCTGAGGCGAGGAGCACCCCAGCCACGACGAGAGCGCCCCGGGTGAGAGAAAACATTCCCAGCATCGTCGTTATCCCCTCTGCACGCCGCGCCGCTAAACTCGGCTCGTCGTGCCTCCATGAAGTGTCGGCTGACCCGTTCCACCTCACGCGTCCGGCTTCTCCGGTGCGCCCTGACGGCCGCCGTGGCCCTGGCAGCCCTCTTTCCACGGGCGGGCCTGCCGGCACCGCAACAACCCATTTTACCCCCCGACCAGGCCGCCCGGCCTTTCCTCGACGGGAAACGCCTGGCTGAGAAGGGTCTCTACCGGGACGCGATCCCGAAGCTCGAAGAGGCGCTCCGCACGGGCCACGAGAGGCCTCAGGAGAGCTTCGGCACGAGCCGCTACGCCGTGGACTTCTACGATCCGCACTACTGGCTCGGCGTGGCGCTCATGGAGACCGGCGAGGAGGCGCGGGCGCTGTCGCACCTGCGCTCCTCGGCCGCGGGCGGCACCTTCCCGAACCGCAGGGAGACCGAAGACCGGGCGCAGCGCATCGCGGAGCTGGAGCGTCGCGAGGCGGCCCGCCGGCTGCCCCCGCCCCGCGAGTCGACCCCGGTGCCCGTCCCGCCTTCGACACCGGTGTCTGCCGCGCCCACGGCCGGGCCCGGCCTGCCCGTGCCGACTCTCGCCACGACGCCGCAGGCGGCCCCCTCGCCAGTGCCGATCCCGGGCGCGCCGGAACCGACACTCGTCCCCTCGCCTCCTCCCGCTCGACTCGCGGGGGCGCTGGCCGCCCTCGCGGCCGGCGAATTCGACCAGGCGGCGGCCCTGGCGCGGGCCGAGAGACGCCGAAGCCCCGGGGCCCGGGAGCTCGACCTCGTCGAAGCCTCCGCGCTCGGTGGGCGGTACGTCCTCGAAGGCCGGCGGGACCCGGCGCTCCTCACGGCCGCGCGCGCCAGTCTCGCGGCATTCCGGCAGAAGGGTGGGGCCGCCCGCGCGGAGGCGACGCTCATCTCACCGACCCTTCGCGCCCTCCTCGAACCGAGGTGAAACCGGGTCAGGGTGTCCGGACGACCCTCGTCCCGGCGAGCAGGTCGTGCAGGGCGCGGCGATCCTTCCGGAAGAGGACGAGGAGATAGCCTGTTCCGAAAAGCGCCCCGGAGAGATTGCAGCCCAGGAAACGGACGAAGGCCCGCTTCATTCCGATGCCGGGAGCCGGCCCGGGCGAACCCGATATCACGACTGCCAGCCGCAGGAGGGCCTTCCCGGGTGTCCTGCCCGTCCGGGCCCAGCCCCCGACGACGTACCAGAGGTCCGCTCCGAAGATCATCACTCCGCAACCCGCGAGGATGCCGAGGAACGCCCAGTCGCGCAGGAGATCGGCCGACTGGAACGCCTCCCGGAAGAGAAGGACGAGGAAAACGGGAGACAGGAGGAGAAGGTTCAGGGCGAGGAGGATGATCGAGTCGACGAGCGTGGCCAGGACGCGAGGGAAGAAGCCCGCGGCGTCACGCCCCGCCGCCTCGCGGTGCGCTGAAAGGGCCGGTTTGCGGACCCGGATCACCGGGGCCGGCCGGTCCGCGGACGGGGAGCGGCCGGCATTCCGAATCGGGAATTGCGAGAGGGTGGCGTCAGCCGGACGGCGCGATGGCGGTGGCGATGACGATGGCGGCGATGGCGGCGATGGCGGTGGCAACGGGATTCTCTCGGGCGCCGCCACGGGTGGAAGCTCGTCCCCGAGGAGAAGATCGAGAGGCGGTCGCTCGCTGACTCCGGAGCTGTGAACGGCCGCGAGCGCGGCGGACGCGATCACGACGGGAGAGGAGGTGCCGTGGGCAGGGTCGTCGACACCCTGAAAAAGGTCGTCGGCGGAGATCTCCAGAGATGACGGCACCTCGAGCCCGGGGCTGGCCGGGGCGGGGTAACCATTGGTTTCCAGACCGGCCTTTTCCGGCAGCCCGTCTGCCGACGACGGGATGATCAGCGCCGTCCTTTCGACCGGACCGGTCGGCTCGAGGAGACGGTATTCGAGGACGGCCGCGCCCACCTGGAGGTGGTCTCCGCTCCTGAGAATCGTCTCGTTCAGTATCCGCCGTCCCGCGACAAACGTCCCGTTCGACGAGTTCAGGTCCTTCAGGACCGCCGTTCCCCTGGAGAACGAGAGGAGCGCGTGACTCCTCGAGACGGACTCGTGGTCGACGCGGACCGTCGCGGAGCGGCTGCGGCCGAGCGTGACTTCCCCTTCCGAGAGCTCGATCTCCCGGCCGTCGACGACGAGGACGTAGCGATGGGCTCCTTCGGACACGGCGGCGCCGATTGTAGGCGACCCGCATCCGCTGACCCGTTCCTGAGCGCGCCCGCCGTCGGCGACTCCCCCTCGGAGAGGAGCCTCACGATGCTCCCGGCGAAGACGATCCTGCCCCCGCCCGTCCCCCCGCCCGGCCCGAGCTCGAGGAGCCAGTCGGAGGCGAGGAGGAACGCGGGGTTGTGCTCGACGGCAAGAACGGAGTGCCCGGCGGCAAGGAGCCGCCGGAAGACCGCGAGAAGGACGTCGACGTCGCGGGGGTGGAGCCCTGTCGTCGGTTCGTCGAACAGGAAGAGTGTCGGCTTTGAGCCGGTTCCCGGCCTCAGGAACGAGGCGATCTTCAGTCGCTGGGCCTCGCCCCCCGAAAGCGTGGCGGTCGACTGCCCCAGGCGAAGGTAGCCCAGACCCGCCTCGCTGAGCGGCGCGAGGCGCGAGGTCAGGCCTCGAACGTCGGCGAAGAGCTCGATCGTCTCGTCGACCGTCATCCCGAGCAGGTCGTGGACGTTCCGGCCCCGGACCCTGACGTTCAGGACGTCGGGCGAGAATCGGCGCCCGTCGCAAGCGTCGCAAACGACGGTGACGTCGGCGAGGAACTGCATGTCGATCGTCACGACACCCGAGCCTTCACACGTCTCGCAACGGCCGCCGGCGGCGTTGAAGCTGAAACTGCTCTTCGTCAGCCCCGCGGCGCGCGCGGCCGGGCTCCTGGCCCACAGGGCGCGCACTTCGTCCCAGGCCTTCGTGTAGGTCGCCGGGTTCGACCGGGTGGAGCGCCCGAGAGGCGACTGGTCGACGAGGACGACGTCATGGAAGGCCGAGAGCCCCTCGATCCGGTCGTGGGCGCCGCGCTCGAGCGCGTCGGCCTCCTTCCGCCCCAGGGCCCGGAGAGCTCCCGAGGCGAGGACGTCGACGACGAGTGAGGACTTCCCCGACCCCGACGGACCGCAAACCGCCGCGAGGACGCCGGTGGGAATCTCGACCGTCAGGTTCGCCAGGTTGTTCGCGCGGGCCCCGACGATGCGCAGGAGTCCCCTCGGATACGGTGCGGGCCGTTCGGCCACGCTCTCGATCCTCTTGCGGAGGGCTTCTCCCGTCGCGGTCGAGGCCCGCTCGAGCGCCCCTGCAGCCCCCTCGAAAACGAGCTCGCCCCCGTGCGCCCCCGCGCTGGGACCGAGATCGATGACGTGGTCCGCCGCGCGGACGACGTCGAGATCGTGCTCGACCACGCAGACGGCGTTCCCCGCGTCGGCGAGACGCCGGAGAACCGCGAGGAGGCGTGCGGTGTCCAGCGGGTGGAGGCCGACGGTCGGCTCGTCCAGGACGTAGAGCGTTCCGGTGAGCGCGTTGCCGAGCGCCGCACCGAGCTGGACCCGTTGAGCCTCGCCGCCGGAGAGGGTTCGGACGGTCCGGGACAGTGAAAGGTAGGAGAGTCCGACGTCGACGAGGGTTCCGACGCGCCTCTGCAGGTCCGTCAGGAGCGAGCCCCCGCGCGCCCTCTCCGAGGCTGCGAGGGGAAGCCCCCGGAGCCTTTCGAGGAGGTCAACGAGGGGCAACGCGCAAAGCTCCGGAAGCGTCGCCTCGCCGACCCGGACCGAACGCGCCTCCGGTGTGAGCCGCTCCCCGAGGCAATCCGGGCAGCGCTCGTAGCCACGGTACCTCGCGATCATCACGCGGACGTGCACCTTGTAGCGCTTCGTCTCCAGATACGAGAAGAGACCCTTCACTCCATACCAGTCGCCGTCGCCGTCCCAGACGAGCCGGCGCTCTCTTGCCGTCAGCTCGTTCCACGGCACGTCGCGGCGAATTCCGAGCCGCCGGCATGCGCGGGCGAGGTCGGGGTAGGCGCTGGCGTACGCCGGCGTGTTGAACGGCGCGAAGGGGCGCTGGAGCAGAGTGAGGCCGGGGTCGGGCACGACCTTCGTCGCGTCGAGCCCGGCCACCCGTCCGAAGCCCTGGCAGGTCGGACAGGCACCGCGCGGCGAGTTGAAGGAGAAGTGCGCCGGTGTCGGCTCCTCGAAGCGCCGGCCGCAGGAGTTGCACGCAAGACCGCGCAGGAAGCGGTGCTCACGTCCGGTGGAGGCCTCGCGGACGAGAATCTGCCCCTCTCCGATGGAGAAGGCGCCGTCGATCGAAGCCGGAAGCTCGGGATCGCCCGGATGCAGGACGTGCCGGCCGACGACGAGCCGGACGACGGCGTCCTCCCCGACGGGAGGAGGCGTGTCCACGTCGAACGACACGACGCTCCCGTCGGAAGCCACCGCGCGGAAGAGGCCCGAGCGGACCCAGAGCGGCGCCTTCTCGGCGAGCCCCACGGCGGGACACGGCGCCAGGACGAGGATCCGTGCCCCCTCACCGAGCCTGGAGAGGAGCGCTTCGATCACACCCCGCGGAGACTCGCGACGCACCTCGACGCGGCACCCGGGGCAGAAGACGGTCCCCGCCGCGGCGAAGAGGAGCCGGAGAACGTCGTGGATCTCGGTCGCCGTCCCGACCGTGGAACGCGCCGAGCGCCCGGGGGCCTTCTGCTCGATCGCGAGCGCCGGCAGGAGGTGGTCGATCCGGTCGACGTCGGGTCGCTCCATGCGCTCGAGGAACTGCCGGGCGTACGTCGACATCGACTCGACGAAGCGCCTCTGCCCCTCCGCGTAGAGCGTGTCGAACGCGAGCGACGACTTCCCCGAGCCCGAGGGCCCGGTCACCACGGTGATCGCTCCGATCGGAATACGGCAGGTGACGCCCTTGAGGTTGTGCGTCCGCGCACCCGCCACCTCGATGGCTCGCGGGACCTTCCGCCTCATACGCGTGTCAGGACGACGAGCTGGTTCAATCCCGCCAGGAATCGCGCGTAGGTCGTCAGCTCGAGCCCCGCGGACTTCGCAGCGCGTTCCAGCGCCGAGCGGTCGAGAAGCGCTTCGTGCTCCTCGTCCGCGTGGCGCGAGAGGAGGCCGAGGCGGGCCCCCGCCTCGAGAGGCAGCCGCCCGAACGGATGGGGCGTCGTCGCCAGGACGCGCCCTCCGCGAACCAGGAGAGCCGCGGCGCGGGAAAGCGCGCGGGCGGGAGAAGGGAGGTGCTCGAGGATCGCGAGCATCAGGACCACGTCGTACGGAGACCCGGCGACGACCTCGGGCGGAGGCTCCCCGGAGTCGACGTCCCAGGACGTGAAAGCGGCGCCGGGGTGCCGCCGGCGCATCTCGGAGAGGACGAGCGG
>DIAY01000029.1:4152-4906 GCA_002414905.1 Holophagales bacterium UBA5066 | reverse complement strand
GAGCTTCGAAGGCGCGGGAGCCCGGTCCTCCTCATCGGCCCCCAGGGGCGCGGGGCGCTCCCGGTCCCGCGTCTCCCGGAGCTCCTTTCGCCCATCGTCGCCGTCGTCCCCGGGCAGCTCCTCGCCTTCCACGCGGCCCGTGCACGCGGGCTCGATCCCGACGCCCCGCGCGGCCTCAGGAAAGTGACCGAGACCCGTTGACCGCTCCGAGGAGTAAGCTTTCCAGTCCGAGCGGGTTCGCGGAAACGAACGCTCGAAGGAGAATCTGCATGAAGAAGACCCTGTCTCTCCTCGCCTGTGCGCTGCTCGTGGGCGGACTCACCGCCTGCAACACCGACAAGGCTCCCGCCGACGCCGCGATCAAGGCTGGTGACGCGGCAATCACCGCCGCCGCTCCCGAGGCCGAGAAGTACGTCCCCGAGCAGCTCACCGCCGCGCAGGACGCCCTGGCTGCTGCCAAGGACAAGTTCGCCAAGGGCGAGTACAAGGAGGCCCTCGCGGCCGGTACCGAGCTCACGAACAAAGCCAACGACCTCGTGACCGCTGCCGCCGCGAAGAAGGAAGAGCTGACGAAGGCGTGGAACGATCTCGGCGCGTCGCTTCCCCAGGTCGTCGCCTCCATCCAGGCGAAGGTCGAGGAGCTCGGCAAGGCGAAAAAGCTCCCGAAGGGAATGGACGCCGCGAAGCTGACGCAGGCCAAGGAAGGCCTCGCTGGCATCACGAAGGCGTGGGACGAGGCGTCCGCCGCCTTCAC
>DIAY01000029.1:3595-3960 GCA_002414905.1 Holophagales bacterium UBA5066 | reverse complement strand
TGGCCCCGCCGGCCGCTCCGGCGGAAGCCCCGGCCGCCGCCCCCGCGAAGTAACAGCCCTTCCCCTCATTGCGCCCAGGGTGGCGCTCCACGGCCCCGGATCTTCCGGGGCCGTGGCATTTTCGGCTCGGAACGAAGAGGGGACCAGGAAGACCAGAGACCGGAGAGACCGGAGAGACCGGGGAGGGCGGAGAGGGCCGAGAGGGCCGAGAGGGCCGAGAGGGCCGAGACACCGGAGAGATCGAGAACCCAGAACCGTGCCAAGCCATCTCACCGTGCCACGAGAGTCGCGGGCGGGAGGGATGTCCCACGGCGCCTCCTCCGCTCCCGCGACCCGCATCGGCTCCACTGCGCGGGCCGCCGGGG
>DIAY01000029.1:1481-3375 GCA_002414905.1 Holophagales bacterium UBA5066 | reverse complement strand
CGCGGAGCCGTGCGGGGCCCCGCGGGTGCTCGGACGGCGCTCGCGGGACACCCCTCCCACCCGCTCAGATTCCTGACGGTCTGAAAGCGGAGGGCACCCCCGGAAAAGGTCTTGCCCCGCCGTGGTGTCAGGTGTCGGTTTTCTACTCTACGGACACGTGGCGCCGAAGGCTGCTCCCTTTCGGTCTTTGAAGCTCGCCGGCCGCGGGAGGGGCGGTGCGTCTCGCGAGCCGACCTCGAGCACGCCCGGGGACCCGCTCGAGTTCGCGAGGACCGGGCGGGGATCAGGCCCGCGTGCGTGTTTGACGAGCGAAGCGAGGAGTTCACGCGGGCCCCCCGCCCGGCCGCAGAGGACTCGGAAGCGGGTCGGGCGCGCGCAGCGGCGGCCGTGAGACGTACCGCCCCGCACGCGGCCCCCTCCGAGAGAGACGTGACGGTGAAGCTCGTTCTCTCCCGTCTCCCGGTCTCCTGGTCTCGATCCCGGCTCAGAGAGCGCGGATCTCGACTCCGGCCTCACGGAGCCGCGCGGCGACGGCTCGACCGAAGGCGGCAGCCCCGGGCGTGTCGGAGTGGAGGCAGATCGTCCGTGCGTCGACGGCGACGGGCTCGCCGTGTGACGCGACGACCTCACCGCGGACGGCGATCGAGACCGCCTGCTCCGCTGCCTCCTCCGCCGATTCCTTCAGGGCGCCGGATCGCTCGCGCGGCGTCAGGGATCCGTCGGGCTCGTAGCCCCGGTCGGCGAACGCCTCACCCGCGAAAGGAAACCCCTCTTCGGAGAAGCCCTGGAGCATGACCGATCCGGCGAGGCCGACGAGAAGGACGCCCGGGGCCACCCGCGCCACGCCTTCGGCGATCGCCCGCGCGAGGGCCTCGTCCTTCGCCGCCGCGTTGTAGAGGGCGCCGTGCGGCTTGACGTGAGCGAGGCGTGTTCCGCAGCGCTGCGCGACCTCGAGAAAGGCCGCCACCTGACCGGCAACGGCGGAGGAGACCTCCTCGAGCGAAAGCCTCATCGTCCGCCGGCCGAATCCTTTACGGTCGGGGTACGACGGGTGCGCCCCGACGGCGACGCCGCGTTCCAGCGCCGCACGGATCACCCGCTCCATGGAGGCCGCGTCTCCCGCGTGGCCGCCGCAGGCGACGTTGACGGACGTGACGACGTCGAGAAGGGTTTCCTCGATCCGGGCGAGCTCCGGAATCTCGCCGACGTCGGCGTTCAGGTCGATCGTCCTCATGCGAGCTCCTGTCCTTTCGTCTCCGGAAGGAAGCGCATCAGGACGGCCCCGGCGACGTAGAAAGCCGCCGTCAGGGCGAGGGCGCTCCCGATTCCGTGCCGGTCGGCGAGCGCCCCGATGGTGAACGGCGCCAGCGCGCTCACCGCGCGGCCGGCGTTGTAGCAGAAGCCCTGTGCGG
Source organism: Holophagales bacterium UBA5066 (assembly GCA_002414905.1). Classification (GTDB taxonomy): domain Bacteria; phylum Acidobacteriota; class Thermoanaerobaculia; order UBA5066; family UBA5066; genus UBA5066. Next base: position 1,963 of record DIAY01000029.1, on the reverse strand, counting down.
CGCCCCGCACCGCCGAGGGGAAGAGCTCGGCCAGGAGCGCGCCGAAGACCGAGAAATAGCCGTGCCCGAGGTATCCGACGAGCGGGGCGAGAAGGAGGATCGCCCCTTCCGACCGCGCGAAAAGGCCGAAGGCGGGGACGACGACCGCCGCGCCGAGGACGAACGCGAGGAAGACCGGCCGCCGGCCGAAGCGGTCGGCCAGGACGCCGAAGGTCGTGTAGCCGAGGAACGCGCCCGCCTGCATCGCGACGATGAAGCCCGTCGAGCGGACGAGGCCCAGCCCCGCGCCGCCGGCCGAGGCGGGTGCGGCGAGAAAGCTCGGGACCCAGGTGAAGAGGCCCCAGTAGGCGAAGAGCAGCACCGTCGAGAGCGCCGTTGCGGCGACGACCCGGCCCCGCAGGGGCGGGCGCAGAAGGACGCGCAGGCCCGGCCCGCCCGCCGCCCGGGCGCCGCGCTCCTTCCAGATCGCCGGCTCCGGCACG
>DIAY01000029.1:1028-1257 GCA_002414905.1 Holophagales bacterium UBA5066 | reverse complement strand
CCGGTGCTCGGCGGGCCAGGTCTCTGCGACCAGGACCGACCCCGCCGACCATTCCGCTCCCAGGCCGAGGCCGACGAGGGCGCGCCAGAGCGCCAGCTCTCCGACGGTGCGCGAGGTCGCCGTCGCCCCGGTGAAGAGGGCATAGGCGAGGATCGAGAGGACGAGGATGCGGGCCCGACCGAACCGGTCTGCGAGGATTCCCGCGCCGATCCCGCCGAGGGCGGACGCG
>DIAY01000029.1:0-833 GCA_002414905.1 Holophagales bacterium UBA5066 | reverse complement strand
GCCGGGCCTCGGGCGAGGCGTCCTGGAGCCAGGCGATCCTCACGGGCGAAAGACCCCGGGCCAAGAGAGCCGCGCCTCGCGGTCGAGGAGAAGGCGGCGCGCCTCGTCGAAGGAGGCCGGCGCGAAGCGCACCTCGTCGCCGGGGCGGAGCTGGGCGAGAGCGGAGAGGTCGGCGGAGATCACGTTCGCGATTTTCGGATATCCGCCCGTCGAAGGGTGCTCGACGAGGAGGACGATCGGCAGCCCTCCCGCCGGGACCTGGACCGCTCCCGCGACGACCCCCTCGGTGACGAGGAACCGGGCGGGCGACGCGAGCGGCTCGCCTTCGAGCCGCACGCCGGTCCGGCTCGAGGACGCGGAGACCCGGAACGGGCGGGAAAAGAATGCGGCGATCGCCTCCGATGCGAACCACTCCTCCTGCGGACCGGGCGTGACGCGAAGAAGGTGGCGCGGCCCGGCCCAGCGGGCGGCCGCGGCGTCGATGCGCCGGCCCACGGGAGGAGCGCCCGGCGGCCCGACCGTCAGGCGGTCGCCGGGCGCGAGGGCGCGCCCCTCGAACCCTCCGAAACTCGTCGCGACGTCGGTCGACCGGCTGCCGAGGACTCGCGGGACGACGATCCCGCCCTGAACGCAGAGGTACCCGCGCGCACCCGAGATCGCACGCCCGAGGGCGAGACGTCCTCCCGATCGCACGCGCGTCGCGCTCCACGTCGGGACCACTTCACCGTCGAGGGTCGCCGCAAACGGGGCCCCGGCGAGCACGACGAGCGCGTCCTCTTCGAAGACGAGCTCGGGTCCGGCGAGCGTCGCCTCGAGAGCCGCCGCCGCCTCGT
>DIAY01000233.1:3831-4494 GCA_002414905.1 Holophagales bacterium UBA5066 | reverse complement strand
CGTCTCCAGCGGACAGACGGACGTCAGGAAGATGGCGTTCAGGTGCCCTGGAGGCATCTTCCGCGTGATCTCGGAGCCGCGGACGACGATGAGCCCGAGCTTCTCCCCATGCGGCGCCGCGATCTCCCACGGCCGCTCGTGGTTCGTCGAGAGGTCCTTCCTGTGGGGCTTGTACTCGATGTGGTCGGTGATCGCGATCGCGTCGTACCCCTCGCGCCACGCCTCCTCCGAGCGCGTGTCGGGCCAGACCTGCCCGTCGGAGAAAACGGTGTGGGTGTGGAAGTCGCACTGGAGCGTGAGAAAGCCCGGCACGTTCGGAAGCCCGTGCGGGCGCCGGACCCTGACGTCGCGCGCCTGGGCCGGGACGCAGAGAACGAGCACGGCGGCGAGCGTCAGGGCGACAGCCGGGACGAACGGGACCGCCGTGGAGCGACGCGGCATGAGGCTCTCCTTCCCGAGGTCGAGCCGTCATTCTCCGGCCGCCTCTCACGACTCGCAACAGCCCGCGTCCGGGTTCGGCACCGTGTACGTGCTAGCTTCCATTCCGATGGATGTCCTGCGCCCGCCAGTCCTGTCCGAGCTCGAAGAGGATGCTCTCGCCCCGGCCGCCGAGGCCGTGACCCGGATCGCCGTCGACTACTTCGCCGCCACGCGCACGGGAGA
>DIAY01000233.1:0-3665 GCA_002414905.1 Holophagales bacterium UBA5066 | reverse complement strand
GCGGTCCTGGAGATGTCGCCGGTCGGGACGGTCGTCGAGAACCGCGTCGTGAGGTGGATGTGCGACCTCGCGGGATTCGGCCCCGAGGCCGGCGGAACCTTCACGTCCGGAGGGACGGAGGCGACCTTTACCGCGCTCCTGGCCGCGCGCGCGGCGTCGCTCCCGAACGCGTGGAAGGAAGGGGTCGGCGCCCGGCCCCCCGTCGTCCTCCACGGCGAGCACGCCCACTACGCCGTCGCCCGCGCCGTCGGCGCCCTCGGCCTCGGCACCGACGCGGCGGTCGCGATCCCGTCGGCGGGTTGGAGGATGGACCCAGCCGCTCTCGAGGCCGCCTTTCGGCACCAGGAGGAGCTCGGACGGAACGTCATGGCCGTCGTCGCGACGGCAGGATCCACCGCGACCGGCTCCTTCGACGACCTCGATACCGTCGGCCGCCTCTGCCAGGAGCGGGACGTCTGGTTCCACGTCGACGGCGCCCACGGCGCTTCCGCCCTCTTCTCGGCCACCCACAGGGGACGCCTCCGCGGCATCGAGCGGGCGCGCTCCGTCGCTTGGGACCCCCACAAGATGATGCTCATGCCGCTGGCGGCCGGCGTCGTCCTCGTGCGCAGCGAGCACGACCTCGACGCCGCGTTCGCCCAGCGCGCGCCGTACCTCTTCCACGAAGGGGAAGGCGAACGAAGCCCCGACCAGGGGAAGCGCAGCTTCCAGTGCTCGCGCAGGCTCGACGCGCTGAAGGTGTGGGTCGCGCTCCAGAGGTACGGGGCCGGCGGGCTCGGCGCGCTCTACGACCACCTCTGCGCCACGGCCCGGGCGCTCCTCGCGGCGATCGGGCGGCGCCCGGCTTTCGAGGCGCTCCACGAACCGGAGGCGAACATCCTCTGCTTCCGCTGGGTGGGGGACCGCTCGATCACCGGTGAGCGTCTCGACGCGCTCAACCTCCGGCTTCGCGAGCTCTTCAACCGCTCGGGGCAAGGATGGATCACGACGACCGTCCTCGGCGGGAAGCGGGTCCTGCGCGTGACGGTGATGAACCCGCGGACGACCGAGACCGACCTGGAGCGCGTCCTCGACGGGCTGGAGGAGACGGGGCGCAGGCTCGCCGCGGGCTGACGCCGCGGACACGGGCGGACCGCCGGGAACCCGTCCACTTGACGATTATGGTCATATGCCCGAAACTTCCCGGTGGCGGTTTCCCCGGCGACAGGCGGGCTCACACCCGGTCGTTCGCCCCGCCCCGCCAGAAGGAGAATCCATGAAAATCTGCGTTCCCGTCACGGCCGACCAGGGCCTCGAGAGCCCGGTTTCCGGCCACTTCGGCTCCGCCCCGATCTACATGCTCGTCGACGTCGAAACGCGCCAGGCGACCGCTCTCTCGAACGCCCGTGCGGTCCACGAGCACGGTGCCTGCCGCCCGCTCGACGCCCTCGCCGGGCACGACGTCGGCGCGATCGTCGTAGGCGGCATCGGGGCCGGTGCGCTCATGAAGCTGCAGGGAGCGGGCATCCGCGTCTACCGCGCAACGGCCGCGACCGTCGCCGGCTGCCTCGACGCCTTCGTGAAGAACGAAGCCGAGGAGATCGGCCCGGGCGGTGCCTGCGGCCGGCACGGGCACGGCCACGACGACGAGCACGATCACGGCCGGCACGGGCACGGCCATCCGGCCGAGCTTCCGAACCGGATCTGACCCTCCGGGAGAATCGCACCGCCCCGGGAGACGTGACGAGGGATCACGGGGCGTCCCCCGCTGCCACAACGACGAGGCGCACCTCGTTTCTTTCACGACGACTCCGTTCGCCTGCGGGGAAGTCAGCATCTGCAGGTGGCGCGCGCTGCGCGACCGCGAGGGCCGGCTGGGCCAGCGTACGCGGGTGCCGCTTGATGGCCGGGTAGACTCGGCGACGATGCGGCGAGCTCATGGATGCCACGACACGACCCCCAGGATGACCTCGACCCTGATTCCGTGCCGACGTTGCGCGTAGCTGCGATCGTCCATTCGGATCGGGGTTCGGCGGATGTGCTTCTGGCACAGCTGGCCGCCAGCCTGAGAGAACGGGGCCGGAAGGTGTCCGGGCTCCTCCAGGAGAAGACGGGAAACGGGAAGACCGGAACGGTCCTCGTGGACCTGGAAGAGGGGACTCGATATCCCCTCTTCCAGGATCTCGGACCCGGCTCGACCTCCTGCTCGGTCGACGCGAGCGCCCTGTCGGCTGCCAGCGCGGTGCTGCGACGCGCCCTCGGCACGAAGCCGGACCTCGTCTTCGTGAACCGGTTCGGCGAGCTGGAGACGAAAGGCGGCGGGCTCGCGGCGGAGATGCTGGCCCTTATGGCGGAGGGCGTGCCGCTGATCATGGTCGTCGCTGACGACAACCTGCCGGCGTGGCGTCGCTTCACCGAGGGGGCCGGAACGGAGTTGCCGCCGAGCCTCGACGCGCTCGAAGGATGGCTCGCAGCCGCCGCAGGAACGTCGTCCGAAACGCCTCCGCAACCCGCCACCCTCCTCGCCGAGCTGCACGCGACGATCGTCGACGGACTCGGCCCGGACGTCCGGAACCTCGTCATCGAGCGGGTCGTGCTCGGTCTGTTCTTCACCGGCGTCAAGCTTTCCAACGGCGTCGGCGGACTCTGCGCCACGCCCATCAAAGGCATGCCCGAGGCCGTCTGCTGTCCGAGCTCCGCTGCGACGATGGCGGCTCCCGGCAGGATGGCAGGCACCCCGGTCCTGAAGGTTCTGGACGGCCTCGTCGGACCGAAGGAGCTGACTCGGGCCGTCTCGATCGCAACGCTCAATGCGCTGGCCGAGACGCTGTGGCGGCGCGACGGGCCGCCGGCCGGATCCGAGGTGCGCGACGGCGACGCCTTCGACGCCCTCCCGCTCCTGCCGGGAAAGCGCGTGGCTCTCGTCGGCGCGTTTCCGCCCTACCTGCGCAAGCTCCGTGGCCGCGGAGAGCCATTCAGCATCCTCGAGCTGGATCCGGCGACGCTCCGGCAGGACGAGATGCCCTTTTATGTGCCGGCCGAACGCGCGCCCGAGATCATCCCGCAGGTGGACGTCCTCATCGTCACCGGCACGACGCTGGTCAATGGCTCACTCGACGGCTTGCTCGGCCTGCTGCGACCCGGCGCCGAAGCGGCCGTGATCGGTCCGACCACGACGCTGGTCGCGGATCCGTACCGGCGGCGCGCCGTAACGGTCGTGGGCGGCACGCGCGTCCTCGCACCGGACGAGGTGTTGGAGACGCTCGCTCAGGGCGGGTCCGGCTACCACCTCTTCGGCAAGGGGGCCGAGCGCGTGACCCTTCGCCTGCGGCCGATGTGAGCCCGCCGCAAGGCGCCGGAACGGGGGGCCTCGACTTCGAGAAGATGCCGGAAAACGGCGTTGCCCGGATCATGGCGGATGAGCACTTCAACGTGTACGACAGGACCGGATCGGGGATGACCAGATACAAGCCGTAGCCGCCCGGAAGAAGGCCGGCCCGAACGATTTGCCGGCGGCGTGGATTCCCCGCAACAGGATCACCGGACCGCGGGCCCGCCGGATCGGCTCCCCTTCAGTAGCTATGCTCTCCGAGCTTCACCTTGCCGCGGAAGGTCCAGTAGATGATCCCGGAGTAGGCCAGGACGAACGGCATCCCGACGGCTGCGATGACGAGCATGATGCCGAG
>DIAY01000065.1 GCA_002414905.1 Holophagales bacterium UBA5066 | reverse complement strand
AGATGTGTATAAGAGACAGGGTCTCGTCGAGGCGGCGCTCAAACAGGAGATCACACGGAGCCTCCAGGCTTCCATGGGGTTCCTCCTCTCGAGAGACGCCTTCCGCTCGTTCAAGAAGCGCCTCGACTACACCGAGTACGGCGGGGCTCCGCTCCTCGGGGTGAAGGGAGCCGTCGTCATCGGTCACGGCAGCTCGAACGCCCGGGCCGTACGGAACGGAATCAAGGCGCTCCACGACTACGCCAGGCGCAGAATCCCGGAGAAAATCCGAGCGAAAGCCCGCGAGCTGGCACCCCTGACCGTCCGCTGACTGGAAGGAGAGGAAAGATGTTCCACGCCGCGATCGCCGGCACAGGCAGGGCCGTACCCGAGAAGGTCCTGACGAACGCCGATCTCGAGAAGCTCGTCGACACCTCGGACGAGTGGATCACGACGCGGACGGGGGTCCGCGAGCGGCACGTGGCGGCCGACGGAGAGGCCCTCTCCGATTTCTGCGTCACGGCCGGTCTCGCGGCCCTCGAGAGCGCGGGTGTCGCGGCGAAGGACCTCGACGCCGTGCTCATCGCCACGGTGACCCCGGACCAGCCGATCCCGGCGGTCGCCTGCCTCGTCCAGCAGAAGCTCGGGGCCAAGAAGGCCGCCGCGTGGGACCAGAACGCGGGCTGTTCCGGCTGGCTCTACGGGCTCCACATCGCCGACGGCCTGATCCAGGCCGGCAAGGCGAAGAACGTCCTCCTCATCGGCGCCGAGTTCCTCACGCGCTACACGGACTACACCGATCGGGCGACGTGCGTCCTCTTCGGCGACGGTGCGGGGGCCACGCTTCTTCGGGCGACGAGGTCCGACCGGGGAGTCCTGGCCTCGACGATCCGGAGCGACGGAGAAGGGGCCTGCTTCATCACGATGCCGGGAGGGGGTTCCTCGAACCCGCCGAACCGGCCCGAGACGCTCGAGCAGCGCCTCTCGTTCATCAAGATGATGGGCGGCGAGACGTTCAAGCTCGCCGTCCGATCGATGGTCGACGTCTGCAAGGACGTCCTCAACGAGAGCGGCTTCGAGCCGGGGGAAGTGTCCTGGCTCCTCCCGCACCAGGCGAACGACCGGATCATCCAGGCCGTAGGCGAGCGGCTCGGGATCCCGAGAGAGCGCTGCATCGTGAACATCGAACGTTACGGCAACACGAGCTCCGCCTCGATTCCGATCGCCCTCGACGAGGCCGTGCGGGACGGCCGGGTCAAGCGGGGCGACCTGATTCTCTTCACCGCCTTCGGCGCCGGTCTCACGTGGGGTGCAGCCCTCGTGAGGTGGTAGCGGTGGCCGGTCTCGCGTTCCTCTTCCCCGGCCAGGGTTCCCAGTTCCCCGGCATGGGGCGCGACCTGGCCGCCGCCTTTCCCGAGGCGCGGGCGGTTTACGACCGGGCGGATGCGGCGCTCGCGCCGTTTCGCCTGTCGATCTCCCGCGTCTCGTTCGAGGGGACGGAAGACGAGCTTCGGCAGACGGCCGTGACGCAGCCGGCGATCCTCGTCCACTCCGTCGCCGTCTTCGAGGTGCTGAAGGCGCGTGGGCTCGGTCCCGTGCTCCTCGCAGGACACTCGCTCGGCGAGTGGTCGGCCCTCGTAGCGGCGGGTGCGCTCACGCTCGAGGAGGCCGTCGTTCTCGTCCACCGGCGCGGCGGCTTCATGCAGGAGGCCGTGGCCGTGGGGCAGGGCGCCATGGGGGCGGTCATCGGTCTCGACGGGCCCGCCGTTGCCGCGGCCTGCGCGGAGATCGCCGGCGCGACGGGCGAGGCCGTCTCGGCCGCGAATTTCAACTCGCCCGAGCAGACGGTGATCGCCGGAACGGCGGGAGCCGTCGCAAAGGCCTCCGAGCTCCTGAAGCAGAAGGGGGCGAGACGGGTTCTTCCGCTCCCCGTTTCCGCGCCGTTCCACTGCGCCCTCATGAAACCGGCCGAGGAGAAGCTCTCCCCATTCCTCGACGCGTCCCCGTTCGCGGACCTCTCCGTTCCGGTCGTCACGAACGTCGACGTCCTCGCGAACGTCTCCGGGGCGGTGGCGCGCGAGGCGCTCCTGCGACAGATCTGCTCCCCGGTCCGCTGGGTGGAGACGGTCGAACGGCTCGCCCGGGAGACGGACGGAGCGATCGAGGTGGGACCCGGCACCGTCCTTTTCGGCCTCGCGAAGAGGATCGCGAAGGACTGGCCCGTCCGGACGACGTCGGATACCGAGGGCGTCCGCAGGCTCCTCGCGGGATGACCTCGAAGGTGACGACGAACGCCACGCGGGTCCTCGACGCCCGGAATGCGGACTACGGGCTCCGGACCTTCGCCGCGGCCGACTTCACGGCGGAGGAAGCCGCGGAGAAGCTCGGAGTCCCGCCGGAGGAGGTCTGGAAGACGCTCGTGGCGAAGGGGGACAGGATCGGACCGCTCGCGGCAGTGGTCCCGACCGGGACCCGCCTCTCGCTGAAGAAGCTCGCCCGGGTCTCTGGCAACCGTACGGTCGCGATGGCATCGCCCGAGGAGATGGAAAAGCTGACCGGCTACGTCAAGGGGGGATGCTCGCCTTTCGGGATGCGCCGGACGATGCCGCTCTTCGTCCACGAGGTTGCCGCGGCGCTCCCCCGGCTCTTCGTTTCCGCGGGACAGAGGGGCGTCCAGCTCGAGATGTCCGGGCCGGGTTTCCTCGCTGCGACGGGCGCCACCACGGCCGATCTCGTCGAAGACTGATAAAAGGAGGAGCGAGATGTCTCACGTCCTCTCCCTCGAGGGAAAGATCGCGCTCGTCACCGGAGCCTCGCAAGGGATCGGGGAGACGATCGCCAGGCGCCTGGCGGCCTGTGGCGCCACCGTCCTGGTCGCCGCGCGAAACCAGGAGAAGGCCGTTGCCGTCGCCGCTTCCATCTCGGAGGCCGGGGGATCGGCAGAGGCCGTCCCTCTCGACGTCACCTGCCCGTCCTCCGTTCCGGAGCTCTTCAAGGGGATCGCCGAGCGCCATGGCCGGCTCGACATCCTCGTCAACAACGCCGGGATCACCGACGACGGTCTCCTCCTGAGGATGTCGAAGGAGAGCTGGGACAGGGTGCTGGCGACGGACCTCACCGGCGTCTTCCTCGTCACGCAGGAAGCCGTCAAGCTGATGATGAAGAAGCGCGTTTCCGGCCGGATCGTGACCGTCGGCTCCGTCGTCGGCCTCATGGGGAACGCCGGCCAGGCCAACTACGCTGCCGCCAAGGCGGGTGTCGTCGGGTTCACGATGTCCCTGGCCCGCGAGATCGGGTCCCGGGGGATCACCGTGAACGTGGTGGCGCCCGGGTACATCGAGACGGCGATGACCGATACGCTCACCGAGGAGCAGCGCAAGGCGCTCGCCGGGAAGATCGTCCTCGGGCGCCTCGGAAATGGAGAGGACGTGGCCGGGGCCGTCCTCTATCTCGTCTCCGACCTGGCGTCGTACGTGACGGGAACAGTCCTGAACGTCAGCGGAGGCCTCCTGATCCCCTGAGGGGAGGGAACCTGCGCATGCTTGAATTCACAGGGAAAGCCGGGGAGAATCTTGCGGCTTCCGCCAATTTAGGGAGGAACTGAATGTCGAACTCGATTGAGGAAAAGGTCAAGAGCATCATTGTCGAACAGCTCGGGGTCCAGGCCGACGAGGTCAAGCCCGATGCGAGCTTCGTCGACGACCTCGGTGCCGACTCGCTCGACACCGTGGAGCTCGTGATGGCCTTCGAGGAAGCCTTTGGCATCGAGATCCCGGACGAGGATGCCGAGAAGATCCAGAAGGTCAAGGACGCCGTCACCTACATCGAGTCGCACGCGAAACCCGCCTGAGGGCGCAGTGACGGCCCGGATGGAACACCTCGACGCCCGAGGCCGTCGTCGTGTCGTCGTCACGGGGATCGGGCTTCTCTCGCCCGTCGGCCTGACGGCGAAGGAGAACTGGGACGCTCTCCTGGCGGGGCGCTCGGGCATAGGCCCCATCACCCGCTTCGACGCGTCGGACTATGCCTGCCGGATCGCGGGGGAGGTGAAGGGTTTCGATCCCGGCCTCTTCCTCGAACGGAAGGAGATCAAGAAGTTCGACACCTTCGTCCACTACGCGGTCGCTGCCGCCCGGGAGGCGCTCGCGGAGTCGGGCCTGGTCATAACTGAGGAGAACGCGGAGTCGGTAGGCGTCTGCATCGGCTCCGGCATCGGCGGCCTTCCTCTCATCGAGGAGACCCACAAGGTTCTCCTCGAGAAGGGTCCGCGGAGGATCAGCCCCTTCTTCATCCCGGGGCTGATCATCAACATGTCCTCCGGGCTGGTCTCGATCCTGACGGGGGCCAAGGGCCCGAACACGGCGACGGCCACCGCCTGTGCCACGTCGGCCCATGCCATCGGAGACGCCGTGAACATCATCCGGCGCGGCGACGCGGACGCGATGATTGCCGGCGGGACGGAGTCTGTCGTGGTGCCGCTCGCCATCGGCGGCTTCGCCGCGATGCGCGCTCTGTCGACCCGCAACGACGATCCGGGCACTGCATCGCGGCCCTGGGACCGTGACCGTGACGGGTTCGTCCTCGGGGAAGGAGCGGGGATCCTCGTCCTCGAAGAGATGGGCCACGCCGTCCGGCGGGGCGCGACGATCTACGCCGAGCTCGCCGGATACGGCATGTCGGGGGATTCCCACCACATTTCCGCCCCTTCCGACGACGGGGACGGCCCGTTCCGCGTCATGAGGAACGCCCTGAAGGACGCGGCGATGGAACCGGACGAGATCGGCTACATCAACGCCCACGGCACCTCGACGCTGCACGGCGACCGGATCGAGACGATCGCGGTCAAGCGTCTCCTGGGCGAGGCGGCCCGGAGCGTACCGATCTCCTCGACGAAGTCGATGACCGGGCACCTCCTCGGCGCCGCCGGCGGCTACGAGGCCGGCGTCCTCGCGCTGGCGATCCGGCACGGCATCATTCCGCCGACGATCAACTACACGAACCCGGACCCCGAGTGCGACCTCGACTACACGCCGAACACGGCCCGCCCACGGACGATTCGTGCGGCACTTTCCAACTCGTTCGGGTTCGGCGGGACGAACGCCTGCCTGGTGATGAGGGCCGTCTGACGAGTCTCTGCGGAGGCGGAACGGAACCCCCCGGCCCGTCTTTCGTCGATCCCGCACGCGATTCCCTCTATGCTCCGGGGGCGAGACACGCCAGATGAAGGCCGACATCCTCCGGAAAAAGTTCTTCGATGGGGTCTCCCGGTACGAGTGGATCGAGACGCTCGGTCAGGGGGGCGTGGGGATCGTCTACAAGGCCCAGGATCTCGAGCTGGACGAGGTCGTCGCCATCAAGGTTCTCTCGCCCGACCTCGCCAAGGACGACGAGGCCGTTCTCGCCCGGTTCAAGCGCGAGATCAACCTGAACCGGAAAATCAAGCACCCGAACGTCGCGCGCATGTACGACTTCGGGATCAGCGGGTCCTATCCGTACATCACCATGGAGTTTGTCCCGGGGAAGGATCTCTGGACGCTGATCCGGGATGAAAGGCGCATCGAGCCGGCCCGCGCCGTTCCGATCCTCCGGCAGATCGCCCGCGGCTGCTCCGCGATCCACGAGCTCGGCATCGTCCACCGCGACCTGAAGAGCCAGAACGTCATCGTCGACGAGAACGGCGCCGTCGCCATCGTCGACTTCGGCCTGGCCCGCTGGAACCTCGGAGCCGGGTTCACCCTCGACTCGATCATCCTCGGCACGCCGCAGTACATGTCGCCCGAGCAGGCGTCCGGCCGGCCCGTCGACGCCCGCACCGACATCTATTCGATCGGGATCATCGCGTTCGAGGCGCTCACCGGGCAGCTTCCGTTCACGGGCGACAGTCCGATCGCAGTCGCGATGAAGCAGATCAACGACCCGGTCCCGGACCTCCTGTCGAAGCACTCCGACGTCTCCGCGGGGCTGCGTGCCGTCATCATGAAAGCGCTCCGGAAAGACCCCGCGAAGCGCTACGCGACCGCGGCGGACTTCGAGGCCGAGCTCGCCGGAGTCGAGCCCCTGACGACGCCGAGAGAAGGGGCGATCCGGCGCGGGCCGGGAGAAGACGGGCTGATGGCGCAGCTCGAGTCCGCCCTGGGGGCGGTCATCCTGCCACCTCCTCCTGCGCCCGCGCGATCGGCCGCACCGTCCGACGTCGCTCCGAGACCCGAGCAGCCGGCCGTGACGGCGAAGGTGATGCGGGCGGCCGCTCCGGTCGTGCCCGCCGTGCCTGCTGCCCCCATCGCGACTGCAGTGCCGATCGCCGTCCCCGCCGCACCGCCTGCGCCCGTCGTCCCCGTCGTGGCTGTGCCGGCCGATCCCTCTCGTCCCCCGGTGCTCCTGATCGTCTCGGCCGCGGTCGCGAACCGCAAAGCGTGGAAGGCCGGGCTCGGAACCGAGGCCTGCCGGTTCGTCGAGGCCTCGAGCGGCCAGGAAGCGCTCGAGGCCCTCGTGAAAGGGCCAGTCGATCTCGTCGTCATGGACGTCGCGCTTCCGGGAATGGACGGCTTCGACGTGACGCGCGTGATCAAGTCGCAGCCGAACCTGGCGGCGCTCCCGGTTCTCCTCGCAGCCGATCGCCTGGAGCGGAGCCACTACGCCTTCGGCATCCAGTCGGGCGCCAACGAGCTCCTCCTCAAGCCGATCGAAGCGGCGCTCCTGAGGGAACGGGTCGGAAAGCTCCTGCGCCATCGCGGCTTCCAGCTTCCCGGCTGGGCCCCTGAGGCTCCCGGCCCGGACGTCGCGCCACAGTGAAGAAGAGCCGCATTTCTACTGGACAAGACCGGCCGGAAGTCCCGATCATCAGCCGATGCCGCGCGATCCGGGGCCGGCGGACACGCCCGTGACGACCCGGGACTCTCCGGTGCCGAACCGTGACCCGGAGAGCCGTCCCGCCTACTGGGATCCGACGGCCTCAGGCCGCCACCTTCTCAGCCGGCCGATCTCCATCGACGGCCTCCTGGCCGACCGGGCCCGGATCGAGCTCGCACCGCGGATCGTCCGGCGAGGGGCGGCCTTTCTCGACGACTCGTACCACGCCGTGGACGTGGCGGCACGGCAGCTCGCGTCGGTCTTCACCCTCGAGCAGCTCGTCATGGCGACGGTCGCTCTGAGGGTCCACATGCGCAAGGGGCGCGAGCACATCCAGCGCAAGAAGGCGCTCCAGGCGAAGTGGACCGCCCTCGCGCACCGGCTCATGAAGCTGCGAGGCGAGGAGCGGCACCTCGCGCTCCTCGAGACGCGACTGGCCGAAGAGCGCTCGAATCTGGCGGAAGCGGCGGGCCCGGCGCCAGGTGCCGCGGAGCTTTTCGCGCTGGAGGAGGCCGAGGTCCGGCTGGCCCGGCAGGCCTGGAAGGATGAGAACAAGCAGGCCTGGGAGGCCTGGGCGCGCCTCGAGGAAGAAGAGACCGGCTTCCTTGCAGGCAGCCCGCAGCTCGAGCAGGCGGAGGATCTCCGGCAGCCCTACATCCTCCTCCTCGTCGCAGCGCGCCGGAACATCCCCCGAAGCATCGCCGCGGCGATGCACACGCTGGTCGACGCGCTCCAGGAGCCGCTTTCGCGCACGGACCAGATGCTTCTGGAGATCGCGTTCCGCCGGTGCATCCGGGCGGCAGCCCCCGAGGACGAGCGGGAAGTGGAGAAGTGGGAGGGCGATCTCATCCTCGCGGCCGAACGCGATTTCGCCGCCGAGTTTTCCTGGGCCGTCCCCTACCTCGCCAGCGTCTGACCGGTCGGGCAACGAGCACGATGTGCCTCGTCGTCCTCGGGCTCTACGCCCATCCCCTTTACCCCCTCGTCGTCACGGCGAACCGCGACGAGCTCGTGGCACGACCCTCCGAGCCCGTCGGCGTCTGGAGGAATCACGAAGGTCTGCTGGCGGGGCGAGACCTCGTGGCGGGAGGGACGTGGATGGGGGTGACGACCTCCGGGCGTTTCGCCGCGCTGACGAACGTCCGGGACCCACGGGTGTTCGAAGCGGACGCCCCGTCGCGGGGCGGGCTCGTCGTCCGGTTCCTGACGGCCGCGGATGAGCCGTTCGTCCACCTGAAGCACCTCGCCGCCCGGGCGCCTTGCTGGAACGGCTTCAACCTTCTGGCCGGCGCGGCGGGCCGGCTCTCCTGGCTCTCGAACGCGGGGGGCGAGCCACGAGAAGTCGAGGCCGGCGTCCACGCCGTCTCGAACGCGCTCCTGGACACGCCCTGGCCCAAGGTGCGGCGGTCGGCGGCGGGCCTCGCGCGGATCCTCGGGCGTCACGACCGCATCGAGCCCGAAGAGCTCTTCGCGCTCCTCGCCGACCGGGCGCCGGCGCCGGACGACGAGCTCCCGGATACCGGAGTCGGGGTCGCCGTGGAGCGGCTCCTCTCGCCGCCGTTCATCGCGGCACCCGGCTACGGAACGCGGGGCACGACGCTCCTCCTCGTGTCGCCAGCCGGCCACGCGACCCTCCTCGAGAGGAGGTTCGACGGGGATTTTCACGAGACGGGGACGAGCCGCTTCGAGCTTCGTTTCCCCGGCTGGGACACGCCTTTCGGGATACCGGAACCCCGGTCCTGAGAATAGACCTCAAGACCCGTGAATCCAGACCCTTAGGGGGCTGATGCGCCTGCATCATTTTGATCGGGAAACGCTCTTTCAGTCCCTCGAAAATCCGGAATCCACCTACGATTCGCGCGGATTCGTTGGATCCATATGTGCGCCACACCCAGCAATAACTCAAGACACGGCTTGAAGGAGGAGATCTCATGTCACTACTGCAGCGCGGACTGATGTTCGTCCTGGCGGCGGGGACGCTCGCGATCCCGTCGTCTGTTCCACCCGAGACCCGGGCGGGCGGACGGGCTGCGGCCCCGGTCGAAACAAAGACCGAGAGCATCTACACCGCGGCGGACAAGGAGTTCTACCTGACCGAGAGTCAGATGGACTTCATCCGCCCCGGACTCAAGGTCACGATCGGGACCGTCACCGACATGGCGCCCGGCAAGAAGCCGATCGTCGAGATCACGATGACGGACGACCTGAACCAGCCGCTCGACCGGCTGGGCGGGACGACCCCGGGCGTCGTGTCGCTCCGGTTCATCCCGGCGGTGTGGGATGCCGCGACCGGCTATTACGACAACCTGATCACGTCGAACGGCATGCCGTCCCGCGACAACACCGGCAAGTGGGAAGACCTCGGGAACGGCAAGTACAAGTACACGTTCAACGTGGCAATGCCGAACTTCGACGTGAACAAGCCGATGACGCTCGCGTGCACCGGCAACCGGAACATGGTCGACTACCTCGGCAAGTCTTACTACGTCAACGTCTTCAAGGACTTCGTCCCGGCGACCGGCGCCGCGGCGACGACCTGGGCCGTCACGACCACCGCGAAGTGCAATGCCTGCCACGACCCGGTCGTGGGCCACGGCAGCAACTACCGCGAGGCGAAGACCTGCTCCCTCTGCCACAACAAGACCGACATGGTCGGTGAGCTTCAGCCCTTCGACATGGGGATCTGGCACCGGATCCACTCCTCGAACCTCGAGGACGTGGGCGACATCACGTACCCGAACTACTACCTCCAGAACTGCGAAGCCTGCCACGACTCGAAGCAGCCGCAAGGGACCGTCTTCCTTACGAAGCCCGGCGCGAACTCGTGCGGCGGTTGCCACGCGGACATCGACTTCGCGGCCGGCGTGGGCCACCCGGCCCAGGCCAATGACAGCGCCTGCGCGAACTGCCACCAGCCCGACAGCGGCCTGGAGTTCGACGCGTCCGTCAAGGGCGCGCACGTTCTCCCGCTCGAGTCCAAGCAGCTCAAGGGCCTCAAGGCCGATATCGTCTCCGTGACGAACACGGCGCCCGGCCAGAGCCCGATCGTCACCTTCAAGCTCTACGACAGCACCGGCAACCTCGACCCGAAGCCGTTCGGCTCGAACGCGAACGTCCTCCTCGCCGGCCCGACCACCGACTACGCCACGTGGCCGAACATCCGTGAGAGCGTCTCCACGGCGACCTTCAACGGCACCACCGCCGTGTACACGATGAAGTGGAAGGTCCCGGCCGACTTCAAGGGCACCATTTCCTACAGCATGGACGTCCGCCGCTCCGTCACGGTCAACGGCGTCACGTTCAACGAAGGCGCTTTCAACCCGATCTACAACGCTGCCGCCACGGGGACAGTGGTCGCCCGGCGGAACGTCGTGTCGCAGGCCAAGTGCCTCGCCTGTCACGACTGGCTCCCGCTCCACGGCGGACAGCGCCTCGCGGTGGCCGAGTGCCTCCTCTGCCACGCCCCGAACGGCGACGATGCGTCGCGCCGGCCGGCGACCGCCGGGCTCCCCGAGTCGATCCAGATGGCCCGTATGATCCACAGGATCCACTCCGGTGAAGAGCTCACGCAGCCCTATACGATCTACGGCTACGGCGGTACGCCCTACGACTTCACCGAGGTCCTCTACCCCGGCGACCGCCGCAACTGTGCGGCCTGCCACACGTCCGCGGCCACCGCGAACCTCCCGATGCCGAACGGGACGCTCAACGTCATTACCCAGCGCGACTACTTCACGCCGCAGGGTCCCGGAACGACTGCCTGCCTGGGCTGCCACGACACGCGTGACGCCGCAGCGCACGCCTACCTGAACACGGCGGTCTTCGGTGAGGCCTGTGGCGCCTGCCACGGTGCCAACTCCGAGTGGTCCGTCACGAAGGTCCACGCCCGTTGATAAATGAGGACGCCCGCCTCCCGGCATCGACCGGGGGGCGGGCCTCCCGGCTGGCGCGTCATTCGCGCCGCCCGGAGAGAGGACTGAGATGGTGAAACGACCCATTGGCCTCACCGGCCTCGTTCTCCTGGTCCTCGGGGTGACGTGGATTGGTGGATCGGCCCTTGCTGCGGACGCTCCGAGCTGCGGAGACTGCCACGAGCAGTCGAAGGGCTTCGGCGCCAACCCGCACGGCCGAGCGGCCTGCGATCTGCCCGGCGACGCGGCCTGCGCGAGCTGCCACGGCGACGGGAAGGCCCACATGGAGGCGGGCGGCGACAAGTCGCTCATCAAGGGCTTCCACGGCGCACAGGACACCGAGACCTGCCTGACGTGCCACGACGTCACCACCGAGCACACCTCCTTCCGTGACGGGGTCCACGGTGCCACCGCGGCCGTGAACTGCCTCACCTGCCACTCCGTCCACACGCCGAACGCGAAGGAGCCACGGCTTCTGGCGAAGCGGCAGACGGAGCTTTGCGCCTCCTGCCACCCCGGGCAGACCTCTTCTCTGAAGAGCAAGGCGTACACCCACCACCTGGACCGGGGCGGCTTCACGTGCGCTTCCTGCCACAACCCGCACGGGCGCAAGGGTGAGGGCACGCTGAAGCTGACGCGGCAGGGTGAGCTGCCGTGCCTGACCTGCCACAACGAGAAGCGCGGTCCGTTCGTCTACGAGCACGTCGGCCCGACGGTTGGCGGCATGACGGGCGGCTGCCTGACCTGTCACGAGCCTCACGGCTCGAACAACCCGAAGATGCTGACCCGGTCCAAGGTCTCTCAGCTGTGCCTCGAGTGCCACTCGACCCTCGCGGTGGGCGCCCTTGGCTCTCAGCCCCCGGCAACGCACAACGTGTCCCTCCCGCGCTGGCAGAACTGCACGACCTGCCACGTGGCGGTCCACGGTTCCAACCGGTCGCCGAAGCTGCTGAAGTAGGAGGGACGGAGATGAAAACCAACCGATTCCTCCTCGCGGCCCTGCTTCCGGCTCTCCTTCTGTCCGGCGTTGCCATTGCGCAGGACGTTCCCCTCGACATCGAGCTGGGCTATCGCTGGACCGACGTCGAGGGCAGCAACGACATGTACCGCAACCAGGTGAACGAGCGCGAGGGCTTCCAGATTCGCGCCCTCTCCTACGGTCTCGGAGACATCCGCGGCACGAACGCCATCGACCACTTTCGCATCGACGCAGCCGACCTCGGCATCGGCCCCAACGGAATGCTTCGCATCGAGGCGGGGCGGACCGGCTACTGGAAGCTGAATGCCGCGTACCGGCACAGCGAGCAGTACTCGAACTATCCGACCATCGCCAATCCCTTCCTCGAGCAGGGCGTCCTCGACAGCCAGCACCGCTTCGACCGGAGCCGCGAAAGCGTCGACGTCGATCTCGAGCTCCTTCCGGGCAAGGCGGTCCGGCCGCTCCTGGGCTACAGCTACAGCAAGTACTCGGGCCCGGGCCTCACGACCTACCACGTGGGCCAGGACGAGTTCGCGCTGAACCACGACCTGAACGACAAGGAATCCGAGTTTCGGGTCGGCGTCGCCTTCGATGCCGGACCGGTCTCGGGCCAGGTCCTCCAGGGCTGGCGGCAGTACCGGGGCAAGGAGACCTCGTCCCTTGCTCCGGGTTCGGGCGCCGGCAACTTCCCCGGCACGATCCTGGGCGTCCCTGTGACCCTCTCGTCGCTGACACGCACGTCGACGACCGACGTCGACACGCCGGTCACCACGGCAGTGGTCACGGGCAGGCTCGGCTCGGCGGTGCGCCTCACGGGCACCTACGTCCGCGCCAACTCGGAGGGCGAGGACGACCAGAAGGAAAACCTCGGGGGGAGCCTCGTCTCCTACGAGATCCTTCGGTTCTTCAACACCCTCGCCCAGACCTCCTCGGCCACCTCGGATGCGCTCTACTGGCGAGGCGGCATCCGCGCCGACATGCACATCTCCTCGGGCTTCGACATTTCGGCGGGCTACAACCGCCGGAGCCGTGAGCTCGACGGCTACTCGCTCGTCACCGATCTCTACGGGGGAGTCATGACGTTCCCCCAGATCGATCCCCCGGACATCCAGACCATCCTCGAGTCGAAGACCCGGATGGAGCGCGTCGAGGACATCTTCGACGTCCGTGCCAGCCTGAAGCTCCTCGGACCGTTCTCCCTCCGCGTCGGCTACACCTCGAACTCCGCCGATATCACCGTCACCAACGATGCCTCCGAGGTCGTGATCCCCGGTGGGCAGGGCGGCACCTTCAACCGCAAGATCCAGACGGTCGACGCCGGGCTCCTGTTCAAGCGCGAGGGCTTCACCGTCGGCGTCGACTACGTGACCCAGTCGGCGGACAACGCCGTCGTCAGGACCGACTACCTCGACCGCGACCGGCTGCGTGTGCGTGGCGGGTGGGAACCGGTGAAGTGGTTCCGCATCGGAGCCACGGCCGAGACGGTCGAAACGTCCAATGATGCCCCGGGCTACGCTTACGACGGCTCCTGGAAGAACTATGCCGGCGACCTCGAGGTGGCCCCGTGGCAGTGGCTCCGCTTCCGGGTCGGCGCGGGGCGCTTCGACGGAGACACCTCCATCCCGTACCGCATTCCGCAGACGTGGGCGACCGCGAACTCGGCCTATTCCGAGAGCGGCACCTCCTGGGAGGGCGGGCTCACCTTCAACCTCAAGCCGTTCACCGTCGAGGCGCTTCTCCGCCATTTCGAGAACGAGGGCAGCTTTCCGTACGAGCTCGAGAAGGCTCGTGTCCGCGCTGGCATCGAGCTCACCAAGCTCCTCGGCATCGCCGCAGAGTGGGACCTCGACGACTACAACGAGACGAACCGGTCCTACGGTTCGGGGGCGGACTACAAGGCCAATCGATACGGCCTCTACCTTCGCATTCACCCGTAACCGACGGACTCTTCCCGGGGCTTTTCGCGCCCCCGCCTCACGGCGGGGGCGCTTTCCGTCTGGTGTCGTGCTCTCCGGGAGGGCTCCTCCCTACCTCATCGCCTCCATCGGCGAGAGCCTCGCTGCCCGCAGGGCGGGGTAGAGGCCGAACACGAGCGCGAGGCCGAGCGCGACTCCCCACGCGGAGACGAGACCGAGCGGGTTGACGACGAGGCCCCACGGGAAGAAGTGGGAGAGCTTCCGGCAGAGGAAGGCCCCGCCCACCGTACCGAGGAGCGCGCCGAGCGATGCGAGGACGAGCGCCTCGAGGAGGAACTGGAAGAGGATCTCCGCGTCCGAGGCGCCCATCGCCTTGCGGAGGCCGATCTCGTAGCGCCGCGAGGAGTAGGAGATCAGCATGACCGAGAGGACGCCGACGCCTCCCACGAGGAGGACGGTCCCGGCGAGCGACGTCACGACGACTTTCCAGGCGCGCATCTCCTCCATGAACTGCGCGTAGCCTTTCGCCGCCTGGGCATCGAGGTCCTTGATCTCTGTGTCCTCGATGCCGTGGTGCGCCTGGCGCGCGCGGGAGAGGAGCGCCGCGCTGACCTCCTCGAGGTCGGTCTTCGCCTTCAGCTTCACGGCGAGGTGCGTCAGCTTGTGTCCGGCGTCGATCCGGACGACGTACGTCTCCAGCGGGACCATCAGGCCGTTGGCGTCGTAGTAGAGCTCCTCGCTGAAGATCATCAGCGGGGCCGTCACGCCGACGATCCGCCACGGGACGCCCTCGATGACGACGTCCCGGCCCACAGGGTCGGCGCCGCCGAAGAGCTTCGACGCGAGGGTGGCGCCGACGACGGCAACCGTGCTCCGGCGCCGGGCGTCGTCCGCCGTCAGCCCTCGCCCGAGGGCGATGGGGCGGTTCATGAAGACGGCGTAGTCGGGCGTGACCCCGGTGACGAAGGCGCGTTCGGTCCCCCCGGCGACACGAACTGCCGTCCGCTTCGTGGCGCGCGGAAGGAATGCCGTCACCTTTGAGTGCGGTGCGGTGAGTCGCGGCAGGTCGTCGGTTCGGAGCCCCGGCGACATCGCGAAGCGTTTCTGGTCCTCCGTCGTCTTCGGTTCCCGTGTCTGCAGGACGGCCGTGCCGTCCCAGGCCAGGCCCGCGAAGCCGGTCCGGACTTTGTCGACGACCCCGTCGATGACGGAGGTCAGGACGACGAGCGCGAAGACGCCGAGCATCAGGAGCGTCAGCGTGAGGACCGAGCGGAGCTTGTGGGCCCAGAGCTCGAGCAGGCCGCCCCTCACGACCTCGACGACGAGGGCGAAGCGGGCCGGCAGCGAGTCGCGCCGGCTTCGCACGGGGCCCACCGCCGGGAGCGGGAGGGTGCCCACGGCGCTACTCATACCTCAGGGCTTCCATGGGGGAGAGGCGGGAGGCCTTCCACGCCGGGAAGAGCGCGAAGACGACGCCGAAGGCGCTCGCCACGAAGAACGCCGCGAAGAAGCTCCCGGGCGCGAGGAACAGGGGGATGTCGAGGAAGACGCAGATCCCCTTCGAGAACCCGACGCCGAGGACGAGGCCGAGGAGGCTTCCGAGCGACGTCAGGAGGACGGCCTCGGTCATGAACGCCTTGAAGACCTCGCGGCCGGAGGCGCCGATGGCCATCCTTACGCCGATCTCCCGAACACGCTCCTTCAGGCTCGCGAGCTGGATGTTCACGTTGACCATGCCGCCGCCGATCAGCGAAAGGATCCCGGAGAGCATGAAGATCAGGTTGTAGACCTGCCCCTGGCTCTCCCGTTTCCTCAGCCGCGCTGCGATGTCGTCGATCCGCACGTCGTCCTGCTGCCGGTGGTTCGCCTTCAGGAGCGAGGCGAGGTCGCGGGCGAAGCCTTCCATCAGGTTCAGCTCGGGGATCTTGAACGTCATCCGGTCGACGCGTTCGTAGCGGTCGCCCTGCATCCGCGCCGCCACCAGAGCAGAGGGGACCGCGACGATCCTGTTGCGCCACGCGAAGGCGTTCGGCTCGCCGTCCCTCCAGCGGAAGACGAGCTCGCGAAGGGTGCCGACGACGACGACCGGGACGTCGCCCATCCGCATCGTCTGCCCGACGGCGTCCCCCGACGGAAAGAAGACGGAAGCCGCCTCGGCGCCGAGAAGGCAGACAGGGGCGCCGCTCGCCAGCTCCGACGTCGAGAAGCCGCGTCCCCGCTCGACCTCGTACCCGTTCAGCGGGAGGAAGTCGCCGCCGATGCCGCTGATCTGACGTTCCTGGTCGGCACCGGTCGAGCGCAGGCGCGCGCGGGCGAAGCGCTGGACGCTCGTGGCGTGAACGGCCTTGCTGTTCAGCGCCTCGCCGTCCCTGGCGTCATCGTGACGAAGGCCGAGGTTCGCGCGCTGGAGTGCGGTGACGTTGCCGTCGCGCAGGGCGTCCGCGGGCTGCACGTTCAGCCGTTCGATGCCTCCGAGCTTGCGCCACCGCTCGTCGGAGCGGCGCTGGTTGCTGTCGGAGATGGAGAACCCGCCGAGGACCGAAGCGACCCCGACCATGACCCCGAGCCCCTGGAGCGCGGAACGGCCGAAGTTTTCCCGCATCTCGATCCAGGCCTCGGCGACTCGCTGGCGGAAGGCTCCGGAGAGGCGCACGTCAGGCCGCTTTCGACTCGGGGAGGCGTACCAGTCCGTCGTAGAGCTCGACCCGGCGTCCGGCGAGGGCGGCGATGGCCGGGTCGTGCGTGACGAGGACGACGGTGTTCCCCTGCCGGTGCAGCTCCTGGAAGAGGCCGAGCACCTCGGCCCCGGTCTTCGAGTCCAGGGCGCCGGTCGGCTCGTCGGCCAGCAGGAGCGCAGGCCCGTTTGCCAGCGCCCGCGCGATGGCGACGCGCTGGCGCTGGCCGCCCGAGAGCTCGGCCGGGAGGCGGCCCGCCTTCTCCGGGATTCCGACCTTTTCCAGGAGGGCGAGCGAGCGCTCCCTCCGCTCCCGGCCGCCGATGCCGGCGTAGAGCATCGGCAGCTCGACGTTTCGGGCGACGGTCGCCTTCGGAAGAAGGTTGTAGGTCTGGAAGACGAAGCCGACCTTCTCGTTGCGGATTCGGGCCAGGGCGCTTCCCGAGAGCCCCTCGACGCTCTGCCCGTCGAGGGCGTAGGTCCCGGCGGTGGGGGAGTCGAGACAGCCGAGGATCGCCATGAGGGTCGACTTGCCCGACCCGGAGGGGCCGACGAGCGCGACGAACTCGCCCCGGGCGACCACGAGGTCGATCCCGCGGAGGGCGTGGACGGCGTTTCCGTTCACCCCGAAGACCTTCGTGAGGTCGCGGGTCTCGATGACGGCGCTCATGCTCAGTTGTCCTCGTCCTTCTCGACTTTCTTGCGGGTCGGGTCTTCGAGGCAGACCTTGTCGCCGGCCACGAGCCCCGCGAGGACCTCCACCCGCTCGAGCGTCGCAATACCCGCCTTCACGGGAACCGGGTTGAAGTAGTCCTTCCAGTTCTCCGAGAGCCAGACGAACTTGGCACGGCCCGAGAGCCCCTCCTTCGCATTGGCGATGGCTTTCGAATCGAGGTCCTTCTTCAGCACGTAGGCCACCGTGGCGCCGTCGCGCTTCTGGAGCGCCTCGAGGGGGAGCGAGAGGGCCTTTGCCCGCTTGTCTCCGAGAATCTCGACGTTCGCGCTCATGCCGGTTCGGAAAGCGTCGCCCAGCTCGTCGAGCGCGACCTCGATCTCGAAGACCTTGATCTTCTCGACGAGGGTGGCCGCCGGTGCCACGAACCGCACCTTCCCGCCGAAGACCTTCTGCGGGTAGGCGTCGAGCGTGATGCGCACAGGCTGTCCCACCGAGACCTTCGCGATGTCGACCTCGTTGAGGTTCACCTTCACGATGAGCGACTTCAGGTCGGCCACGGTGAAGAGGACCGTCCCCGCGTTGAACGAGGAAACGCCGGACGTGACGGTCTCGCCGAGCTCGACTCCCTTCTTGATGACGACGCCCGACATCGGGCTCGTGACCCGGGCCACCTGCGAGGCGCCCGCGGAAGAGATCGGAATGCCGTGGTCCTCGACGATGCGATAGCGTGCCTTTGCCGCCCGAAGCGACTCGGCAGCGACGTCGCGCCGCGCGACGAAGTCCTTCAGCGTCTCGTGGCCGACGAGTCCGGCGTCCCACAGCGACTGCTGGGCGCGCAGCTGACGCTCGGCGTCCTTCAGGCCGAGCTCGGCCTGGGTCAGTCCCGCCGAAACCTCGGACAGAGACTGGGCCTGGGTGACGTCGGGCTCGACCTCCGCCAGAACGTCGCCCTTCTTCACCATCGCGCCGTCGCGAACGTTGAGTCGGACCACCCGGCCGGAGACGACCGACTTCACCTCGACCTTCGTGACCGGGTCGACGACGCCGACCTCCCGCACGCTCACCTGAAGGTCCTCGGCGGTGACGGTCCCGAGCCGGAACGGGAGGTTGTCGGCCGCCGCGGAGGGCTTGTCCTTGTTATTGCGCGAGGCGAGGACGACACCGGCGCCGATGAGGACGATTCCGAGAACCGAGGCGAGGATCCACTTCTTCTTCATGGCGCGCACTCCAGGAATGTCGGGCCCGTGTACGGGCGCGTGTCCCTTCGATCGGGAGTTCCGGTGAAGGTCAATCACGCGATACGGAGGAGCGGGAAGAAGGTTCGCCAGAGGGGTCAGGATGTGGCGAAACGCCTCACTACGGCGATTCCAGCGCCCCGGCGCCTTCCTGTATGGTCCGTCGGTGGCGCCAGGCCCGCGCTTTTTTGCACTGAGCCTCTTGTCGGCCCTCCTCGCGTCCTCCCCCGCGAAGGCTCTCGACCCTGCCAAGGCGATCACCCAGTACCGCCACGAGGTCTGGAAGACGCGTGAGGGTCTCCCCCAGAGCTCCGCAGAGGTGCTGGTCCAGTCCCGGGACGGCTACGTCTGGATCGGAACGCAGGAAGGGCTCGCGAGATTCGACGGCGTCCGTTTCGTCGTCTTCGACAGGGCCTCGACTCCGGAGCTCCGGCACAACCGCATCCTGGCCCTCCTCGAGGATCGGCGTGGACGCCTCTGGATCGGGACGGAAGGGGGCGGCCTCACGGTCCTCCAGGACGGGCGCTTCAGGACCTTCGGCCGAGCCGACGGCCTGGCGTCAGACATCGTCCGGGCGCTCGCCGAAGACGTCGAGGGAACCCTCTGGATCGGGACCGAAGCAGGGCTTCAGAGCAGGGACGACAGGTCCTTCACGGCCTGGGCAGACTCGGATGGGATTTCGGCCGGTGCTGTCCGCTCCCTCGTCGTGGACGCCGCGGGAACGCTCCTGGCCGGGACCGCGCAGGGGCTCGTCCGGAGGTCCGGGAGGAGGTTCGTCCCGGCAGGCATCAGAGAGGTCGTGCAGTCGCTCCACGCGGCCGCGGACGGGACGATCTTCGCGGGGACGGCGCATGGTCTGCGGATCCTCCGGGAGGGGCGTATCGAAACTCTCGGTCCGGCGGACGGCCTCCCGGGCGAGGTCGTGAACTGCGTCCTGCGCGACCGGAGAGGAACGGTTTGGATCGGCACTTCCGGGGGGCTCGCCCGCTGGACCGGGGGACGCGTCTCGACCTTCACGCCCGCCCAGGGGCTCTCGAACGGAAACGTCCTCGCACTCCTCGAAGACCGCGAAGGGACGCTCTGGGTCGGGACCCAGGACGGTGGGCTGAACAAGCTCTCAGACGCATCGTTCACGCCGTGGGGAGTCCGCGAGGGGCTGTCGGCCGACGTGACGTGGGCGATCTTCGTCGACCGGGACGGCGCCGTCTGGTCGGGGACCGACTCGGCGGGCGTCAACGTGCGCCGTGGCGAGAGGGTCACGACCATCGGAACGGGTGACGGTCTCGCCGCGCCGGGTGTCCAGGCCATCTGGCAGCACCCCGACGGGTCGGTCTGGCTCGGGACGCGCGGGGGCGGCGTGAGCATCGTCCGAAGCGGGAAGGTCGTCCGGACGATCCGAAAGGCCGGCGGGCTCGCGAGCGATTCGATCTGCGCGATCACGGGGACGCGTGACGGCAGCGTCTTCCTGGGGTCGCGGGGCGGCGGGCTGACACGGCTGTCACCCTCGGGCGGGCTGACCGTCTTCTCGGAGAAGGACGGTCTCCTGAACGGGACGGTCCATGCCCTCCACGAGGACCGCGAGGGAAACCTCTGGATCGGGACGAACGGAGGAGGTCTCTTTCGCTTCGACGGAGGCCGTTTCACACACTTCGGGCGGGAGCAGGGCCTTTCGATCGAGATCGTCAACACGATCCACGAGGAGACCGACGGGACGCTCTGGGTCGGGACCTACGGGGGCGGTCTCAACCGTTTCCGCGATGGGCTCTTCAGCGCGGCCACGACGCGAGAGGGACTCTTTGACGACGCGGTCTTCGCGATCCTCCCGGACGGGCAGGGGAACCTCTGGATCTCCTGCAACCGCGGGGTCTACGCCGTTTCCCTCCGCGACCTCGACGCCCTGGCCCGGGGAGCCGTGCCCCGCGTGACGTGCCGGCCGTTCGGAGCCGAGGACGGGATGCGCAACCGGGAGTGCAACGGGGCGAACCAGCCCGCGGGAGCCCGCGGACCTGACGGGCGTCTTTACTTCCCGACGATCGAAGGGGTCGTTTCGGTTGACCCCTCGGGTCTTTTCCTCAATCCGGTCTCGCCTCCGGTCCTCGTGGAGGAAGTGAGGGTCGACGACGTGCCCGCGCCCGCGCGGACGTTCCTCGAGCTGCCGCCAGGGAAGGGGCGGTTCGAGTTCCACTACACCGCCCTCAGCCTGCGCGTCCCGTCGCGGGTGAGGTTCCGCGTGAGGCTCGATGGAGTCGACAGGGAGTGGGTCGACGTCGGGACGAGACGCTCGGCCTATTACACGAACCTCTCGCCCGGGTCGTATTCCTTCCGCGTCGCCGCGGCCAACGAGAGCGGTGTCTGGAACGACCAGGGCGCGTCGTTCTCGTTCCGCCTCCGCCCGCGCCTCGACCAGAGGCCCTTCTTCTGGCTCCTCGCCGGGACGTTCGCGCTCGCAATCGCCTACACCGGCTACCGCTTCCGGGTCGCGCGACTCGAGGTGCGCGAGCGCGAGCTCGTCGGGATCGTGGAGGAGAGGACCCGGAGCCTGCGCGAGGAGAAGGAGCGGACCGAGCGGGCTCTCGAGGAAGCCGAGCTGCAACGGGAACGGGCCGAGGAGGCCGGGAAGGCCGCCGAAGACGCGAACCGGACGAAGAGCGACTTCCTCGCCGCGACGAGCCACGAGATCCGGACTCCGCTGAACGCCATTCTCGGGTACAGCGAGATCCTTTCCGAGGAGATCGCCGATCGCGGCCTCGAGGGGCTCGGGGCGGACGTCGGGAAGATTCACGCCGCGGGACGGCACCTCCTCGGTCTCATCAACGACATCCTCGACCTCTCCCGGATGGAGGCGGGCAAGCTCGACCTCTTCCCGGAGGAGCTCGACGTCGCATCGCTCGTCCGGGACGTCGCCGCGTCGGTAGGACCGCAGGCCGAGCAGAATCGTAACCGCCTCGTCGTCGAGGGGGCCGGGGCGGCCGGCTCGCTCATCGCCGACCCGACGCGGGTCCGGCAGATCCTCCTCAACCTCCTCGGCAACGCCGTGAAGTTCACGCACGACGGCGAGGTCACTCTCCGGATCCGCCGCGAGAAGGGTGCGAACGGTGAACGGGTCGTCTTTGCGGTGACGGACACCGGCATCGGAATGACCGGCGAACAGATCGCCAGCCTCTTCCGCGCCTTCGAGCAGGCCGATCCCCAGGTGACACGCCGGTTCGGCGGAACCGGTCTCGGCCTCGTGATCACCCGCAGGCTCGCCCGGATGATGGGCGGCGACGTCGGCGTCGTCAGCCGACCGGGAGTGGGCTCGACGTTCACTGTCGACCTTCCGGCCCGCGCGGGTCCTGTTTCCGGAGGAGCCGTACAGGAGAGCCATTCTCAGGACGGTGTGTAAAGTGTAGCTCCGACCCCAAAGGGGTTCCAGGAGCCCGCCGCGCGGCCTAGAATGCGGTCCAAGGAGACTTTCTCTATGGTGAAAGGCGTACGTCGGCTCGCAATCCTGGGCGCTGCCGGCCGGGACTTCCACAACTTCAACACTGCCTACCGGGACGACCCGTCCGTCGAGATCGTCGCGTTCACCGCCACCCAGATTCCTGGCATCGCCGGGCGCCGCTACCCCGCCGAGCTCGCGGGTCCTCGCTACCCGAACGGGATCCGGATCGTCCCCGAGGACGACCTCGAGCGCCTCATCCGCAACGAGCGGATCGACATCTGCGTCTTCTCCTATTCCGACGTCCCCCACGAGACGGTCATGCACCTGGGATCGCGGTGCATCATCGCGGGCGCCGACTTCAAGCTCCTCTCGAACGACCGGACGATGATCCCCTCGATGGTCCCGGTCATCGCGATCACGGCGGTGCGCACGGGCGCGGGCAAGAGCCCGACGACCCGCTACGTCTCGTCGATCCTCAAGAAGATGGGCAAGAAGGTCGTCGCCATCCGGCACCCGATGCCCTACGGCGACCTCGCCGAGCAGGCCTGCCAGCGCTTCGCGGCCTACTCCGACCTCGACAAGCACAAATGCACGATCGAGGAGCGCGAGGAGTACGAGCCGCACATCGACAACGGCTTCATCATCTATTCGGGCGTCGACTACGGTCAGATCCTCAAGGAGGCCGAGGAGGAGGCCGAGGTCATCCTCTGGGACGGCGGCAACAACGACCTGCCGTTCTACCGTCCCGACATCCACATCTGCGTCGCCGATCCGCTCCGTCCCGGCCACGAGATGTCGTACCACCCGGGCGAGGCGAATTTCCGCCGTGCCGACATCATCCTGATCAACAAGTGCGACTCCGCCGAGCAGAAGGCGATCGAGTCCATCGAGGCGAACGCCGCGAAGTTCAACCCGAGGGCGCGCGTCCTGCGCGCGAACTCCCCGGCCACCTGCGACACGCCGGAAATGATCAAGGGCAAGCGCGTCCTCGTCATCGAGGACGGCCCGACCCTCACCCATGGCGGGATGACCTACGGAGCGGGCGTCGTCGCCGCGAAGCGCTACGGGGCCGCCGAGATCGTCGATCCGACCCCGTTCGCCGTCGGCTCCATCAAGGAGACCTACGAGAAGTACCCGAACGCCCGGGGGATCCTCCCGGCGATGGGGTACAGCGCGCAGCAGATCGCCGAGCTCGAGGAGACGATCGAGAAGACCCCGTGCGATCTCGTCCTCGTCGGGACGCCGATCGACCTCACCCGCGTCCTGAAGATCGGCAAGCCGGCCGCGCGTGTCCGCTACGAGCTCGAACCGCTCGTTCCCGGCCTTCTCGAGGAAGAGATCCGCAAGTTCGTCCGCTGATCCCGTTTTCCCCGGTCCCGGAAGGCCCGCGACGAAGGCGTCGCGGGCCTCTTTTTATCTCTTCAGGCCGTCCCCTGCCCCGACGCCTGAACCTCCCGCGCTTCGGGACGTCCTCGTGGTCCTGGTCGGCTTCGTTACCGCCCTCCTGAAGCTCGTCACGGGCGGCTGGCCCGCGGACGCGGACTGGTCGGTCTTCGCGCTCCTCGTCTGCACCGTTCTCCTCCTCCTGGTTCTCGGCCTCGAGCTCGTCGACAAGCTCCGGTTCCGGGACGAGCTCGTCATGGCCCGGCAGCTCCAGGCCGACGGCAGCTTCGTCGTCGGTGTTGCCGGACATCCGCCGGCTCTCAGGGTCGGCGCGGGCGGAAACGTCCTTCAGCGTTTCGGCCGCGGTGCTTACCCGCTCGGAGTGAAACAGACGCAGTCGTACGACCTCGAGTCCGGCCGGCTCTCTGAGGGAGAGCTGCTCCTCTTCCACTCCGACGGTCTTCCGGAAGCCCGCGATGCGGGTGGCCGGGAATTCGGAGACGGCCGAATCCTGGCGACTCTCTCTCGCATGGCGGGCCGGTCGGCCGCCGACGTGGCCGCGGCACTCTCGGCGGAGGTCCTCTCCTTCCTCGGCCGCCAGCCTGTCGGGGACGACGTCTCCATCGCCGTCCTGAGGCGGTTGCCGGCCTGATTCGAGGAGGACGGGGAAGTCCGCCGCGACGTGGGCGGCGCGGGTCGGGCTCGGGCGAGAGGAGAGGTCCCCAGGTGAGACGTGCGGCGCAGGAATGGCCTCCCGACGCGGCGGTTTCCGTTCCCATTCCTGGATCCTCGATTCGCCGATCATCGCGATGCCGCCGCGATGCCTCGATCGCGGACCACCGGTCTGACAGCAGAGGTCCGGACAGCCCCTCGGCTACACTCGTCCCGTTCGCGGCCTCCCGCCCAACGTCACGTGCCTGAGCGGCCGGAAACAGGGGAACTCACATGCTCACCGGCGAGCTTCGCAGCCAGGTCGACCGCATCTGGGACGCCTTCTGGTCGGGAGGCATCTCGAACCCGCTCGAGGTCATCGAGCAGATCACCTACCTCCTTTTCCTCCGGCGCCTCGACGACCTTCAGACCCTCGCCGAGAACAAGGCCCACCGCCTCGGCACCCCGGTCGAGCATCCCGTCTTCCCGAAAGGCAAAGACGGCAGGGGCCGCCCCCTCCAGGACCTCCGCTGGTCGCGCCTCAAGCACTTCCCCGCGGGCGACCTCTACACCGTCGTCGCCGAGCACGTCTTCCCGTTCCTCCGGACGCTCGGCGGCGAGGGGTCGACCTACGCCACGCACATGAAGGATGCGCGGTTCACGATTCCCACCCCCGCGCTCCTCGCAAAAGTCGTCGACCTCCTCGACCAGGTGCCGATGGACGACCGCGACACGAAGGGCGACCTCTACGAGTACATGCTCGGCAAGATCGCCTCCGCCGGGCGGAACGGCCAGTTCCGGACCCCGCGGCACGTCATCCGGCTCATGGTCGAGATGACCGCCCCTGGCCCGAAGGACGTCATCTGCGACCCCGCCTGCGGCACCGCCGGCTTCCTCGTCGCCGCAGGCGAATTTCTCCGCGAGCGCCACCCCGAGCTCTTCCGCGACGCGAAGCAGAAGAAGCACTTCCACGAGGCCACCTTCCACGGCTACGACTTCGACAACACGATGCTGCGCATCGGCAGCATGAACATGCTTCTGCACGGCGTGGAGAACCCCGCCATCCGCTACCGCGACTCGCTGGCTCAGGACCACGCGGGCGAGGAGGAGCGCTATACCCTCGTCCTCGCCAATCCCCCGTTCGCGGGCTCGCTCGACACCGAGAACACCGCGAAGGACCTCCAGCAGATCGTCAAGACGAAGAAGACCGAGCTTCTCTTCCTCGCTCTCTTCCTCCGGCTCCTCAAGCCCGGCGGTCGCGCGGCCGTCATCGTCCCCGACGGTGTCCTCTTCGGGTCGAGCACCGCGCACCGGACGCTCCGCAAGATCCTCGTCGAGGACCAGAAGCTCGACGCCGTCGTCTCCCTCCCCGGCGGTGTGTTCAAGCCTTACGCCGGAGTCTCGACAGCGATCCTCCTCTTCACGAAGACGAACTCCGGCGGCACCGACCACGTCTGGTTCTACGACTGCGACGCCGACGGCTGGTCGCTCGACGACAAGCGGACCCCGCTCCTCCCCGAGGAGAAGCTCGGCCCGGTCCCGGCGAAGCCGCTTGACGCGGCCGACCACGCGAAGAACAACCTTCCCGACATCCTCGCTCGGTGGGCCGAGCGGGCCGTCAAGGAACGTAAGCGCCCCCGCACCGCCCAGAGCTTCACTGTCCCGAAGGCGGACCTCGTCGCCCAGAACTACGACCTCTCGATCAACCGCTACAAGGAAGTCGTCCACGAGGAGGTCGCGCACAGGGCGCCGAAGGAGATCCTCGCGGAGCTGCGGGAGATCGAGAAGGAGATCGAGGCGGGGATGAAAGAGCTGGAGGGGATGGTGGGGTGAAGGGCTGGGAGGTTGCTCCGCTCGGTGACGTCGCTGAATTACTGCGAGGGATTACCTTCAAGCCGGGCGACGTCGTCTCGGTCGGTTCAGCGCAGTCGGTCGCGTGCATGCGAACGAAGAACGTCCAGGCGACGCTGGATGTTTCCGATGTGTGGGCCGTTGATGAACGCTTCGTGAGGCGTCCGAACCAGTTTCTCGAGGCTGGTGACGTACTTGTATCCAGTGCGAACAGCTGGAATCTCGTTGGTAAGTGCTGCTGGATCCCCGAACTCCCTTGGCGCGCGACGTTCGGGGGGTTCGTGTCGGTGCTCCGCTCTCGCCGAGACCGACTCTATCCGCGATTCCTCTACCATTGGTTCTCCTCAGAATCGGTGCAGGCAAACGTTCGGAGCTTCGGGAACCAGACGACGAACATCTCGAATCTAAGCGCAGAGCGTTGCTTGGCGCTATGCCTCCCGCTCCCTCCGGTTCCCGAGCAGCGTCGCATCGCAGAAGTCCTCGACCGGGCGGAGGCGTTGCGGGCCAAGCGGCGGGCGGCCCTCGCGCAGGTCGACGGGCTGACACAGGCGATCTTCTTCGAGATGTTCGGGGACCCAGAAGAAGTTCTGAGGAACTGGCGCCGGATCACTCTTGAGGAGGTCCTCGAGACTGGTCCACAGAACGGGCTCTACAAACCTGCCTCTGACTACGGCTCAGGGACACCGATTCTCCGCATCGACGGCTTCTACGACGGAATCGTGACAGGCCTCGGGACCTTGAAGCGGGTTCGCGTAAGCGCCGCCGAGCGTGGACTCTACGGCCTGGAACCCGGCGACATCGTGGTCAACCGGGTCAACAGCATCGAGTACCTCGGGAAGAGCGCGCTTATCCCGACGCTTGGTGAACCGACCGTCTTCGAGTCGAACATGATGAGATTTCGACTTGCGCGGTCCTCTGCGAACCCGCGATTCATCGTGCAGCTTCTCCAGAGCTCAGCGGTGCGGAAGCAGATTCTCACGAGGGCTAAGCGTGCGGTGAACCAAGCGAGCGTTAACCAGCAAGATATCAAGGCCCTCCGGGTCATCCTCCCGCCGCTCCCACTGCAGGCGGAATTCGCCCGCCGTGCCGCCGCCGTCGAAAGACTCAATGCCGTGCACCGCGTCTCCCTCGCTCGGCTCGACGCCCTCTTCGCCTCTCTCCAACACCGGGCCTTCCGGGGAGAGCTGTGACCTCGCCTGTCGTCGACGAGCCCATTCCGAGTCACCGGCGCAGCACTTTACCCGCCTGCGCCCGGGTCGGGGATAATCGACGCGGAGGCACTCCAGGGTGAAGCGCTCGGGGGACATCTACCGCGGCGAAGACCCGCGATTCCTGCCGTTCTACAGCCTGCGGGAAGCGGCGCTCTGCCTTCGGCTGCCCGTCGCGACGCTCCGCCAGTGGACGCTCGGACGCGAATACGAGATCAAGTCGGGGAAAAGGGTCTTCCTCCCGCTGATCCGACCCGCCGATCCCGGCCGGAAGCTTCTCTCCTTCGTGAACCTGCTCGAAGGGCAGGCCCTCCGGGCGTTCCGTCGCGAACACAGCCTCCGTTTCAAGATCATTCGTGAGGCTCTTGCCTCCCTGAAGGTGCTGGACGGCCCCCGGGCCAGGGAGCACCCTCTGGCCTTCGAGGACTTCCTCACCGACGGCCTCGACATCTTCGTCGAGCGCGTCGGCGAGCTGATCACCCTGAACCCCGCCCGCCAGATCGCGATCCGGGCCGCCTTCCGGAATCACCTTCAGAGGATCCAGCGTGACGTCAGCGGCCCCACGCGGTTCTTCCCGTGGGTCGGAGGAGAGGGCGAGACGGCGACGCCCGTCACGATCGATCCCCGTGTCGCGTTCGGTCGCCCGGTCATCACCGGAACCGGCGTCTCCACGGCCGTCATCGCGAGCTTCGTGAGGGCTGGCGAACGGATCGAGGACGTCGCGGAGGACTACGATCTCTCGCCAGAGCAGGTCGAAGCGGCCGTCACCTTCGAAGAAGCAGCCTGACAGGCCGGTTAGGCGGGAAGGGCTCGTCGGCCTTTGCCGGGTGTCGCGCCTCCCCGCCCCGGCTCGACGTCCCGATCGTCACCCTCCAGAATCGGGTCTTCCGCAGGAAGCTATGACGTGACCGACCTCGTGCCTCGCTTCACGATCTCGAACGCGATCGCCGCGTCGCTCACGACGATCGAGCGGGCGCGTGGATTTCTCGACGGAGCGACGCTGTCTGCCGAGTGGATCACGAGGATGAGTCAGCGGGCGCTCCTTCTCGAGGCGCACGCGACGACGCACATCGAGGGGACGGAGCTGACGCTCGAGCAGGCCGAGAGGCTCTGGACGGGTCAGGCGGTCGCGGAGGCGAAGCCGGACGACGTCCGTGAGCTGCTCAACTACCGCGAGGCGTTCCACTTCGTCTCGGAGTACGTGGGGAGCGGCGAGCCCGTGACGGAGGGGCTCATTCGCGAGATCCACCGGCGCCTCGTCGAGGGAGTCCGCGGCGGGGAGGGGGCGCCCGGGACCTACCGGGCGGTCCAGAACTACGTCGTCAACAGCGTCACGAAGCAAGTTGTCTACACGCCTCCGCCGCCGGGCGACGTCGCACCCATGATCCGGGACCTCGTCGAGTGGCTCCGGAGCGACTCTGGCGTCCATGCGGTTCTCGCGGCGGGCATCGCGCAGTTCCAGCTCGTCCACATTCACCCGTTCGTCGACGGCAACGGCCGAGCCTCGCGTCTCCTCTCGACCCTCTGCCTCTACAGGGCCGGCTACGACTTCAAGCGGCTCTTCACCCTGAGCGAGTTCTACGACCGGGATCGCGGTCGGTTCTATCGGGCACTTCAGAGCGTCCGGGAGCAGGACATGGACCTGACCGGCTGGCTCGAGTACTTCACCGAGGGGCTGGCGACGCAGCTGGGCGAGGTGAAGACCCGCGGGGAGATCGTCATCCGGGCGGACCTCGCCGCCCGTGAGCACCGCCTGAACTCCCGCCAGGGCGCCGTCCTGGAGGAGATTCTGCTGAAGGCCGGCGCCACGCTCGCCGAACTCGAGAGTCGGCTTCCCGGAGTCAGCCGCCGGACGCTCCAGCGCGACCTCCGGCTCCTTCTCGGGAAGGGACTGCTCGCTGAAGAGGGAACTGGGCCAACTGACCCGAACCGCCGGTACCGGAAAGGGGCGGTCTTCGGATGAAGGGCCCGGCTATGTCCTGGCGAACGACTGAGGGCACTGGCTTTCCTGTCTTCTCAGGGAATAACTTCTTCCCACTCAGCTATTTCTATAACCCAGGCTATTGTCTTCTGCCTTTAGGATTCGCGCTTTATGGCCCGATCGCCTTCTCGGATTCCAGACGCTCGATACGGCCCAATCGGAGCTATGACGAGCTGTGACATGGAGCTGTGACAGGCTGTGACATCTGGCTGTGACACGGCGCTGGCTGCCCTTTCGGACCGATCCACGAGGCGCGGCAATCCGAGCGGCATGGGAACGCCGAACTTGAACATGGAGCCGGGCGCGCCCCTTGTTATCGCGGCGCTATAGCAAGGAACTTCATCACATGAGTGCTGCCCTCCCTTCCACCCCCTTCGCCTTCCTCGCCCCGGAGTGGCCGGAGGTGCACGAGGCGGCGGCGCGGGCGTGGGGAGCGGCGCTCCCCGACCCGCGGGCGGCCTGCTTCTACGCACGGCGGGCGCTCGAGCTGGCGGTGGGATGGGCGTTCCGGCACGACCCGGCGCTGAAGCTGCCGTGGGAGGAGAGCCTCGGGTCGCTCATCCACGAGCCGTCGTTCAAGGCACTCGCAGGCGAGGCGGTCTTCGCGAAGGCGCGGCTCCTCCAGCAGCTCGGGAACCAGGCGGTCCACCGGACGAGCCCGGTGCGCGAGGCCGAGTCGGTCGCGGCCGTGCGCGAGCTTCTGCACGTGGCGTACTGGTTCGCGAGGACGTACGCACGCGGCGCCAAGCCTGCTCCGGGGCTCGCGTTCGACGCGGCGGCTCTCCCGAAGACGGCACCGCTGCCGAAGCAGACGGTCGACCAGCTTCGCGCCCTCGCGGCCTCGCTGAAGGAGAAGGACGAGAAGCTGGCGGCGCTCGTTGCCGAACGGGGCGCCCTCGACGAGGAGCTGAACCGCCTGCGGGCCGAGATCGCCGAGGCGAAGAAGGCGAACGCGGCGAAACCCGACACGCACGACTACTCCGAGGCCGAGACCCGGGACGAGTTCATCGATCTCCTCCTCCGCGAAGCGGGCTGGCCGCTCGACCAGCCGCGCGACCGCGAGTTCCCGGTCGAGGGGATGCCGAACGCGGAAGGGGTCGGCTACGTCGACTACGTCCTCTGGGGCGACGACGGGCGGCCCCTCGCCGTCATCGAGGCGAAGCGGACGCGGAAGTCGCCGCAGATCGGCCAGCAGCAGGCGAA
>DIAY01000288.1 GCA_002414905.1 Holophagales bacterium UBA5066 | reverse complement strand
GGGCTCTTGGGCAGGCTCCGGGCCTCGAGAGGATGTTGCCACTTCTGCGAGCGGCGGTGCCAGCGAGGAGAGCTCCCCGCGTTCCTTCCCGGCAAGGAGGCAAGCGCGCCGCCAAACGATTACATTTGGGATGGGACGATGAGTGTCTGTGGGGCGTTGCCCGTGGTGGTACCAGGAGCACACTGGGCGGATCTGGCATTCAAGAAGGTCGTGACCGTGCGGCCGTTCGGCAAGGACCGGTACGGGAGGACTCTCGCCGACGTCGTCTTGCCGGACGACCGTGTCCTGAACCGCGAGCTCCTGGCCGCAAGATTCGCGTGGCACTACACGCGTTATTCGAACGACAGGACGCTGGCAAAGCTCGAGCGGCAGGCGCGGGACGCGGGCGCAGGTATCTGGTCCGAAGCGCGGTCCGTGGGTTCATCTCGTCCTGAAGAAGGCCGACCCCGCGGACCCCGGCGTCAACTGACGAAGCGTTCCGCAAATCGCGCCAGCGTGCCGAGGATGCGATCGTCCAGGCGCGCCACAACCTCCGCCGCGATCGCCGGCGGGACCTCTCCGTAGAACGCCTCCGCGACGGCTCCGGCCATACAGGCGAGGGTATCGGCGTCGCCGCCGAGGGAGATCGCTTTGCGGACGGAGTCTTCCCAGTCGCGGGAGTCGAGGAATGCAACGAGGGCCTCGGGAACGGAACCCTGGCAGGTGAGGTCGAAGGAGTAGCCGGGCCGGATGTCGTCGACGCGACGCGAGAGGTCGTAGCCGGAGAGCCTCGTCACCGTCGTGCGGATCTCCTCCTTCGAGGCGCCGGTCCGCGCGAGGAAGACCGCGGCGGCGAGAGCCTGGGCGCCCTTGATCCCCTCCGGGTGGTCGTGCGTCACCTCGGCGCTGCGTCGTGCTTCCGCGAGCACCTCCTCGAGGGAGTTGCAGGCCCAGCCCACGGGGCTCGCTCTCATCGCCGAGCCGTTTCCGAAGCTGCCGTACGGGAGCACGTCGTCACTCCACATCCAGCGCCGGAAGGCGCGCCCGTAGCCCGCATGTGGGTAGGCGCGTGCCCACTCCTGGATGGCTTCGGCGTACCCGCGGTCGCTCGCGAGGACGTCCGCGACGGCGGCGGTGAGGACGGAGTCGTCGGTGAACCGGCTTTCCGGGGTGAAGAGCGGGAAGTCGGTGGTCTTCGTCCCGGCGCGCTCGTGGACGGAGCCGATGACGTCTCCGGCGATGGCTCCGAGGGGAAAGGGCGAGGCGGGCGAGCGCGGGCGCAGGGTTGCGGCGAGTGTCGGGACGTCCACGGTGGCGGTCCGCCAGACCTCGTCGACGTCGACGGCATCGTAGGCGTGGATCAGCTTGTCTCTCATGCCGGCCATCTGCCGCCACGGAACCCGTGGGTTCGCGTCCCGGAACGCTGCGGACAGCCTCTTCGAGGCCTCTCCGATCACCAGGAGTTCGTGGAGGACGGCGCTTCTCGTCTTTTCGTCGTCGACGAAAGCCTCCTGTGTCAGTCCCGTCACGAACCGGTCGATCCGGGCAGCGGCTGCGAGAATGTCAGCCACTGTTGCGGCGTCACGAGACATAGATGGGCCTTGCGGAAGTGAGGATCTCCTCCCGTCGCAGGGCGTTCCCGCTGCGCTCGACGGCACGACGCGTGACGAGATCGACACGGCGTCCGAAGATCTCGGCGAGGTCGTCTTCGATCGCGACGTGGTCGAGGAGGCCCCATTCCGCTCCGGGAAGGAACGTGACGAGGAGGTCGACGTCGCTCTCGGCTCTGGCCTCGCCGCGGGCGACCGAGCCGAAGACTTCGAGCTCCGCGATCTTCCAACGGCGACACGCCTCGGTCAGCCTGCCCGGATCGACCGCCAGGCCGAGCAGTATCGGCACGGGCTGGTTCGGGGCGGGGGCGGACCGGCTCGCCATGTCCAGATCATAAGGTTCGGGGGAGACCCGTTTCCGGATCTCCCCCGAAATGGTGGAGGCGGGGGGAGTCGAACCCCCGTCCGAAGCGACCGTACGTCGAGATTCTCCACGCTCAGTCCCGACTTGTTTTCTCGTCGCCGCGCTTCCGGGTCGGAACAACCAGGCGCTGCGACCAACCTGAAAACTCTCGGACCTCGCCTTCAGATGGCGGGCTTCGGTCCCAGCCTGGCTTTCTCAACAGGATTCCGAAGCGCTCCAGGCAGGCTCTCCGGGTCCCGTCACGGCTTAAGCCGCGAGTGCGAGTTCGCTGTCGTTGGCAGCTAAATTTTGCCGTCGTTTTTACGAGACAAACGGCATGCTCGGCGTGCTCCTCGATCGCGAGATGCCCCGTCGAAACCGGGTCGCCCCCGTAATCAGCTCTCATTGTACCGCCCCAGTCAAGAAGACCTACGCGACGATCCCCTGCCCCTCGACGAGCTCAGAGCGCCGCTGGCGCTCGCGGAAGTCGAGGACGCGGTGGTCCATGACCCGGAACCAGAGCGGCGGCACGGCGGCGAGAAGGATCATCCCGGCGTAGCCCGTGGGGAGCTGCGGCGCCTCGGGGAAGTTGCGAAGGGTCTGGTAGCGGCGCGCCGGCCAGGCGTGGTGGTCCGAGTGGCGCTGGAGGTGGTAGAGGAAGCCGTTCGTCACGAGGTGGTTGCTGTTCCAGGAGTGGAGCGGCGTGACGCGCTCGTACTTGCCGTTCGGGAGCTTCCGCCTTTCGAGGCCGTAGTGCTCGAGGTAGTTGACGATCTCGAGGAGCGAGAAGCCGAGGACGGCCTGGACGACGAGGACGAGCGCCGCGGTCGCGCCGGCGCCGAGGCCGAAGAGTCCCGGGGCCTGCGGCGCGAGCGCCTCGCCCGCGGCGTACGCGGCGACGGTGAGCGCCACGGGGAAGACGACGTTCCGCCACGTCTCGTTCGCGAGGCTCCAGACGCTCTTCCCCGCTCGCACGAGACGCTGCCGCTCGAGCTCGAGGTTCTTGCGGAACGTGCCGATGACCGTCCGCGGGTAGAACCGCCAGAACGACTCACCGAAGCGCGACGAGGCCGGATCCTCCGGCGTTCCGACCATGAGGTGGTGCCCGAGGTTGTGCTCCTGGGTGAAGTGCCCGTAGAACGTCGGGTGGAGGAGCGCCTTGGCGAGCCGCTTCTCGAGCTTGCTTGCCTTGTGCCCCAGCTCGTGCGCCACGACGATGCCGATGCCGGAGAGGATCCCCATGGACCAGGTGTTCCCGGCGTATTCGGCGAGCGTCCAGCCGCCCGTCACCGCGCCGTGGACGACGTAGACGAGGACACCCCAGTAGACGGGAACGAATGCGTACGTGACGAGCCGGTAATAGCGCTCACCGACCAGCGCCTTCTCCTCGTCGGGCGTGTAGTTCACGCGGTCCTCGCCGACGAGGAGGTCGAGGAGCGGGATGAAGACGAAGGCGACGAACGGCGTCAGGTAGGCCGCCGCGCCTCCGAAGTGGACACCGAGGACGACGAGCGCCGGCAGGACGAAGACGATCAGGTACGTGTACTTCTTGAGGTGCTTCCAGGCGCGCTGCACGGTTTTCCTCCGCTCCGTCTCCGGCTTCCCGTTGGTGCGCATTCTGGCGAATCGTCCCCGGGCCGTTCAAGGTGGGCGGAAAGGGCAGTTTCCGCCGCTTTGCACCGCTGGTAGCGTTCCCGCCATGAGCACGCCCGTGACCATCGCCCTGACGACCGTCGGCTCCGAGGAGGACGCTGCCCGCATCGCCCGCCATCTCGTGGAGACGAAGGCCGCCGCCTGCGTCTCGATCGTCTGCCCCGTCCGGTCGGTCTACTCGTGGAAGGGAGAGATGCAGGACGAGTGCGAGTGGCTCCTCCTCATCAAGACGGCCCGGCCGGCCGGAGAGCTGCACGACGCGCTCCGCTCCGTTCACCCGTACGAGGTGCCGGAGTTCCTGGCCTTCCCGGCGAGCTTTGCCGACGAGGCTTACGCGAAGTGGGTTGGCGAGGGAAGCGGGAGGGAG
This sequence comes from Holophagales bacterium UBA5066, assembly GCA_002414905.1. Lineage (GTDB taxonomy): Bacteria > Acidobacteriota > Thermoanaerobaculia > UBA5066 > UBA5066 > UBA5066. The sequence continues at coordinate 118 of DIAY01000288.1, read as the reverse complement.
TGAGCCTCGAGCCGTGGCTCAGAGCAAAGATCCGGCCGAACAGCCTGCGCCGGATCTCGGCTCCGCCCCGGCCTGGAATCGGCTCGTGGACGACGAGCTCGCGGAGATCCTGTCCCGC
>DIAY01000166.1 GCA_002414905.1 Holophagales bacterium UBA5066 | reverse complement strand
AGAGAAGGCTAGAGAAGGCTAGAGCCGCTCGTTCAGCTCGGCTCTGCCTCGCGCGGGTCGAAGTCGACGGTGCCGAGCTCGAAGATGCTGACGTCTTCGTCGTCCACGAGGAAAGTCCTCAGACCCAGGCCCGTCTGGAGCTCGTCGGACAGGTTCTTCCAGTCCGTCATGCGGCCCAGGCGGATGAGATCGTCCGAATGGGAGGACGAACCCGGATAGAGGGCGAAGAGAAAAACGTCGCCCGTCGTGCCGTCATCGGCCGTGATGCGCGCCCCGGGCCAGATCAGGTCCCGAAGCTTCTTGGGGGGATTCGGCTCCAGACTCCTGGCCTGTTCCAGCGGGAACCACGTGTACTTGCCCTGGAACACCATTTCGACGACGGCGCCGCAGAGGTCGTCGAAATCCCTGATGTCGGTGAAGGGGGTCTCTCCGCGCCGCCCGGCGAGCGCCGGGCGCTCGTCCTCGGCTTCGTCGAGGAGTGCGCGCGCTTCGGTGGTCCGTCCCTCGCCGACGTGGCCCAGGGCGGCGAGGCCCTTCTCGACGTACCCGGGAACCGACCGGAGGAAGTGGGGTCTTGCCTTGCCGGCGAAGACCCGGGCACGGTCCCGCTCCGCCTGGAGGAGACCGCGGTAGACCGCAGCCGCCATCTGGGACTGGGCATCGGCCCCGACGGCGGCGAGGATTTGTTTCTCGGCCCGGTCCCAGTCGCCGGCAAACGACAGAAGCTCGAAGAGAAATGTTCGCTTCTGCGAATCAGCTGGCGCTTCCCGAACCTCCTGGGTCAGGGCCTCGATGGCGGCGTCGAGCTTCCCCGCGTCGAAGAGCTCTTTGGGTGTCGGCATGTCGGTCCTCCTCATCGCTGCTCCCGGGCGGCGCCGGAGCCGCCGAAAAAAACGGCTTTGTTCCGGGTGACAGGAGCTTCTGACTCAGCTACAGTAGCATCACATTGCTATCTGTTGGGAGGCTTCTAGATGTCGTCGGAGGCTCCGCTCCTCGACCTCGATCGGCTGCTCGCTCCGATCTCTTCTGACCGGCCATCGGGCGAAAGCCTGCAGTACTCCGGTCTCTTCGACGAGGTCCGGGAGGCCCGCCGCGCGGACGACGTCCTCGAGCAGGGCGACTGGAAGCGCGAGCTGAAAGTCGCGGACTGGGACGAGACGGTCGCACTCGCAACCGACGCACTCCTGTCGAAAACAAAGGACCTCCAGGTCGCGGCGTGGCTGGGCGAAGGGCTCACGATGCTTCACGGCTTCGCGGGCTGCCGCGACGGGCTGAAGGTGATGAAGAGTCTTCATGCCGATTTCTGGGACACCTGCTTCCCGGAGATCGACGAGGGGGACATGGAGGGACGGGCAAACGTCCTCGCCTTCTTCGACAGGCAGGTCGCGCTCGCACTCCGGAGGGCGCCTCTCACGCGGGCCCCGGGCATGAACTTCTCGTGGCTCGAGTGGAGCGAGTCACGGCCGTTCGACATCACCGATTCGGGGGGGCAGCTCGATTCCGATGCGCAGGCGCGGCTCGCGGAGCTGAAGCGCCAGGCTGCGGAGGAGAACAAAACGAGCGGAGAGGACTTTCGCAAGGCCAAGTCCGGCACACCGAAAGTCTTCTACGAGGACGCCTCGAAGGCGCTCGCGCAGTGCTGGGACGAATACCAGGGTCTCGATCGGGTCATGGACGAGAAGTTCGGCCGCCAGACCCCTGGCCTGAGCGAGCTGAAGCTGGCGATCGAGGAGGTCCGCCGGCTCGTCGACGGCATCCTGAAGGAGAAAAGGGCGCTCGAGCCCGACCTGACGACGGGGACCGATGGCGCCGCGGAGGCTGACGGAGGCGAAGGTGCGGCGGGCGGGGTCTACCGCGTGGCCGGACCTTCGGGACCGATCCGGGGAAGGAGCGAGGCTCTCGTGCGGCTCGGTGAGGTTGCGGAGTTCTTCCGCCAGACCGAGCCCCACAGCCCCGTGTCGTACCTCGTCCAGCGGGCGATCACGTGGGGCCAGATGCCGCTGGAGAGCTGGCTGCGGGACGTGATCAAGGATACGAACGTCCTCGACCAGGTCAAGGAAGTTCTCGGAATCCGTCCGGAGAGCGAGTGAAGCCAGGTGAGAGCACAAGAGACACGGCGTAGGAATCGCCGGAAAGCCGTCAGGGAGGAAAGCCCATGGTGAAGAAAGAAAGCGTCCAGCAGAAGCTCAAGAGGGTCCGCCCCCCGCGGGTCCAGATCACCTACGACGTGGAGATCGGGGGTGCCATCGAGCTGAAGGAGCTCCCGTTCGTCGTCGGCGTGCTCGGCGACTTCTCGGGTCAGCCCGATCAGCAACTCCCCCGGATGAAGGACCGGAAGATCACCGAGATCGACCGGGACAACTTCGACCAGGTCCTCGCCGGGATGACCCCGCGCGTCTCGATGTCGGTCGAGAATAAGCTCGCGGGCGACGGCGGCAAGATGGGCGTCGACCTGCGCTTCAAGGCGCTGGACGACTTCGAGCCGGACAAAATCGTCCAGCAGGTCGACCCGCTGCGAAAGCTCGTCGAGGCCCGCCAGCGGCTCTCGGACCTCCTGTCGAAGGCGGACGGGAACGAGAAGCTCGAGAAGATGCTGAACGACGTCCTCCAGAACGCGGGGAGCCAGCAGCAGCTGGCGAGCGAGCTCGGCCTGACACCCGAGGGGCCGAAGAAGGGGGACGACAGTGAGTAACGCTCCGGAACGTGGAAAGGCCGAATCCCTCGTACGCGAGCAGACGGGTGAGGTCGACCTCCTCAGCAGGATCCTCGAGGAAGGACGGCTCGTCCAGAACGAGAGCCAGGCTCAGGGTGCCAGGGACATGCTCGCCGAGTTCGTCCAGCAGGCGATGCAGGGCCAGATGGTCATGTCTCGCAACCTGGAGACGTCGCTCCAGGCGCGCATCGCCGAGATCGACCGGCTCCTGTCGGCGCAGCTGAACGAGATCATGCACGCCGAGCCCTACCAGCGCCTCGAGGCGTCGTGGCGGGGCCTGCATCACCTCGTCTTCGAGAGCGAGACGGGGGTCATGCTCAAGATCCGGGTCCTCAACGTCTCGAAGAAAGACCTCCTCAAGGACCTCGAGAGGGCGGCGGAGTTTGACCAGTCGGCCGTCTTCAAGAAGGTCTACGAGGAGGAGTACGGAACGTTCGGCGGCCAGCCGTTCGGCGCCCTCATCGGCGACTACTACTTCTCGAACCATCCACAGGACCAGCTTCTCCTCGAGAAGATGGCCCAGGTCGCCGCGGCGGCGAACGCCCCCTTCATCGCGGCGCCGGCGCCGCAGCTCTTCGGGTGGGACAGCTTCCAGGAGATGACGGAGGTGCGGGACCTCGCGAAGATCTTCGACCGGACGGAGTACGCCAAGTGGCGTTCCTTCCGCGACTCGGAGGACTCGCGCTACGTCGGCATGGCGATGCCGCGGACGCTGATGCGGCTGCCGTACGGCAAGGAGACCGTCCCGACCGAGACGTTCAACTTCGAGGAGGACGTCGACGGGAAGGACCACAACAAGTACCTGTGGGGGAACGCGGCCTATTCCTTCGGGACCCGGCTCACCGAGGCGTTCGCGCTGTACGGCTGGTGTGTCGCCATTCGAGGCGTGGAGGGCGGCGGTCTCGTCCAGGGGCTCCCGGTCCATACGTTCCAGACCGACGAAGGCGATGTCGCCCTGAAGTGCCCGACGGAAATCGCCATCACGGACAGGCGCGAGAAGGAGCTTTCCGACCTCGGCTTCCTCCCGCTCGTCCATTGCAAGAACACCGACTACGCGGCCTTCTTCGGCGGCCAGTCCTGCCAGAAGGCGAAGAAATACGACCTTGACTCGGCGAATTCGAATGCACGCCTCTCGACGATGCTGCCTCACATTTTCGCGGTCTCGCGCTTCGCGCACTATCTGAAGGCGATGATGCGCGACAAGGTCGGCAGCTTCATGACGCGCAAGGACTGCGAGTACTTCCTCAACCAGTGGATCTCCGGATACATCACCACCGACGACACGGCGTCGCAGGCGACGAGGGCGCAGTACCCGCTGCGCGAGGCGAAGATCGAGGTCGCCGAGATCCCGGGGAAGCCCGGCGCCTACCGCGCCGTCGCGTTCCTCAGGCCCCACTTCCAGCTCGACGAGCTGCAGGTCTCGCTGCGCCTCGTGGCCGACCTGCCGTCCTCGGCCCGAAAGTAGCTTCACGCGGCCGGGCGGCTCCCAGAGCCGCCCGGCCGATCCTTCACCGTTTCCGGTCCGCCCGAGGAGCCCGCCCGAGATGTCGCGGTTCGACAACGAGATCCGTGTCCGCCCGTCGGTCCTCGACCGGCTGATCGACTATGAGCCCGAGTATTCCCGCGAGGCGGCCGCCTCGCGCGTGAAGAACCTCAGGATCCTCAAGCAGTCGGTGCGGCGGGACATGGAGTGGCTCCTCAACACGCGCGCGACGATGGGAATCCCTCCGGAGCTGAAGGAGGTCCAGTCCTCGCTCTTGGTCTACGGGCTTCCGGACATCTCGACGTTCTCGGGCCGCAGCGGCGCCGATCGCCTGCGCCTGCGCCGCGCCGTGGAGCAGACGATCGAGGCCTTCGAGCCGCGCCTCGAGGGCGTCACCGTGACCGTCGATCCCGAGCCGGGGCCGAGCCTGGCCCTGAAGTTCCGGATCGACGGCCGGCTCAAGGTCGATCCGGCACCCGAGCCGGTCTCGTTCGACACCCTGCTCCAGATCGGGAGCGGCGAGTTCCGCGTGAAGGGGGAGTGATGCGCGACGAGCTCCTGGGATACTACGAACGCGAGCTCTCCTTCTTCCGGCAGATGGGGGCCGAGTTCGCCGAGAAGTACCCGAAGATCGCCGGGCGCCTCCTGCTGGAGCCCGACACCTGCGAGGACCCCCACGTCGAGCGGCTCATCGAGGCGTTCGCGTTCCTCGCCTCTCGGGTGCACCTCAAGGTCGACGACGAGTTCCCCGAGATCACCGAGTCGCTCCTCAACGTCCTCTATCCGCACCTGCTCGCCCCGATCCCTTCGATGACGGTCGTCCAGTTCGTCCTCGACCCGTCGCAGGTCAGCCTCCAGTCCGGCCAGCGGATTTCGCGCGGGTCGATGCTCTACTCCCGCTCCGTGTCGGGGACGGCGTGCCGCTTCCGGACGGCCTACCCGGTGCACCTCTGGCCGCTCGAAGTCCGCCAGGCACGTTTCGAGCTCCCGGTGCCGGGCGTCGGCCCGGAAGAGGGGGTGCGGATGGTCCTCCGGCTCGAGCTGAAGACGTTCGGAGGCGTTCCTCTTCGCGAGCTGAGGGAGAAGATCTCGGAGTCGGAGGAGAAACCGCTCGAGGCCCTCCGTTTCTACCTTCACGGCGAGGGGAAGGTCGTCTACGCCCTTCACGAGCTCATCCACAACCACCTCCTCGCCGTGGAGCTGAGGCCCGGCGGTCCCCGGGACGTCCCGTCGCCCGTGAAGCTCCCGAAGTCCGTCGTCACCGGCGTGGGCTTCGAGCGGGACGAGGGGCTCCTTCCGTATACCGACCGCTCGTTCATGGGCTACCGTCTCCTCGCCGAGTACTTCGCCTTCCCGGAAAAGTTCTTCTTCTTCGACGTGAAGGGGCTCGATCAGGCGGCACGGGACGATTTCGACGACGTGCTCGAGATCCTTCTCTACTTCAACCGCGACTTCCCTCTCGAGCGGAACGTCTCGGCCCAGACCTTCCGGCTGAACTGCACTCCGGTCGCGAACCTCTTTCGGCAGATCGCCGAGCCGATCCGCCTGACCAACCTGCAGCCCGAGTACCGCGTCGTCCCCGACGTGAGGCGCCAGGACGTCACGGAGGTCTACGCCGTCGAGGGCGTCACGAGCCTGGCCCGGGGAAGCGACAAGGTGACGACCTACGAGCCCTTCTACTCGTACCGTCACGGTTTCGAGCAGGGACAGTCTCCGGCGTTCTGGTACATGAGCCGCCGGCCGTCGGCGCGAAGGGACGACGACGGGACCGAAGCCTACCTCTCGCTCGTCGACCTCGGCTTCAACCCCGCCCAGCCCGAAGCGGACACGCTCTCGGTCGAGATCCTCTGCACGAATCGTGACCTTCCCGCACGCCTTCCGTTCGAGGGGAGCGAGGCGGACTTCCAGCTCGAGGGCGCGGGCGTCTTCTCCGGTATCCGCTGCCTGAAGCGCCCGACGCCGACCGTGAGGCCACCGCTCCGCCGTGGTCTGCAGTGGCGGCTCATCTCCCACCTGTCGCTCAACCTGCTCTCTCTCGTCGAGAAAGACGGAGGCCAGGGTCCGGAGGCGCTCCAGGAGATCCTCCGCCTCTACGATTTCGCCGACTCCTCCGTAACGCGCCAGCAGATCGCCGGGATCACGAAGGTCGGAGCCCGGCGCGTCCTGCGGTCCATCGGAGTCCTGCAGCCGAGCTTCGTGCGGGGCATCGAGGTGACGCTCGAACTCGACGAACAGCAGTTCGTGGGCACGGGGTCCTTCATCTTCGCCCAGGTCCTCGAGCGGTTCCTCGGGCTCTACTCGTCCGTGAACTCCTTCAGCCAGCTCGTCCTGACGAGCCGCCAGCGTGAGGGTGTCATCCGCCGGTGGGCGCCGCGCGCCGGAGAGCAGATCGTCCTCTGAGACCGACATGAAAGACCTCCTCTACTCCGAGCCGTACCGCTTCGCCTTCTTCCAGGCGGTGCGGCTTCTGGAGCGGATCTCGCCCGAGAAGGAGGGGGTCGGCAGAGCCGTGAGGGCGGCGAACGAGGTCGTCCGGTTCCGGTCCCACCCGTCGCTCTCGTTCCCCCCGAGCGAAATCGTCGACCTGAAGGCGCCGGCCCCCGACCAGGAGGACCGGCCGCCCGAGATGACGGTCAACTTCATCGGCCTGACGGGGCCGCTGGGAGTCCTGCCCCACCCGTACACCGAGCTCGTCCGCGAGCGGAACTCCCACAAGGACACGGCGCTCTGGGCCTTCCTCGACATCTTCCACCATCGCTTCGTCTCGCTGTTCTACCGAGCGTGGGAGAAGTACCGGTTCCCGGTCGCCTACGAGAGGACCGGTGAGGACTCCTTCACCCAGTACGGCTTCGACCTGATCGGAATGGGGACGCCGGGCCTGCACGGCCGCATGGCCGTGAAGGACCAGGCGCTCCTCCTCTACGCCGGGCACATCGCGCAGAAGCCGCACTCGGCCGAGGCGATCGCCTCGACCGTCCGGGACTACTTCGGCTCCCCGGCCTCGATCGTCCAGTTCCAGGGACAGTGGTTCCCGCTGGAGCCGGAGAACGTCACGAAGATCGGACAGGCCAATTCCGAGCTCGGCCGGACCGTCGTCGCGGGCTCGACCGTCTTCGTGTCCCAGTCGAAGTTCCGGGTGCGGATGGGCCCGCTCACCCTCGCCCGGTTCGTTTCCTTCCTTCCGGTCGGGCCTGCGTGGAAGCCTCTCACCGACCTCGTGAGGTATCTCGCGGGGCTGGAATTCGACTACGACGTCCAGCTCGTCCTCCGGAAGGAGGAAGTCCCCCCCTGCTCCCTCGACTCGAAGTCCGCGCTGCCCCCCATGCTCGGGTGGACGACGTGGATCACCAGCGAAACGGCCCGGAAGGACGCCGACGAGGTCATCCTTCCGGTCGATAACTGACGAAATCGCCGCGCGCGAGAGGACGACAAGATGAGCGTGAACCTGAAGTCCCTGATCGGCCGACTCAACGACACCTGCCGTCAGGCGCTCGAGGGAGCGGCGGGTCTCTGCCTCTCCAGGACGAACTACGACGTCGAGGTCGAGCACGTCCTCCTGAAGCTCCTCGAGGCCCCGGACACGGATCTCGGAAAGATCCTGCGTCGTTTCGAGATCGACGCGTCACGATTCGCCAAGGACGTTACCCGGGCGCTCGACCGGCTGAAGACGGGGAACGCCAGGACCCCGGCCCTTTCGCCGCGGCTCCCGCGCCTCATCGAGAAGGCGTGGGTCGTGGCCTCGATCGAGTACGGCGCGTCGAGGGTGAGGTCGGGCCACCTCGCCCTCGTCCTCCTCACCGATGACGACCTCTCCCGCCTGATGCGCGAGATCTCGAAGGACTTCGCCGGGATTTCCGTCGAGCAGCTGACGAAGACCTTCGCCGACGTCGTGAAGGGCTCCGCGGAGGACCGGGAGGCGCAGGCGCTCGCGTCCGTTCCCGGAGCGGGTGGCGGCCCCGACGTCGCCATGGGTGTCCCGGGGAAGACGAAGTCGCTCGACCAGTACACCGAGGATCTGACCGCCAAGGCCCGCGCCGGGAAGATCGACCCGATCCTCGGCCGCGACTTCGAGATCCGCCAGGTCATCGACATCCTGACCCGCCGCCGCCAGAACAACCCGATCCTCACGGGTGAGGCGGGCGTCGGCAAGACGGCCGTCGTCGAGGGGTTCGCCCAGCGGATCGTCCAGGGCGACGTCCCGGGGCCGCTCAAGAACGTCACCGTCCGGACGCTCGACCTCGGGCTCCTCCAGGCGGGCGCCGGGATCAAGGGCGAGTTCGAGAACCGCCTCAAGCAGGTCATCGAGGAGGTCAAGTCCTCGCCGACGCCGATCATCATCTTCATCGACGAGGCGCACACGATGATCGGAGCCGGGGGCTCCGCCGGTCAGAACGACGCCGCGAACCTTCTGAAGCCGGCGCTCGCGCGGGGTGAGCTGCGCACGATCGCGGCGACGACGTGGGCCGAGTACAAGAAGTACTTCGAGAAGGACGCCGCCCTCGCGCGGCGCTTCCAGGTCGTGAAGGTCGAGGAGCCGTCCGAGGAGATCGCGATCGTCATGATGCGGGCGCTTGCGAAGAACCTCGAGAAGCACCACGGCGGCCTCCGGATTCTCGACGAGGCCGTCGAGTCGTCCGTCAGACTCTCCCACCGCTATATCTCCGGACGGCAGCTCCCCGACAAGTGCGTCTCCGTCCTGGACACCGCGTGCGCCAAGGTGAACATCAGCCAGGCATCGACTCCCGCGCCGATCGAGGACTGCCGGCGCCGGATCGACCAGCTGACCGCCGAGATCGACTCCCTCGAGCGCGAGGCCGCCGCTGGAGCGGCGCACGGCGAGCGGATCGAGAAGGCGAAGGCGGCGAAGGCCGAGTCCGAGGCGCGGCTCGCCGTCCTCGACGAGCAGTGCAAGGAGGAGATCGAGCTCGTCAACCAGATCAAGGAGACCCGCGGCAAGCTCGAGGCGGCGGTCGGCGGAGCGGACGTGGCGGGGCTCGAGGGGCTCCGGGCCGAGCTCACCGAGCTCAAGGCCGGCCTGAAGACCGTTCAGGGCGACACCCCGATGATGCAGGCCGACGTGAACGCCCAGGCGGTGGCGGAGGTCATCGCGGGCTGGACCGGAATCCCCGTCGGGAGGATGCAGGCCGACGAGATCGAAACCGTGAGGAACCTCGACAAGCTCCTCGGCGAGCGCGTCGTCGGACAGGACCACGCCCTCGCGGCGATCGCTCAGAAGATCCAGACCTCGCGCGCGGGCCTGACCGATCCGCGCAAGCCGATTGCCGTCTTCATGTTCGTCGGGACGTCCGGCGTCGGGAAGACCGAGACCGCCATCGCCCTCGCCGAGACTCTCTACGGCGGCGAGCGGAACATGGTGACGATCAACATGTCGGAGTTCCAGGAAGCGCACACCGTCTCCTCGCTGAAGGGCTCGCCGCCGGGATATGTCGGCTACGGCGAAGGGGGCGTCCTGACCGAGGCCGTCCGCCGCAAGCCCTACTCCGTCGTCCTCCTCGACGAGGTGGAGAAGGCGCACCCCGACGTCCTCGAGCTCTTCTACCAGGTCTTCGACAAGGGGCAGATGGAGGACGGCGAGGGGCGTGAGATCGACTTCAAGAACTGCGTCATCCTGCTGACGACGAATGCCGAGTCGGACGCGATGATGAAGATGTGCGCCGATCCCGACACGGCCCCGACTCCGGCGAAGATCATCGAGACGATCAAGCCCGGTCTCGACAAGGTCTTCAAGCCGGCCTTCCTCGGGCGCATGTCGATCGTTCCCTACTACCCGATCTCCGAGCCCGTGATGAAGCTCATCATCAGGCTCCAGCTCGGCCGGATCGGCAAGCGCCTCATGGAGAATCACGGTGCGACGTTCTCCTACGACGAGGTCGTGATCGACGAGATCGCGAGCCGGTGCAAGGAGGTCGAGAGCGGCGCCCGCAACGTCGACGCGATCCTCACGAGGACCGTCCTTCCCGACCTCTCCGGCGAGTTCCTCGCCCGGATGGCCGAGGGGTCGTCGATCGCGAAGGTCCACGTCCGGGTCGGCGAGGGCGGGAAGTTCGCCTACGACATCGCCTGACGCTCGGACGTTCGCCCCGCCGCAATCCTCAGGGCCGGGCTCCTCGCGGGGAGCCCGGCCCCCTTTTCAGCCCCAGAGCCCGGCGAGCGCCGCGTGCGTCTCGGAGATCGACTGGAACGTCGCGAGGCGCACCGTGTCGGTTCCCTTCATCGTCAGGAGCGGCATCAGCCCCTTCGCCGTCACGGCTTCCATCGCCCGGACCGTGAAGAGGGTTTCCGCGCAGGGGACGGCGTGCTTCTCGCCGTCCCGGGTGACGAGCGCGAACGGGAGGCCGGAGATCTCCTGCGCCGACCCGGGCCTCAGGCTCCAGCCGTCCTCGAGGAACGCCTCTCCGAGGAGGAGGGCCAGGGCCAGGGCCGGACTTCCCCAGAGATACTCCTCGTGCGAGGGGGGCGAGGAAAGCTCTTCGAAGTCGAAGGCCTCCACCGCGTTCGTCTCCGCGCCGTAAGGGAGGCGGAGCAGCAGGCGTGGCAGCGCGAGGCCGACGTGCCGTGCCTCCGGGAGGCGGCGGAGAGCGGCCCAGGCCTCGGCGTCTTCACCGTTCGGCGCGGACCAGTCGTCGGGATCGGGCGTTGCGGCGAGCGAGGTGCAGCCGACGAGCCCCGGCTCGGCGCCGGCGAGGACAGCCGTCCCGGCCTTCGAGGCGATCTTCGCGAGCCGTCCGAGCGCTTCGGCGTCCTCCTTCGGGGTTCCGAACGAGCCCAGGACGACGAAGGCGGCCCACGGGACGGCCCCGGGCGTTCCGACAGTCTTCTCGACGAGAAGCCGGTGCAGGCCCGACCTGCCGAGCTCGTCCGAGGCGAGGAGGTCGGCGCGCAGCTCTTCGGGCGAGAGGTCGACGAGATGGAGCGTGAGCGGGCCGTCGACGTCCAGCCGGCGAAGGAGGAAGTCGAGGCCGCGCCAGGCGGTCTCGAGCGTCCGGAACCCGCTGCTCCCGAGGATCGTCCGCATCAGCTCGGTCGGCCTGTCAAGGCTCTCGGCGACGGGCGGGGTCTCTTCCCGAGGCGCCCCGTCGAGGATCCGGTCGAGGAGCCCGGCGGCGGGGCGGCTCGTCTCGCGGCGCCTCGCATCGGCGTCGGAGGCTTCCTTCAGCGCGCCGAACCGCCCGATCCGGACAAAAAGCGTGTCGGGGAGGAAATCGTCCAGCTCGCGAAAGCGGAACACGTCGCCTTCGCCCCCACCGAAACGGACCTGCGGCTCCAGGCGGGCGATGGTCGCGTCGAGCGAATCGAGGTCGACCCGGATCGTCTTCCTGTCGCCGAGCGGCGCGCCGGTCTTGACGAGGTTGCGGGCTGCGCGCCCGGAGAAGTCGGCGGCGACGAGGATACGGAACGGGGCGTCGTCTTCGGCCCGCGCGGGGCGGGACTCGGACTCGGCCTCGAGACGGACATCGATCGCACCGAAAGAGAACGGCTTCGCCATCGGGGGAGACCTCCTCGGCGTTGTGTGTGCCCGATTATAGGCGGGGAGGAGATAGACTGAACCCTCCCAGCAAGGAGGTCCTGTTGATCCGCTTCCTGAAGAAGGTGGGGCGGCAGCTCCCCGTCCTCAAGGACATCCACCGTTACATCCTGGCCCTCGAGGGCGAGCGCGAGGAGCTTCGCCAGACGGTGAAATCGCAGCGCGACAACCTGGCCGCTGCCCGCGAGACAGCGCGGAAGCTCTGGGTTCCGCCCGGCCACCCGCAATCCCCGATCCCGGACCTCGACGACGTGAGGAGGCGCGAGAGCGAGCTCTTCGGCAAGCCTCCCGAAGAGCTTCCCGGAATCGACACGCTCGTCGAGGACCAGCTGACGGTCATCCGCGAGATGAAACGCTGGGGTGCCGATCCGCCGTTGCCGGCCGGTCCCGAAGGACGCCGCAGCTCCCCCGACGACCCGGCGTACGGCTGGGGTGACGTCGCACTCCTGCACGCCGTCCTGCGAAAGCTCCGGCCGAGGCGCGTCGTGTGTGCGGGTGCCGGCCCGTTCGTCCCCGTGCTCCTCGACCTGAACGAGCACATCTTCGGCCGGACGATCTCGATCACGGTCGTTGATCCCGAGGCGGAGCGTTTTCGCCCGCTCCTGAAGAACGAGGAGGCGGAGAAGGTCCGCCTCCTCCCAGCGCGGGTCCACGAGGTGCCCTTCGACACTTTCACGTCCCTCTCGCCGGGTGACGTCCTGTGCGTCGAGACGAACCACGTCTCGAGGACCGGGGCCGACCTGAACCACCTCCTCTTCCGCGTGATTCCGAGGCTGAAGGGGGGCGTCCACGTCCACCCGAACGGCGTCTTCTGGCCCTTCGAGTACCCGAGCTCGTGGGTGGCCGAGGGGCGGGCCTGGAACGAGGCATACCTCTGGCGGGCGTTCCTCCTCAACAACTCGGCCTGGGAGATCGCCGTTTTCGCGAGCTTCCTCGAGACGGCCCACCGGGGCGCGATCCTCAAAGAGCTTCCGCAATGGCAACGCACCCGCGGCGGCGGCCTCTGGCTTCGCAGGAAGAGCTGAACCCGGAACGAGCCGGCGCGTTCCGCGCCGGCGTCAGGCTTCCTCGAGGAGCTCCGGGTCCTGGGCTTTCACGATCTCGACGAGCTTCTCGCGGAAGGCGTCCTGCAGGCCCGAGATGTCCGAGACCCGCACGAACTCCTCGAACTCCTCGCTCCCGGAGATCTCCGTCGTCTCGATGATCACCTCGTCGTCCGGGCGGTAGGTCGAGATCGCCGTCGTGATGCATGTGATCGGGAGGTTCCCGAACTCCGGACGGCGTTCGACGACGACCGGGAAGCGAAGCGACGAGAGCATGTCCTTGACTCCGGGCTGCCGCGTGAAGACGTGCTCGACGAGCAGGAAGTGGAGGGCAAAACGCCGGAGCTGCTCCTCGGTCCGGTTGCGGTCCGCCAGGACGCGCTTGAGCTCCTCGATGCCGTAGTCGCGATAGTTGACGACCCACCTCAACGGCGACGAGATCCGGACGGTCTTGCTGTCCCGATCGCCGCGGGCCGTGTAGGAATACTCCACGGGCTGCATCTCGAGAGACGCGCTCATCACCTCGAACGGGCTCTTGAGCTCCTTCGGGATGTGGAACGGCTTGTTGCCGGCGACCTCGGCGTAGTCCGCCGCCAGCTCCTTGAAGGCCCGGTCGGCGCCCTTGACGAGGTCCTTGCCGTGTCCCTGCACGTGCTCGCCGAACACCATCCGCGGTCGCAGCAGCGGCTCGACCGTCATCAGCGTACTGCGCACTTCCGTCCGCAGCGTCTCGGCGAGAGAGCGTGTGAGCTTCCGGAGGGCGATGAACTTCCTGGTACTGATCGTCGGCATTCGCATCCCTCTCCCGGCGCGTAGGGCCGTGGCCGGGTGTTCCCGGGGGAGTGTGTGACGACAGTCTGGAGCCGTTTGGGCGGCGCGTCAAACTCCGAGAGACGCCAGGGCCTTCCTCGGCCGCCGGTCCCCCCGGGGCGATGAGCCGGGAATCGGACCCTGCCCGTCGCGAGCCGGGACGCCAGGAGCGGTTCGATCGACCGGGTCGTGCAGGTCGTCACCGTGAGAGCGGTCTCCTTCGGGATCCGCGCGTTCTCGATCACCTGGGGCCGCGGCAGGAGGCCTCGCGGAAGGAAGTGCGGTGGCGGCGTCATCCTTCTGCGTCCCTGTTGCGTCAAACGAGCTGGAGGGGCGGATGGCGGGTCGGTTCTCCGCGGCTTTCCGGTGGTGGATGTTCAGGGTGGTCCTCCTCTTCGCCTGTCGGGCGGCGGGGGAGGATCGCCTCGTCCTGCCGGGCGTCGCCCGCACGGACGGCGCGTTCGGAAGCCGCTTCGTCTCGACGGCCTGGCTCCACAATCCGTCGGACTCGCCGCTCGAAGTCGACCTCGAGCTCGTGGCGACGACCGGGCGGGCTGGAACGGCGCGCCTCGTCCTGAGTGCTCGCCAGACGCTCCGGCTGGATGACCCGGTCGCTTCCCTGTTCGGCCTCGACTCGGCGGCCGGGACCATGCTCGCCCGGGCCGACCGGCCGTTCCTCCTCCGCGGTGTCACCGCCAACGTTGCGGATTCGCGGGGGACCTATGGGCTCGCCCTTACGTCCCTGCGCGAAGCCGAGGCCCTGCGGGCGGGCGAGACGGGCGTCGCACCCTGGCTCTCCCACACGACGGCTGCCGGAGACGGCTTTCGGACGAACGTCGCGGTGAGTCTTCTCGAGCCGGGGTCCGATGCGCTCCTGACCCTCGTCGACGACGCCGGTCTCGTGAGGGGCGAGAGGCGTCTCGCGAGCGACGAACCGCTCTTCTGGCAACAGTCCGTTACCGGGCTCGCCGCGGATCCCGAAATCGCGCTCGGCCGCGTCGAGGTCCGCGTCCTGCGCGGATCGGCGGTGGCGTACACCGCCGTCGTCGACAACGTCACCGGCGACGGCCTTCTCGCCCGTGCGCGCAGGATCGAGACGCCTGCCGTTCCAACGAGCGCCGTCATCGTCTCCGGTGCCGCCCGCATCCCGGGTGCGAACGGGACGCTCTGGCGAACGGGCCTGCGCCTCGTGAATCCGGGCCTCGTCCCTGTCGAAGCGACTCTCGAAGTGCCCGGTGGAAGCGCCCGCGCGTCGCGCCTCGTGCCGCCGCGCGGCATTCTGGAGGAGCCCGACCTCCTCGGCGCGCTCGGAGTCCCGGACGGGAGCGCAATGCCGGTACGGATCAGCGCGACGGAGCGTCTCTCGGTCCTCGCCGCGACCCGAAACGTCGACCCCTCGGGACGTCCCGGAACATACGCCGCCTCTCAGGAGCTCACTCCCGAGGACGCCTTCGCGGTCCCCGGGCGGGTTCTCGCGTTCACGGGACTCTCGTCGGACTCCGGCGCGTCGGGCTTCCGGACGAACGTCGCATTCGTGGGCGGTCCCCTCGGAGCGAGGGCCCGGCTCCGCCTCAGGGCCGCCTCCGGAGAGACGCTCGCCGAAGCGGGCTTCGACACCGGCCCGTTCTCGTGGGCGCAGCGGTCGCTCTCAGGCTGGTTCGGCGATATGGCCGCGCCTCGCGACGCGACGCTCGAGGTGACGGTGGACTCGGGATCCCTCGACGCGTACGCGAGCGTCATCGACAACGGGACCTCGGACCCCGCGATTCTCTCGCCCGCATTCCTGCCCGTGGCCACGTGCCCGCCAGCTGGTCCCGCGCCGGCCCTCTCGCTCTCCTCCTCCCGGGTCGAGGCGGGAACCCCTGTGTCCCTGCACCTCGCGGCACCGGGGCGGGGCACCGGGCGTGTCGTTCCGGGGGACCTTCCACTCGGACCCGGCGGGAGCCTTTCCGTCGTCCCGGCGGTCACGACGACGTACCGCTGGGTTCCCTCCTCTGCGTGTTCCGAGGACCGTTCGGCACCCGTCACGGTGGAGGTCACCGCTCCTCCCGGCTCGGTCCTCACCCAGAGCGGCGCCGCCTCGGGTGCCGTCAGCGGTGGCAGCACGTCGTATCGAGGAATTCCGTTCGCGGCGCCTCCGACCGGTTCCCTGCGGTGGCGCCCTCCCGCGCCTCCGGTCCCCTGGAGCGGCGTACGGTCCTCGACGGCGTCCGGCACTCTCTGCGCGCAGCTCGACGAAGCGGGCAACGCCACGGGCTCGGAGGACTGTCTCACCCTGAACGTCTGGGCTCCTGCGGTTTCGCAGGCCTCGCCGCTCCCGGTCCTGTTCTTCATCCACGGAGGCGGAAACGCTGCGGGAGCGAGCTCGTACGCGTACTACGACGGGACGGTCTTCGCAGAGAAGGGGCGCGCCGTCGTCGTCACCGCGAACTACCGGCTCTCCTCGTTCGGGTGGCTCGCGCAGCCATTCCTTTCAGCCGAAACGCGCCGCGGCGTCTCGGGAAACTATGGAACGTACGACCAGCTCGCCGCGCTTCGATGGGTGAAGCGAAACATCGCCGCGTTCGGCGGCGACCCGTCGCGCGTCACGATCTTCGGCGAGTCGGCCGGCGGCGTGAACGTCTGCACGCTCGTCGCCTCGCCGCTCGGCGCCGGGCTCTTCGAGCGCGCCCTGGTGCAGAGCGGCGGATGTACGCAGCGGCCACTCGCCGAGTTCGTCGCGTTCGGCGACACGCTTACCGAAAAGGCGGGCTGCTCTCAGGCGGCCGATCCGGCGGCATGCCTGCGGAGCCGGCCGTTCGAGTCTCTCCTTCGCGCCGTCCCGCCCGTCGTCTCGATTGCCTCGTCCTCGGGGCAGCTCTGGGGCCCGGCGGTCGACGGCTTCGTCCTGCGGGATTCGCCCGAAGCCGTTCTCGGGAAAGGGGCGCACAACCGGGTTCCGTTCGCCATCGGAGCCAACGCCGACGAAACGGGATCCGCGGCTCCTCCCCTCACGACCGAGGCGGAGTACCGGGCACTGGTCGCGGCCCAGTTCGGGGCCCTCGCGCCGCTCGTCCTCGCCCGGTACCCGGCATCGGCGTATGCCACTCCAAGGAAGGCGTACGTCGCCGTTACGAGCGATGCCCGCTTCATCTGCCCCTCCCGGCGTTTCGCCCGGGCCGCGGCGAAGGGCGGCTCGCCGGTGTTCCGCTACTTTTTCAGCTACCCGGCGAGCCGTCTCCACGGCGCGGTCCACGGCATCGAGATCCCTTTCGTCTTCGGCAGCTTCGATGCGATTCCGGGATACGCGCCGAGCGCAGCGGAGCGAGCGCTCTCGGAGTCGATGAACGCCGCCTGGGCGCGGTTCGCCGCGGCGGGAGACCCGAATGGAGCGGGCCTCACGGCCTGGCCCGCCTACGACCCCCTTCGGGACCGGACACTCATCTGGGATTCTCCCGCCGGAGCGGTCGACGGAGTCCGGCCGGACGCCTGCAACTTCTGGGACGGACTCGTGTCCTCGCCCTGACGACGGCGGGAAGATGGCGCTCCCCTCGAACGGTCGTTCGCGCGCCAGCTCCACCGTCGCGGCGGCCGCGCTACCGGGGCGTGTTCTTCTCCCACGTGCCGTAGACGGGATTCGGGAGCGCGAAGAAGCGCACGCCGAAGCTGCCGTAGGCGGACTCGGGCTCGTCGCGCAGGGCCTGGCTCTGCTCGGGGAAGTCCTGAATGTTGTCCCCGACCCAGACCAGGATCTCGACCGGACCGAGATCGGGCCGGGTCGTGCCGTCGGCAATGCTTCCCCAGCGCCCTTCTTTCCGGTCGGCACCGTTGTCGGCGCGGCAGACGAGGATGTCGAACGGGAGCGAAAGGGAACGAAGGTTCGCGGCGACTTCGGGGCAGAGCGACTGGACCGTGTTCGTGACGACCGCGACGCGTCCGCCAAGGCGCTGCACGCCCGCAAGGAACATCGCGGCGCCGGGCACGGCCGTCCTCTCACCCCGTTTCACCCACGTCTTCCAGGCGGCGTCCGTGTGGACGCGGCCCTGCTGCTGGAGCTCGAGCTCGTAGGTGGAGTTGTCGATGATCGACTCGTCGGCATCGACGGAAACGCCCCAGCTCCCCGCCGGTCGCCCGGCGCTCGCCTCCTCGGCGGCTTCGAGGGCGGCGCGGAAGGTCTGGATGGTGATCGCTCGGTACTCGGCCGATCCGCGCAGCCAGTGCAGCTCGTCGGTCGGAACCCGGGGAGCCTTGGTCGAGGCTGCGGCGACGGGTGCCGCCTTCGGCGTGGGCGTGGCGGGCGTGCACGCGACAAACGACAGTGGAAGGAGGAGGGCGACCCGGGTCAGAGACTGAAGGTTTCTCATGAGGCTCATCGAGTGTAGCCGGAACCGGGCGCGGTGCGGGAGGCGACTCTGCCCCCCGCTCACGCCCTGGGTCAACGTCGGTTTCTCGCGGCCGTGACGACCGTCACCGGCGCGCCCGGGCGGGATTGAATGTGACGGGTCGCTGCGGCATCGTACGTGTGTGAAGCGGGCGTTCGTCCTTTTTCTCTTCTGTCCGGCCCTTGCCGGGGCAGCGGGAGTCGTTGGCAACGGGACACCCGGCTCCTGCACCGAGTCCGCGCTGAACGGGGCTCTCTCCGGAGGCGGCGCCGTGACCTTCTCGTGCGGCGGCGCGGCCGTCTCGATCCCGTTGACGTCGACGAAGACGATTTCGGCCGTCACGGCGACCGTCATCGATGGTGGGGGGCTCGTGACACTCGACGGCCAGGACGCCGTCCGGCTCTTCTCCTTGAGCTACGAGCGGCAGCTGACGGTCAGGAACCTGACTCTTCGGCGCGGCCGGGCTCTCGACTTCGGCGCCGCGATCCGGAGCGACTTCCACGAACGCGGGACTCCCGCGCTGACGGTCCTGAACGTGCGCTTCGAGGACAACATCTGCACCCAGGCCGGAGACGACGTCGGAGGAGGTGCCATCTACGTGCAGGGGGGCGTCTCGACGGTCGAAGGGAGCGCGTTCCTCCGAAACCGGGGCGGGAATGGCGGCGCGATCGGCTTCCTCGGCGGCGACGGGACTGGCCCCGCGAACGGGCTCGCGATCCGGGACTCGACCTTCGTCGGCAACGAGACCCAGTCCCGTGTCTCCAGCTACGGGGCAACGGGGGGCGCGCTTTACGTCGACGGCTCGGGCGACGGCGAGGTGCGCGTCGAGCGCTGCACTTTCCGCGACAACGTCGCCTGGGCGGGAGGAGCGATCCACTCCGTGATGTACCAGAGTTCACAGGCGCTCGTCATCGCCGACTCGACGTTCCTCGAGAACCGGGCGACCGGCGGGAACGGCGGCGCGATCTACCACCAGGACGGGTTGCTGAGCCTCTCCGGATCCCTCGTCGCCGGGAACCGCGCGTTCACTCAGGGAGGCGGGCTGTGGCTCTACCATCCGACGTCCGCGGCGGTCACGAACGTCACGTTCACGGGGAACCGTGCGGAAGGGGCCGAGGCGCCCGCCGGATACGCGATCGGAGGAGCGTTCTCCATCTACCCGTCCGGCGCAAACGTGACCCTCTCCCACCTCACCGTCACACGGAACCACGCGGGCTGGACCGGCGGCGGGATCACGGTCGCCGCCCCCGCCTCGAACGTGACGATCCGCGCCTCCATCGTCGGCCACAACACGGCGGACAACGGCGGAAACCCGTGGAACATCGGGAATAACTGCGACGTCGGCTCGCCTCAGATGACGAATGGTGGTGACGTTCTGGAGTACCCGCAGAGGAACCTGAACGACGGCAACGACGAGAACTGCGTCGCCGTACCGATCGTCGCCGACCCCCTCCTCGGCCCTCTCGCCGACCACGGCGGACTCGTGGAAACCGTCTCGCTCCTCCCGGGGAGCCCGGCGGTCGACGGCGCGTTCGCAGGCTGCCACGCGACGGTCGACGCCCGCGGCGCCGCGCGCCCCGCGGGCGTCCGCTGCGACGTCGGGGCTTTCGAGGGGACCGAGTCCGCGGTGGGCTTCTACGCCGTAACCCCTTGCCGGGTCCTGGACACGCGTCTCGGCGCCGGTGCGCCCGTCACCGCGAACGGAACGCTCTCCTTCGACGCGGCGGGGACCTGCGGCGTCCCCTCGGACGCGCGCAGCCTCGCCGTCAACGTCACCGGAGTCGGGCCTGCGGCAGACGGAGTCCTCCGGCTCTTCGGGGCCGGGAGCGCGGCGCCGCTCGCGCAGGTCCTGGCCGTCCGCGCGGGTCGGACGAGGGCCTCGGCCGCCATCGTCGTCCCCGGCGCGCTCGGCCGGCTGACGGTCCGGAACGAGTCGGTACAGCCGACGCACTTCGTCCTGGACGTTTCCGGATACTTCCGCTGAACGGGCGACGATGCGCCGCTTGATGGCGAACCCGGTGTCGATCCCTCATCCACGTGCCTCCCGAACGGTATCGCCGAAGGACTCCGGGAAGCTTCCCGGTGCAGGATCGGTTGATTCCCGCCGGGCGGTCGCCATCCCGTCGCACACTCTCGTACCCTGTGCGACATGGCGAAACGGATCGAACCCTGCCGCAAGAGCCCGGAAGAGCGACTCGACGACCTCCTCTCGGGGCACCGGGAGGCGACGCTGAG
>DIAY01000041.1:22481-30249 GCA_002414905.1 Holophagales bacterium UBA5066 | reverse complement strand
GTCGTCGACGCTGCCGCAGGTGAGCAGACGCAGCAGGTCACGCTGCTGGTAGGCGGCGAGAAAGCGCTCGAACCCGGGCGTGGTGGTGGAGGCGGCAGGCCTCAGAAGTAGCCCTCCCGCTTCTTCTCCTCCATCGAGCCGGCGCCGTCGTGGTCGATCACCCGACCCTGGCGCTCCGAGGTGCGGGCGACCAGCATTTCCTCGACGATCGCCGCCACCGAGCCGGCGTCCGACTCGACCGCGCCGGTGAGCGGGTAACAGCCGAGGGTGCGGAAGCGCACCTTGCGGGAGCGCGGCATCTCGCCGGGCGAAAGGGGCAGGCGCTCGTCGTCGACCATGATCAGCGCGCCCTCCCGCTCGACGATCGGCCGCTCGGCGGCGAAGTAGAGCGGTACCACCGGAATCGCCTCGAGCCGGATGTAGAGCCAGACGTCGAGCTCGGTCCAGTTCGAGAGCGGGAAGACACGGATCGACTCCCCCTTGTTCACGCGGGTGTTGTACAACCGCCACAGCTCCGGTCGCTGGTTGCGCGGGTCCCACTGGTGGAAGCGGTCGCGGAAGGAGAAGACGCGCTCCTTGGCGCGGCTCGCCTCCTCGTCGCGCCGCGCGCCACCGAAGGCGGCGTCGTAGCCGTAGTGATCGAGCGCCTGCTTGAGCGCCACCGTCTTCATGATGTGGGTGTAGCGCTGGCTGCCGTAGTCGAAGGGGTTGACGTCCTTCTCGCGCCCTTCCGGGTTGACCCACACCCGCAGATCGACGCCGAGCTCCTTCGCCGTGCGGTCGCGGAAGGCGATCATCTGGCGGAACTTCCACAGCGTGTCGATATGCAGCAGGGGAAACGGAATCGCCCCCGGGTGGAAGGCCTTCTGCGCCAGGCGCAGCATGACCGAGGAGTCCTTGCCGATCGAATAGAGCATCACCGGCTTCTCGCACTCGGCGACGACCTCGCGCAGGATATGGATGCTCTCGGCCTCGAGCTCGCGCAGGTGGGAGAGCCGGTAGCCGTTCATGTCCGGGCGTTTTCTTCGCTGCCGCCCGACGGAGCGGCACCTTCGACCCCGAGGAAGCCGCGCCGCTCGAGCAGCGCGAGCAGGCTCGCCACGCAGGCGGCCGGGTCAAGAGCGGCGGTGTCGAGCGTCAGGTCGGGGTGCTCGGGAGGCTCGTAGGGGGCTGAGACGCCGGTGAAGTCGGCGATCTCTCCGGCACGCGCGCGGCGGTAGAGCTGCTTGGGGTCGCGCCCTTCGCAGAGCGCGAGCGGGGCATCGACGAAGATCTCGAGGAAGCGCTCGGCCCCGACCGTGGCGCGCGCGGCGGCACGGTCGGCGCGGTAGGGAGAGATGAAAGCGGCCAGCGTCAGCACGCCGGCATCGGCAAGCAGCGCGGCGACTTCTCCCGCCCGGCGGATGTTCTCGGTACGGTCGGGTGGAGAGAAGCCCAGATCGGAGTTGAGCCCATGGCGCAGGTTGTCGCCGTCGAGCACGAAGGCGGCATGACCGGAGGCAACGAGCGCCGCTTCGAGCGCCGCAACGATCACCGATTTGCCCGCGCCCGACAGGCCGGTGAGCCAGAGCACGCAGCCGCGCTGACCCAGCAGGCGCCGCCGCTCTTCGGGCGAAACCGCCGATGGGTTCCGCGTCAGGTGCGCAGCGGCGGGGCCGGAGCGGGCCGTCAGATCGTGACTCCCAGGCGATTCTTGAGCGCGAAGGCGAAGACGATCGAGAAGAGGAAGAAGACCGTCATCCAGGCCGGTACGCCCAGCATCTCGTGCACTCTCCAGAAGGGCAGCGCGACGGTGGCCGGTTCGAGGTCGATGCGAATTTCGCTGAGAACGCCGCCGGCGGGCAGCGGCCGCTCGGCCGGATAGACGAACTGTTCCCACCACGAACGGCCGGGACGGACCGGCGAGCGGCGCGCCAGCGCACCCGTGGCCCCGAGCTCCTTGTCGTAGCGCTTGTCGCCGAGGCGGATCCCGAGGACGTCGTCGCCGGGCCTCTCGACGCGCAACCGCCAGGTGAGCGTGCGCTCGCCGGGGATCCAGAGCGCCGGCGTCTCCTCGACCAGGCCGGCCGGCAGCTCGAGCGTCGCCTGCGGCTTTCCGGAAGCGGAGACCGGCACGTGGCCGCCGGCCTGCCAGTCGGCCGAAAGGGTCGCCACCAGCAGCGTGCGGTCGCCGGCCGCCGGAGGAGCGTAGGCGTAGTGGAACTGCAGCTGGGCGATCACGAAGGCGAGCGGCGGCAGGATGAACAACATCGGCACCAGCGACAGACGCAGGTAGGTGAGGTTGTGGCGCAGGATGCTCGACTGCGCCTTCCAGATCAGCTTGAAGTTGTCGTTGAAGAGACGGATCTCGAAGACGCCGGCGAAGATCTGGCGCTTGACCGCCTCGAGCCGCTCCTGGTTCGACGTCCGCTTGAAGATCAGCAGCATGCCGATCGCCGCGAGCAGGGAGACGAAGAGCAGGCCGACCGCCGCCGGCAGCGTGTGGAACGGCCAGAGCAGCAGGTCGAAGAGGCGCCGCAGCGCGGAGTTGAAAAGGCTCACGTCGGCGACGGCGTCCTCACGAGATGTAGCCCAGGCCCCGGAGGCGCTTCTTGATCTCCTCCTCGTCCTTGGCTCCCTCGAGCAGGGCGAGCTCCTTCTCGAGAGCATGGGTGACGAACTCCTCTACTGAGGAGTAGCCCGCCAGATCGGCATAACGCTTGATCCTGGCCATCAGGTCCTTGTCGAGTTTAACGGTTCTGGTCGCGAACATGGCTCCTCGCTCCGCTGGATCACTTCGCCGGTTCGCCGGCGACGCCGAACTCGGCCAGGACGGACCTGGTCAGCGCCTTCAGGTCCGCCGCCGGTCGTGCCAGCGACCGGTTGGTCAACAGGATACCGGGCACCGCGTCGGGGTCCATCAGATGGTCTCCCGGCCAGTCGTCGGTGTTGTCGGCGAAGACCTCGGCCGGGAACTTGCCGAGCGCCGAGGCGCTCGAAGCACGCGTCCCCTTGGCATAGCCGATGACCAGGTCGGGGCCCTCGTCGCGGTGGCCGCCGTCGCCGTACGTCTGCTCGCGCAGGAACACTCTGGTGATCGCCGGCTTGCCGGTCTTCGGATCGATGGTGGCGAGCAGCTGGTCGGCGATCTCGCGCATCAGTCTCGTCCGCTGGGTGGGCGTCACGACCCCGTCCTTCTCGCGTCCCTCGAGGTTGATGTAGAGGGCGTTGATGCCCAGACCGTAGGCCCTGGTGCGACTCCAGTCGACGTCGCCGAAGAACTCAGCGGCGAGAGCCGTCCGGCGGTCGTGAACAGTGAGGTAGCCGTGGTCGAGCAGCCAGGTGTTGAGGTTGAAGGACCGGCGCCAGCTCGTGAAGCCATGGTCGGACATGATGACCAGAGTGGTGTCCGGAGGAAGGTGCGCGAGCGTGTAGCCGACCACGTCGTCGAGCGCGACGTAGGTCGAGGGGATGGCGTCGGCGAACTTCGGGCTCTGTACCGGGTCGTAGCGCGGGTGGCCGGGATCGAGGGTGTCCCACATGACGTGCGCGACCTGGTCGGAGGAGCCGAAGTAGTAGAAGAGCAGGCCGCCCTTCCAGTCTGCCAGCACGTGACGGTACTGCTCGATCTCCTCGTCCCGGACCCAGGTGGCCTGAGCCATGAATTCGGCACGGTCGAACACGCCGCTTTCGAAAGCCTTGGTGTCCTCGGGCATGCCCTGGGTGTAGAAGCGTCCGCTGGTCTCGGCGAGCCTGCGTGCGTAGCTCTTCGGGGTCGAGATCGTCATCGCCGGGTCCATCGGGTCGAAATTGAGCGGCGAGACGTAGAGCTCGAACTCGGGCTGGAGGCTCTTCAGGTAGAAACGGGCCATCGCCCGGATCGAGGGCGTCAGCATGAGCTTGCCGCAGGTGCCGAGGTCGAAATCGACCGGCACCCAGTCCGTCCACTCGCCGGCCTTCAGAACGCGGACCTCGTCACCGACCACCAGCCTGACCACAGACGCGTCGGGGTCGACGAAGACGCGAAACGGCGCCTTTGCCCTGGACTTGTCGCGCACGAACGGGTTTTCCGGGCCGAGGAGATCCGCTGAGACGACACCGTTCTCGGGCCACGCATCCACCACCTCGCCGCCCGAGACCTTCGACTTGTCGAAGAAGAGCTGCGAGGTGTAGTAGGTGAAGGTGCCGTAGGTGCCGAGAAGGTCCGGCGTGCCCATGCCCGAGAGCTCGTAGCTGGCGGTGCCCGAGGGCGGGAAGTTCGCCGGCATGCGCATCATGGTGGTCGGCACGCCCTGCTCTTCGAGCGTCTGCCAGAACGGCTTGCCGTGGCGCAGCAGCTCCATCTGGCCGGCGCCGAGAGGAAGCTGGCAATTGCCGAGGTGGAACGGCTCGCCGGCATCCGGTTTGGCCACCACGCGGCTGGTCGACAGGTACGGCTTCATCGTCTTCGGGTCCCGGTGGACGAAGTCGTAGATGCCGTGCGTGCCGGCGTCGGCGCCGGTGATGAAATCCGACCAGGCCACCGGGCTCTGCGGCGGGATCGAGGTGCCGAGCTTCTGCAGGCGCACACCCGCGGCCTCGAGGCGCGAGAAGTTGGGCATCCGGCCCTCGTCCATGAGCTTGCGCGTGAGGTCGTAGTCGAGTCCGTCGAAGCCGAGCACGATGACGTTGTGGCCGGCTTTGTGCACGCCGGCGGCGCGGCCGCAGCCGGTGACGGCGAGGGCGAGCGCGAGAGCAGCCAGGGAGAGGACCGCGGTGGCGAGCGCGCGGCGACGCGGGCGGCACGACTCAGGCCGCACGGCTCTTGGCTCCCTCGACCGTTGCCGGCTTGCCGGCGAGGGTCGCCGGGGGGGTGACGAACAAGGACTTGCCGTCCATGTAGGGGGGGACGTCGATACCGAACAGGCGCAGGACCGTGGGCGCGATGTCAAGGATTGACGGGTCCGGGTTGTCGATCGCGTGGTTGCAGAAGAAGACGCCGGGAACGATCTTCGGGTCCACGCAGTGGTCGCCGCTCCAGGCCTTGAGGTTGTCCTCGAACACCGGCCCGGAGAGCACGCCGGTGGCGCAGTCCCACGAGACCCGGTAGCCGTGGTCGTAGCCGACGATGAGGTCAGGCGCGTTCGCCACGTAGGGACCGTGGTAGATGTCCTCGGCGGCGTAGACCTCGTTGATGCCCACCACGCCGTGCTCGTCGTCACGCAGCCCCGAGAGCCTGGCGATCAGCTCACGGCGCAGGGCGCTCGCCTCCGCACCCGGCTGGACGATGCCCTCCCCTTCCCGTCCGGCGAGGTTGACGAAGATGCCGGTCAAGCCCACCGCGTAGGCGCGGGTGCGCGACCAGTCGACGTCGCGCAACCACTCCGTCGAGCCGTCGCACCCCGCCTTGAGGGTCAGGTAGCCGTTCGCGAGCAGCCAGGAGTTGAGGTTGACGCCGCGGCGGAAGGAGGTGAAGCCGTGGTCGGAGAGGACGATCATCACGTCGTCCTTGCGCAGCTTCGCCATCACCTTGCCGACCAGCCCGTCGAAGTGGGCGTACATCTCCTCGATGGCGTGGCGGTGCTCGGCGGTCTCCCGATCCGCACCCGCCGGATGACCTTCCTCGTCGTAGCGCCAGAACATGTGCTGGATGCGATCACTGCCGTCGAAGACGCAGAGCAGCGAGCCGCGGTCGAGCTTGTCGAGCGCGGCGAAGAACATCTCCTGGCGCTCCCCGTCGACGTCGTAGCTCTGGGCGAGGAAGGTGGCGTCGTCGGTGACCTTTTCGTTGAGCGCCCAGGTGTCCTCGGCCAGGCCCAGGGTCGAGAACGGCCCGACTTTTTTGGCCATGTAGGTCGAGTAGTAGCCGGGGAAGGAGATCGGCATCGCCGGCGCTTCGGGGTCGAGGTTGATGGGTGACAGGTAGAGCGAGAAGTGCTCGCCCATCTCGGTGACCATCAGGCGCGTGATGCCGCGCACCTTGACGGTCGGTGCGGCGTTGAAGGTGAGCGTTACCCAGTCGGTCAGCTGCCGGGGTGCGAGGATGTGCTCCTCCCCGCCGATGCGCACGTGCGCCCTGCCGGCGGCGCGGTCGAGCCGGATCTCCATCGGGATCTCAAGCGGGGGATCGCCGACGCGAAAAATGTTTTCGGGGCCGCGTATGACGGTCGAAAAGCGGTCCCCACCGCCCTCCAGGACCAGCCGTTGCCCCCCCTCCTTGAACTTCGCGTCGCTCCTGCGGGTGGTGAAGAGGAGAAACGTCCCCTGCGAGCCGAGCAGGTCCGGCACGCTCATCGCGGACAGCTCGGCGCCGTAGAAGCGATCGGGCGGAAAGGTGATCGGGACCCGCAGCACCGTGCTCCAGACCCGGTAATCGCCGAGAATCGACCAGAACGGCCGCGACTTGCGCAGCAGGCGGATCGCAGGCCGCGCGAGCGGGATCTTCCACTTGCCGAGGCGCAAATAGCGATCCACGCTGCCGATCTCCGCCGAAGAGAGCACCGGCAGGTAGGTCTTCCGGTCGCGATCGACGAAGTCGAAGATATTGTGCTTGCCCGGGTTGGTCCCGGTCGCGAAGGACGACCATGCGACCGGGGTCATCGCCGGGTAGGTGGTGCGCAGACGGTGGTAGCAGCCCAGCTCGGCCAGCTTCCGGAGGTTCGGCAGCTTGCCTTCGGCCATCAGCCGCTCCGTCAAACGCGGGTCGAAACCATCGAGGCCGACGGAGATGAAGCGCCGCGCCCAGGGCTTTCCCGTCTTCTTGCCGCTCACCAGGCGCCAGAGCGCCCGGAAGGGCCAGGCCAGGATGGACGCGATGGCCAGGAGCAGCGTGACCAGGACGACGCCCACCGAGGAGAGCAGGGCGATGCCGGCGCCGGGCCCGACGTAAGCCTGCGCCGGAGCCGCGCAGAGCGCGACGAGCGCAGCCGCCACGAGGAGCCAGTGGCGAGGGGGGCGGGGTGCTTCGGTGTGGGCGACAGAGGGCAAGCGCCGCATCCTCCTCGATATCTCGTGTTCCCGATGGACCTGGGACAGCGGCCGGGGCAGGGTCCCTGCCGCGCCACCTTCCCGGAGGATTCTCTCGCCTTCGGGGCGGCCGGGCGCGCCCGACGGAAATAACATCGTAGTCTATCCGCGTGGTCCCCGGCAGAAGGGGACCTCGACTGCAACCATGACGAACTCAATCTCCCGGACCTGGCGTCGGCTGCGCTACGGCGAGCCCGTGATCGTGGTCTCGGGGCTGCCCCGATCAGGCACCTCGATGGCCATGAAGATGCTCGCCGCCGGTGGCCTCGCGGTGGTGGCCGACGGCATGCGCATCGCCGACGAGGACAACCCGCGAGGCTATTTCGAGGACGAGCGCGTCAAGGCGCTCGCCGAAGCTGCCGACAAGCGCTGGCTGCGCGCCGCGCGGGGTCGGGCCGTCAAGGTCATCTCCTATCTGCTCAAGGACCTGCCCACGGACAACAACTACAAGGTCATCTTCCTGCGCCGCGATCTGACCGAGGTCCTGGCCTCGCAGGGCAAGATGCTCGACCGGCGCAACGAGAAGAGCGATACCGCCGAAGCGCAGATGATCGAGCTCTTCCAGGGGCACCTCTGGCGGGTCGACTACCTGTTCAAGCACGCCGCGCACCTCGAGCGGCTGGAGCTCGCGTACGCCGAGGTCGTCGCCGAGCCGCGGCGAGCGGCCGAGCGGATGAACGCCTTCCTCGGCGGACGGCTCGACGTCGAGAAGATGGTCGCGGCGGTCGATCCCCGGCTCTACCGGAACCGTGCACACCCGGTGACCTGACCACCTCCCACCGCC
>DIAY01000041.1:0-22375 GCA_002414905.1 Holophagales bacterium UBA5066 | reverse complement strand
CACGAACGGCGGTGGGTGGGTGGCGCGAGGTGGACCCGCGCCCTCAGTCCATCTGCCTCCGCAGGAACGTCGGAATGTCGAACATGTCGTCCTTCGGGTTCCGGGCATTGACGAGGTTGACTCCGTAGCCCGAGTCTTCCGGGAGACTCTCCTCGGCGAGCGGCATCCTCACACGTTCGTTCGGCTGCGCGGCGACGCGGCGCGCGGCGATGGGAGCGTCGAAACCGGTGGCGATGACGCTGACCTTCACCTGGTCCTTCATCGCGCTGTCCTGGACGAGGCCGAAGATGATGTTCGCGTCGTCGTCGGCCGCCTGCTGGACGATCTGGCACGCCTCGTTGAACTCGGTCAGCGTGAGGTCCTCGCCCCCAGTGACGTTGATCAGGATGGCCCGCGCCCCCTGGATCGACTGCTCCTCCAGGAGGGGGTTCGAGATCGCCTTCTGGGCCGCCTCGACGGCGCGGTGCTCGCCCGTCGCCGTGCCGGTCCCCATCAGCGCCATCCCCATGTTCTCCATGACGGTCTTCACGTCGGCGAAGTCGACGTTCACGTAGCCGGGGACGGTGATCAGGTCGCTGATCCCCTGCACCGCCTGCCGGAGAACGTCGTCGGCGATCTTGAACGCCTCCCACGCCGTGATGTTCCGGTCGACGAAGGCGTAGAGGCGTTCGTTCGGGATCGTGATGAGCGTGTCGACGTACTCGCGCAGCTCGGCGATCCCGTCCTCGGCGAAGCGCAGCTTGCGCCGCCCCTCGAACCCGAACGGCTTGGAGACGATCGCCACGACGAGCGCCCCCGCCTCGGAGGCGATCTTCGCGACGACGGGCGCTGCGCCGGTCCCCGTCCCGCCACCCATGCCGGCGGTGACGAAGACCATGTCGGAGCCCGAGAGCGCCTCGGCGATCCGCTCGGCGTCCTCGAGGGCGGCGGTGCGCCCGATCTCGGGGTTCGAGCCGGCCCCCATCCCCTTGGAGGTCGCCAGGCCGAGCTGGATCTTCTGCGCGGCCCGGTTGACCTTCAGGACCTGCAGGTCCGTGTTCGCGGCGATGAACTCCACGCCGCGGATGCCCGACTGGATCATCCGGTTGACGGCGTTTCCGCCCCCGCCGCCGACGCCGACGACCTTGATCCGCGCCGGGGAAACGACGTCCTCTCCGATCGTGATCGCCGGAACCGCGCTCGACTCGTCCTCGAACAGAATCATCTCTTCCTCCCGGTCTCGTTCAGATGGCCGACGCCGGGGTGAACATCCGCCCCAGCGAGTTTTTCAGTTTCGCAAGAAGGCCGCCCGAAGCCTTCGGCTTGTTCTTCGGAGCGGCCGCGCCGCCGCGACCGATGAGGAGCAGGCCCGCCGCGCAGGCCCACTCCGGGCCGTTGACGACGTCCGTGAGCCCCGAGAGCCCCCGCGGGGAGCCGATCCTCACCGGGATGCCGAGGACCTGCTCGGCCTCGTCGGCCATTCCGTCGAGCGAGGCGCCCCCGCCCGTCAGGACGAGGCCGGCGCGCAGCTCCTGCGCCGGGATGTCCGCTGTCGCCTCGCGCCAGACGACCTCGAAGAGCTCGCGAGCGCGCGCCTCGAGGATCTCCGCGATGTAACCGCGCAACACCGGGTGGACTCCCTGTCCACCCGTGCGGGGAACGTCGATCATCTCCACGCCGTTCAGAAGGCCTGTAATCGCCGCACCATACTTCTTCTTCAGCCGCTCGGCGTCGGGAACGGGAGTTTTCAGGAGAACCGCGAGGTCGCTCGTGAAAAGGTCGCCGCCGATCGGGATGACGGCGGTGTGGGCGAGGGCCCCCTGCCGCCAGACGGCGATCTCCGTCGTCCCGCCGCCGATGTCGGCGAGAACGACCCCGTGGTCCTTCTCGTCGGGCGTCAGGACCGCCTCGCTCGCCGCGAGCGGCTCCAGGATCATCTCGGTCACGGAAACGCCGGCGCCGTTGACGCACTTGAGGAGGTTCTGGGTCGTGGCGACCGGGACGGTGACGACGTGGACGTCGGCCTCGAGGCGGCTTCCGACCATTCCGAGGGGATCGGCGACGCCGTCCTGCCCGTCGACGACGAACTGCCGCTGCAGGACGGTCAGGATCTCGTAGTCGGAGGGAATCGGGCAGGAGCGGGCGGCGTCGAGCGCGCGGCCGATGTCCTCGCGTGAGATCTCGCGGCTGCGCGCGGCGACGGCGACGACCTGCCGGCTGTTGAACGACCTCACGACGGGTCCCGAGACGCCGACGACGGCCCGCTCGATCTGGACCCCCGCCATGATCTCGGCCTCTTCTGTGGCGCGTTTGATCGCCTCCACCGTGGCGGGGACGTCGATGATCGCCCCCTTGCGGGTTCCCTTGTGGGTGGCGGTCCCCTTGCCGACGACGTCGATGCGCCCCTCGCTTCCGGTCTCCGCGATGAGCGCGCAGACCTTCGAGGAGCCGATGTCGAGGCTGACGAGGTACGGGGTGGTCTTCGTCACGGGTCCTTCCTCAGGTCTCGCTTCGGGGGCTTTCGGTCCCCGGAGCCTTCAGGATGATGCGGTTCTCGAATCGCAGGTCGATCTCCCGCGGGAGGAGACCGAGGCGGACCAGCTCGGGTGTGAGAGCCAGGAACGCGCGCCAGCGGGCGAACGCCTGTCCGGTCGCGAGGGCGTCGTCGCCGAGCCGGAGCTTCAGGCGGGCAGGCGCGTCGACGATGGCGAAGCCTTCGGAGAGGACCTCCACCTCCGAGATGCGCGAGAGGAGCTCGGGATCCTCGTCCCGAAGACGGTGCAGGAGGCGCGCCCCGCGGGTCACGGCCTCCTCCGGCGACGGGGCGCCCGACGGGTCGAGGACGACGAAGCGGGGCGCTCCGGCCCCCCCGGCGAACGCCGCGAGCCAGAGCCCGTCCTGATCGACGGTCCAGAGCTCGTCCCCCCGCCGCGCGAGCGCCACCGGCGCCCGGGGCTCGATCTGCACCGAGATCGTGTCGGGGACGACGCGGCGGGCGGAGACGCGCGCGACCCACGGGCGCGACGAGAGGCTGCTGATCGCTCCGTCCAGGTCGACCGAGAGGAGCGGACGTCCGATCCAGGGATCCGAGAGGGCCTCGACCTCGTGCCGGTGCGGCTCGGGGACGCCGATCAGGACGACGCGCTTCACCTGGAAGCGCGGGTGCCGGTGGACG
The DNA here is from genome assembly GCA_002414905.1 of Holophagales bacterium UBA5066. Taxonomy (GTDB): domain Bacteria; phylum Acidobacteriota; class Thermoanaerobaculia; order UBA5066; family UBA5066; genus UBA5066. Next base: position 19,221 of record DIAY01000041.1, on the reverse strand, counting down.
GTCGCCCAGGCCGCCGCGGCGCTGCCGCCGAGCAGGACGACGAGGAGGAGGCCGAGGACGGCCCGACGGGTCGCCTCGCGGCGGCGGGAGGGTCGCGGAGGCCGGATCGTCCCGGGGCGGTAGAACGCGCCGGTCATGCCGCCCCCCTCGTCCCCAGCAGCTCCTCGCCGAGGCGGTTGACGTCTCCCGCGCCCATCGTCACGAGGAGGTCGCCTTCCTTCAGGTCTTCCCTCAGGCGGGGGACGACCTCCGAGCGGACGTCGAGGTCGAAGACGTTCCGGTGACCTCGCGTGCGCGCCGCGTCGGAGACGAGGCGGGACGTGACGCCCGGGATCGGCGCCTCGCGCGACGGGTAGACGGGGAGGACGTAGACGGCATCGGCCGCGAGGAGGGCCGCACCGAAGCCGGCCGCCTGGTCGCGCGTGCGCGTGAAGAGGTGCGGCTGGAAGAGGACGACGAGCCGCCGCTGGGGATACGCCTGCCGCGCGGCGCCGAGGGTCGCCGAGACCTCCGTCGGGTGGTGGGCGTAGTCGTCGACGACGAGGACGCCGTCCCGCTCGCCTTTCCGCTCGAATCGGCGGGCCACGCCCGCGAACGTCGCGAGCGCCTTCACGCACGCTTCGAACGGGACGTCGAGCTCGCGGGCGATCGCGATCGCTGCGAGCGCGTTCTTCACGTTGTGAAGACCCGGGAGGGAGACCTCGACGGGACCGATCACCTCGCCGTCCGCGACGACGGTGAAGCGCGACCCGCTCCTCTCGAGGGCGAGGTCCCGCGCCGTCACGCCGGCCTGGGGCGTCAGGCCGAACGTCTCGACACGCACGCGGGACGCCAGCAGCGGCCGGATCTCCTGGACGTTCGGGTCGTCGAGGCCGAGAAGCGCCGTGCCGAAGAAGGGGACGGTCGAGGCGAACTCGGTGAAGGCGTCCTTCAGGTCGGCCAGGTCGCGATAGGTGTCGAGGTGCTCGAGGTCGATGTTGTTGACGACCGCCACGATCGGCCGGAGCCTCAGGAACGAGCGGTCGAACTCGTCGGCCTCCGCGACGAGGTACTCCCCCTTGCCGAGGCAGGCGTTCGTCCCCATCGCGCGGACCCGCCCCCCGACGACGATGGTCGGGTCGAGGCCGGCCGCCTGGAGGATCGATCCCGTCATCGAGGTCGTCGTCGTCTTCCCGTGGGATCCGGCGATGGCGATGCCGGTCTTCACCCGCATCACCTCGGCGAGCATCTCGGCACGCTTGATGACGGGGACTCCCGCGATCCGGGCGGCGACGAGCTCGGGATTGTCCTCGGCGACGGCGGAGGAGTAGACGACGACGTCGGCGCCGGACACGTGCTCGGCACGATGCCCCGCCGCGAAGATCGGGATGCCGAGCGCCCGGAGCCGGTGGGTCTCCTCCCCCTCGCGCAGGTCCGACCCCGTCACCGTAAGGCCGACGCTCGAGAGGATCTCGGCGAGGCCGGACATGCCGACCCCCCCGATCCCGACGAAGTGGACGCGGCGGACGCGGAGGAAGTTCACGGCGCGTGCTGCGAGACGTTGAGGAGGATCCCGACCGCGATCAGGTCCGCCCAGAGGGCGGAGCCGCCGTAGGAGAGGAACGGCAGCGGGATCCCCTTGGTGGGAAGGAGCGCGAGGACGACGGAGACGTTGACGAGGGCCTGGACGACGATCATCACCGCGAGGCCGACGCCGAGGAGCCGGCCGAACAGGTCGGGAGCGTTCACGGCGGCGCGCATCCCACGGGCGAAGAGGAGCCCGAAGAGGCCGAGGACGACGACGCAGCCGATCAGGCCGAGCTCCTCTCCGACGATGGCGTAGATGAAGTCGGTGTAGGGGTAGGGGAGGAAGAAGAGCTTCTGCTTTCCGTCGCCGAGCCCGAGGCCGGTGACGCCGCCGGTGCCGACGGCGATGAGGGACTGGAGGGCCTGGTAGCCGGTGCCGAGAGGGTCCGACTCGGGGTGGAGGAAGGCGAGGATACGGGCCCTGCGGTAGGGCGCCGACCAGGCGTAGGCGACGAGGGCGGGGAGCGTGATGAACGCCCCGGCTGCGAACCATCCGAGCCGCAGGCCGGCGTAGAAGAGCATCGCGCCGGCGATGGCGAAGTAGGAGAGCGCGGTCCCGAAGTCGGGCTGGAGGAGGACGAGCCCGCCGAGGACGGCCAGCAGGCCGGCCACCGGCAGGAGCGTCCGCTTCACGTCGTCGAGCTCGCCTTCCCGGCGCGAGAGCAGTGCCGCGAGGGCGACGACGAGGCCGATCTTGGCGAACTCGGAGGGCTGGACCGACATCACGCCGACGCTGATCCAGCGCCGCGTGCCGTTGATCGGAGGCCGGAAGAGGACCACCAGGAGCGCCACCGTGAGGAGGCCGAACACCGCGGCGACGAGACGCGGGTCGTTCAGCCTGCGGTAGTCGAGCTGCATCGCGCCGATCGTCAGGAGCCCCCCGAGGAAAACGGCGATTCCCTGCTTGATGACGAAGTGGAGCGGTTGCGACGGACCTCCCGCGGAGGGGAGGTAGATCTGCATCGCCGAGGCGCTGTAGATCATCAGGAGACCCAGAGCGACGAGGACGACGACCGGCGCGAAAAGGAGGCGGTCGATGGCGAGCTTGCGCGCCACGTCAGGCTCCCGCCTCGGGAAGGGCGAGGACGAGGGCTTCGAAGGCCTCGCCGCGATGCTCGTAGTTGCGGAACTGGTCGTAGGAGGAGCAGGCGGGCGAGAGGAGGACGACGTCTCCCGCGCGTCCTTCTGCGGCGGCGGTCTCGACGGCGCGCGCGATCGTCCCGCTCTGCTCGCACGAGGCCCCGCCCTCGAGCGCGCGCATCAGCGCGGGCCCCGCGGCGCCGACGGCGAGGACCTTGCGCGCCTTCTTCGTGACGAGCGGGAGGAGACGGCGGAAGTCGTCCCCCTTGTCCTTGCCGCCGAGGATCAGGAAGACGCTCCCGTCGGGGAACCCCTCGAGGCTCTTCAGCGTGGCGTCGACGTTCGTCCCCTTCGAATCGTTGTAGAAGGCCACGCCGCCGCGCGTCCTCACCAGGACCGTCCGGTGCGGGAGGCCCTTGAACGTCCGGAAGGTCCTCACGGCCGTCTCGGGCGTGACGCCGAGCGGGATCGTCGCGGCGAGCGCAGCGAGCGCGTTCTCGGCGTTGTGCGAGCCGGGAAGCTGCAGGTCCTCGCGCCGGGCGTACACGCGCGGCCCCTGTCCCTCCAGGTCCGCGAGGAAGACGCCGTCCTTCAGCCAGGCGCCGAGCGGGAGGGCCCGGGTCCGGCTGAAGGTGAACTTTCGTGCCCGCGTCCGGATCCGGGCCACGAGCGGATCGTCGGCGTTGAGGACCGCGACCTGCGCCTCGCCCTGATTCTCGAAGATCCGGGCCTTGGCGGCGCCGTAGTCGTCGACGGAGCGGTAGCGGTCGAGGTGGTCGGGCGTCAGGTTCAGGTGGACCGCGACGTCGGGCGCGAAACGCCGGAGCCCCTCGAGCTGGAAGGACGAGAGCTCGACGACCCAGACCCGGCTCGGCGGCGGCAGCTCGCCCGCCGCCGGGGCGGCCGCGGCGAAGTGGATCCACGGGGTGCCGAGGTTCCCGCAGGCGACGGCCTCGCGGCCGGCGTCGCGCAGGAGGGCTGCGGCCAGGGCCGTCGTCGTCGATTTTCCGTTCGTCCCGGTGATGCCGACGACGAGGCCCGGAACGAGGCGCGAGGCGAGCTCGACCTCCGCGATCACGGGGATGCCCGAAGCCCTCGCCACGTCGAGAACCGGCAGCGACATGGGGACGCCCGGCGAGACGACGCAGAGGTCGACGCCCGAGAGGACGGAGGACGGGTGCCCTCCGAGGACGAGCTCGAGGCGTCCGTCCTCGGGCAGCGCGCCGAGCTTCTCCGCCGGCGCCGAGTCGGTCGCGACGACCGTGACGCCGCGTGCCAGGAGCGCGTGGACCGTGGCGAGGCCCGACTTCGCGAGGCCGAAGACGGCCGCGCGGGAAACCTCGGGGAGGTCGGGACCGAGCGAGAGGCTCATCTCCTCGCCTCTCCCCGTTCCCGCTGAGCGAGCGCCTCGCGGGCGACGAGCCGGTCGTCGAACGGCTCGTTCCGGCCGGCCGTGACCTGGTACGTCTCGTGTCCCTTCCCGGCCAGGACGACGACGTCGCCCGGCTGCGCTGTCCCGAGCGCACGGAAGATCGCCTCGCGCCGGTCGAGGACGACGAGCGCCTCGCGTCCGGCGGCCCGGACCCCCGCGGAGACCTCGGCGGCGATGGCGGACGGCTCCTCCGAGCGCGGGTTGTCGGACGTGATGACGACGTGGTCGGCCAGCTCCGCGGCGATCCGCCCCATCTCGGGGCGCTTGCCCCGGTCGCGGTCGCCGCCACAGCCGAAAACGACGTGGAGCGCCCCTCCGCGTGAGGAGGCGAGCGGGCGAGCCGTCTTCAGGACCCCTTCGAGGGCGGCCGGCTTGTGCGCGTAGTCGACGAGGACGAGGAGACCCAGGCCGTTCGGCACCCGTTCCAGGCGGCCGGCAACGGTCGGGACGGCGCCGAGCCTCGAGCCGGTCTCCGCGGGGTCGAGGCCGAGAGCGAGCGCCGCGGAGGCAGCCGCGAGGAGGTTCTCCGCGTTCGGAGCGCCGAGGAGCGGCGATTCGATCTCGACGACCTCTCCCGTACCGCGACGGACGACCCGCAGCGAGATTCCCTCCGCCGAGGGACGCACCTCGCCGGTGACGTCCGCACCGGCGGCGGGCGTGAGCGAGAACGAGAGCGTCCTGTCCTTCGGGAGGCGCTCGAGGAGCTTGCGGCCCCACGCGTCGTCGGCGTTGACGACGGCCCATCCGCCGGGCTTCAGGAGCGAGAAGAGCTTCGCCTTCTCCGCGAAGTACGCCTCCATCGTCCCGTGGTCGTCGAGGTGGTCGCGCGTCAGGTTCAGGAAGAGCGCCACGTCGAAAGCGCACCCTGCGAGCCGCTCGAGCCAGAGGGCGTGAGAGGAGCACTCGAGCGTCGCCGCCGTCCCGCCGCCGTCCGCCAGCGCCGCGAGCATCGGCTGGAGCTCCGTCGCCTCGGGCGTCGTCCGCGAGGCATCGAGCGTTCCGGCCGGCCCCTCTCCCCAGCGGTAGACGAGCGTCCCGAAGAGACCGCGCTTCGGGTGCGCCGCGCCGAGAACCTCGTCGAGGAGGAGCGTCGTGGTCGTCTTTCCGCTCGTTCCGGTCACGCCCGCCATCACCAGCCTCTCGCTCGGGTTCCCCGCGAGGCGGGCGGCGAAGAGCCCCGCCGCGAGCCGGGGGTTCTCGACCTCGAGGTACGGCACCTCGACACCGTCCGGGACGGGAGCGGGACCCAGCGCCGCCGGGGCGCCGGAGAGGACGGCCTCGGCGACGAACGCCCGCCCGTCGAGCTTCTTTCCCGGGAAGGCCGCGAAGAGGATGCCGGCGCCGGCTCGGCGGGAATCGTGCGTGACCCCTCGCACCTCCGGATCGCCCGGCGGCCCCGCCTGGCGGTGAGGGAACCCTTCGGCAAGAGAGGAGAGCTTCACGGCGCGAGCGGCTCCATCGGGAAGGTGGGCCCGAGCGGCCGGAGGAGGACGTCGGTCACCGGAGGTGCGAACGAGAGGGTCAGGCGGACGGCGCTGCCGCGCGGGAGCGCGGTCCCGGCCGCCGGTTCCTGGACGACGACGAACCCGTGACCCGCGAGCTTCACGGCGAAACCGCGCTGCGAAAGCTCCTGCACGGCCTCGCGGGCGGACCTGCCGGCCAGGTCGGGGACGAAGCGCTCTCCCGCGGCGAGACGGTCGAAGTCCTCGGGTTCGGCGAACGGCCTCAGAGCCGCCGGGATGAGCCCGGGAGGAAGCGCACCGGTGAGCGGCGCGGCCCCGCGGGAGAGGTCGGCCGTCAGGATCGAGGGTGTCACGCGGTCTTCCGCCGGCCGCCCCGGTTCACCGAGGACGCGCATGGCCTCGGCCGCGATCACCGCGAAGACCGGTGCGGCGACGTCCCCTCCGTACGTCTTCCCGCGAGGCTCGTCGACGAGGACGCCGATGACGACGCGAGGGCGGTCGGCCGGCAGGAAGCCGTAGAACGACGCGACGTAGCGGTCGGCGGAATAGCCCGCTCCCGGGACGGCCTTCTGCGCCGTTCCCGTCTTCCCCGCGACGGCGAAGCCGGGAACGGCCGCCTTGCGTCCGGTCCCTGCCTCGACGACCTTGACGAGGAGGCGGCGCATCGCAGCGGCCGTTGCTTCGGAGATCACGCGCGCCCCGACGGGAGGCCTCCGGAGCTCGGGGGCCGAGCCGGGGCGGGCGATCTCGGCGACGAGGTAGGGGGTCGGGAGAATGCCGCCGTTGGCGAGGGCACAAAAAGCCCGCGCGAGCTGCAGCGCGTTGACGCCGATCTCCTGGCCGAAGGAGATCGTGGGGAGCGAGAGCGCGCTCCAGGCCGCCGGGTCGCGCAGCAGGCCGCCGTTCTCTCCCTCGAGGTCGACTCCCGTCCGGCTCCCGAAGCCGAACGCGCGCACCGCGCGGTTGAACCCCGCCTTGCCGAGACCGAGGCCGATGTGCGCGGCCCCGATGTTGGAGGAATGGGCCAGGACGTCGATGAGCGGGAGGGCTCCCCACGCCGCCCGCCCGTGCTCGTGAATCGTCTTCCGGCCGATGGTCAGCGATCCACCGCCGCAGTCGATGATGTCGTCGGGACCGATGGTCCCGGCCTCGATCGCGGCCGCCGCGGTAATGACCTTGAACGTGGATCCCGGCTCGTAGGCGTCGGCGATCGGCCGGCAGCGGCGCGCATCGGCGCTCGCGTCCGACCAGCTGTTCGGATCGAACGTCGGGACGGACGCCATCGCGAGGATCTCCCCCGTTTGCGGATCCAGTACGACGGCGGAGGCCGCGCGGGCGCCCGTCTCCTCCCGGACCCTCGCCAGCTCGCGCTCGGCGACGTGCTGGAGGCCCGCGTGCAGCGTCAGCCGGAGGGAGGCCCCCTCGACCTCGTCGGTCGCCCGCGGGCCCGCTCCTCCCGGCGCGCCGCGCTGGAGGCCGTAGGAACGCTGCGCCGCGTCGCGCAGCACCGTCACGCGCGCCGGCCGGCCTCGCACCTCGCCGTCCCAGCGATGCTCCAGCCCGCCGAGGCCCTGGCTGTCGGTCCCGACGTAGCCGACGACGGAGGCCGCGAGCGAGCCTTCCGGGTAGCGTCGCGCCGACTCCTTCAGGAGCCTCACCCCCGGAAGGGACCGCCTCTTCACGGCGAGGGCGGTCTCCTCGCTCACGCGGCGTGCGATCCAGACGAAGTCCCGCTCGCGGTCGGAGAGCCTGCGCCGCAGCTCCCCGGCGGGCTGCTGAACGATCGGGGCCAGGGCCCGGGCGACGGCGGCGGGGTCATCGATGTCGGAAGGGATGGCGAACACCGACTCCACCGCCGTCGTCACGGCGAGGGGCCGCCCGACGCGATCGACGATCGTCCCGCGTCTCGGCGCCAGCTCCACCGTCCGCTCCTGCTGCTTTTTTGCCCGTCTCACGAACTCGTCGTGTCGCACGACCTGCAGCTCGCCCAGCCGGGCGAACAGGACGAGGATCCAGAGGCCGGCAACGCCGACGAGGACGTAGGCACGGCGGACGGACGAACGTGCGGGCGAGGCGTTCAAAAGCCCTCCTCCGTCCGGTCCGGTGCGGGCGGCCCCTGCATCTCGGGGCCCGTGGCCTTCGCCGCGGCGGCCGGGCGGGAGGTCGTCTGGAACGAGCCGTCCTTCACGAACACGACCTGTTCCGGGTGGGGCGTCACGAGGCCGAGGCGCTCCCTGGCCACGTTTTCGACCCTGGAGAGGGCCGAGACACGCGCGCGCTCCATCTCGAGCTGCCGCTGGCGTTCCTCGAGCGTCTCTTTCTGCTTCTGCAGACGCTCGATCTGGTAGCCGAGCCGGAAGGTCTCGAGATTCGTCCAGATGGCGGCGAACAGGACCGCCATCGGCGGCAAGGGCGACAGGAGGAGAGCAAGCAGCTCCCGGGTCCGCCGTCGGTCAGGCTCGCGGACGAGGTAGACGTTCTCGACGGGGCGGCGGACGGTGTACACGGCCGCTCAGCCGGACCTCGGCGGTCCGGGCACGACCCGCTCGGCTACGCGCATTCGCGCCGACCGCGCGCGCCGGTTGTCGAACACCTCCTCGGGCGTCGGTCGAACCGGTTTGCGGGTGACGAGCGCGAGAACGCGGCGGCGCGAGCAGACGCAGACCGGAAACGACGGCGGGCAGCTGCAACCGGCCGACCGGTCGCGGAAGGTGTCCTTGACGATCCGGTCCTCGAGCGAGTGATACGACAGGACGGCGAGGCGCGCGCCGAGGGAGAGCCGCGCGATGGCGTCGTCGAGGAACCGTCCCAGCTCGACGAGCTCGCGGTTCGTGGCGATACGCAGCGCCTGGAAGACGCGCGTGGCCGGATCGCGGCCCTCTTCCCGGCGGCCGCCGATCGCCTTCGCGACCAGCGCCCGCAGCTCACCCGTCGTGCGGATCGGCGTCGTCTCACGGGCCTGCACGATCGCCCGGGCGACCGCCCGGGACCTGGGCTCCTCGCCGTACGCGAAGAAGATCCTCGCGAGCTCTTCCGCGGGAAGCTCGGCGACCAGGTCGGCCGCCGTCGGGCCTGACGGGCCCATGCGCATGTCGAGAGGTCCGTCCTTCATGAAAGAGAACCCCCGCTCGGCCCTGTCGAGCTGCATCGAGGAGACGCCGAGATCGGCCAGGACGCCGTCCACTTCCTGGAGGCCCAGCCGGTCGAGGTGGAGAGCGAGCTCCTCGTGGCGCCCCTCCACCGCGACGAAACGGTCGCCGAACCGCCCGAGGCGTTCGCGCGAGAAAGCCAGCGCGTCGGGATCGCGGTCGATCCCGACGAGGCGGACCCCGTCGCCGGCGGCGAGGATCGCCTCCGCGTGACCGCCGAGCCCGAGCGTCGCATCGACGTAGACGCCTCCGCGCTCGGGCCGAACCGCCTCGAGGACCTCCCGGAGGAGGACGGGGACGTGCGCAGAAGGCTCCACGACGCCTCGACGTCAGAGAGTGCGGGCCAGATCGTCGTAATCCTCATCGGTGATCGGTGCGGCGGTGAGGGCGGCGAAGTGCCGGGCCTTGTCGACGACCTTGAGAGAGTCGGCCTGCGCGAGGACGAGAACGTCGCTGCCGACGCCCGAGGTCTCGCGCAGCAGGGCGGGGATCAGGAGACGCCCCTGCCCGTCCATGCGGACAGTCTGGCCGTAGGTGTTGTAGCGCTCGAGGAACTTCGTGCGGCCGCGATGGACGAATGGGAGCGCCGCGAGCTTCTCCTCGAAGGCCGTCCAGACCGGCATTGGATAGACGAGAATCTCGATGCCCGTGACTGACGTGACGAAGAACTCGCCGCCGTACGCCGATTCGATGGCCTCGCGAAAGGCCGCAGGGACCTTGAACCGGCCCTTCTCGTCGACTGTCGACTCGGCACTGCCGCGGAGGCGTTCCATTGCTCTTTCCGGGAAGACGAGGAGGCCGTGGCGATCGCGGCATGAGTTACGCCCACGATCGACCACTGCTATCCACTTTTTCCCACACGGAGTATCGGCCTCCGTTTCTTTGCGCGTCAAGGAGAAAGGTCCGCGCGGTGCTACCCTAGCGTCGACCTGTGTCCTCCAGCAACGCCAACACTTACGCCGGACAAACGCCTCCCCTCATCGCTGACGCCGAGTCTCTCGCGCGGCTCGTCGAGGATCTCGCCGCGCACCCCGACGACGACGTCGCGCTCGACACGGAAGCCGACTCCTTCCACCACTACTTCGAGAAGGTCTGCCTTCTCCAGCTCGCGCGAACCGGCAGGGCGTGGCTCGTCGATCCTCTCGCCGGCCTCGACCTCGCGCCCCTCTTCGGTCTTCTGTCCGGCCGGCGACTCCTGCTGCACGGTGCCGACTACGACCTGAGGCTTCTTTCGCGCGGGTATGGCTTCTCCCCGCGGGAGATCTTCGACACGATGCTCGCCGCGCAGCTCCTCGGGCAAAAGGAGATCGGGCTGGCCGCGCTCCTCTCCGGGCGGCTCGGCGTCACGCTCGACAAATCGAGCCAGCGCGCGGACTGGAGCCGCCGGCCCCTCACCGCCACGCTCGTAACCTACGCCGCGGCCGACGTCCTCCACCTCCACGCGCTCGTGGCGCTTCTCGAAGCCGACCTCTCGACCCGAGACCGTCGCGAATGGCACGCCGAGGAGTGCGCCCGTCTCCTCTCGCAGGACCTCTCCCCCGCTCCCGACGATCCGGAGACCGACTGGCGCATCAAGGGCTCCAACGCCCTGTCCGCCAAAGAGCGCGCGTTCCTGCGGGAGCTCTGGATCGCCCGCGAGGAACGCGCGCGCTCTCTGGATCTCCCTCCTTTCCGGGTCTTGCACAACGAGACGCTCGTCTCCCTCGCGCGCAAGGCCGCGGCGGGAGAGCAGGACCTCGCGGCGCTCTTCCCCCGCCCCGTTCCCGCGGGCTTCGCGGGCCGGCTGCAGGCGGCGCTCGAGCTGGCCAGTGCCCTGCCGGCAGCCTCCTGGCCCCCCGCACGGCGTGGAGAGGTCGTCCGCCCCGAGCCGGAGCTCGAGAAGGCCGTCTATGCCCTGAAGGGCCGGCGGGACGCCGTCGCCGCACGTCTCGGCCTCGACCCCGGAGTCCTCGCCTCGCGGGTCACGCTCGTGGAGATTGCCCGAGCCGAGCTCGCCGCCGGGGCTTCCCTCGCTCCCGCGGACCTCGTCGCCGCTACCGGACTTTCTCGCTGGAAGGCCGAGCTCCTGGCTGGGGTCAGGTCTTGATTATCTGTTATAGCCCGTGGCTATAACAGATAATCAAGACCTGACCCCTTGTTCTCAGAAGCCCAGGTTCTTCGCGATGTCGAGGGCGAGGACGGAAACCATCAGGAGGACGAGGAAGACGAAGCCCGCCTGGAGGAGGCGTTCCTTCAGCTTGACGGAGAAGTCGCGCCGGACGATTCCCTCGATCGTCAGGAGGAAGAGCTGTCCGCCGTCCAGGAGCGGGATGGGCAGGAGGTTCAGCAGGCCGAGCTGGAGGGAGAGGAGCCCCATGAACCCCAGCAGGGCCGCCATCCCGGTGCGGACCGCCTCGCCCGAGAACTTCGCGATGTCCACCGGCCCCGAGAGCTGGCGGATCGAGCCGGAGCCCGAGACCATCCGCTTGATCGTCTGTCCGACGGCGCCCGTCTGCCTCAGGTTTTCGGTCCACGAGGCGCCGATCGACGCGAGGAACGGCAGCTTCTTCTTCACGAGCTCGTACTTCGGCGTGAAGCCGATCCGCCACGAGCCACCCTCGAGACGCGGAGTCACTTCGAGCGGGAGACGCTTCCCGGCCCTTTCGATCTCGAACGCGATCGGCCGGGCCCCGTCCTTCCCGAACGCCGCCGAAGCCTCCCGGACGCGCCGCACGATCTCGAAGTAGCCCTCGATCGCAACGCCGCCGATCGAGACGATCCGGTCTCCGACCTGGAGGCCCGCCTTCTCGCCGGGATAGCCCTTCACCAGGCTTCCGATGACCGGTGCCAGGAACGGGTTGAGGCCGGTGTAGCCAATGTCGTACTTCGTCTGCGGCTCGGGACGGATGACGACGTCGACCGTCTTTCCCGCCCGCTCGAGGACGACCGGGATCTCGGCCCGCGGCGCGAGACCGAGGTGGGTCTCCACCTCGCGCCAGGTCGTCACCGGTTTGCCCGAAAGCGCGACGACGACGTCATCGACCTGCACGCCCGCCTTCTCGGCCGGGCTCCCCGTGTCGACGTGCTTGACGACCGGCTTCTCGTCGGCGTACTTCGGGATCGTGATGCCGATGGCGAACGCCCCCGCCGTCAGCAGAAGAGCGAGGACGAGGTTCACCGCGGGGCCCGCGAGGAGGACGAGGAACCGCTGCCAGCGCGTCCCGCGGAGTCCCACGGGCGCCTCCCCCGCCACGACGTCGCTCTCGTCGGGCCCGAGACCGACGATCTTCACGTACCCGCCGAGCGGGACGAGCGAGATCCGGTAGTCGGTGCCGTTTCGGGTAAACCCGAAGAGGCGCTTGCCGAACCCGATCGAGAAGACTTCGATCGGAAACTTGAAAAACTTCGCCACGAGGAAGTGCCCGAACTCGTGGAAGAAGATCAGGAACGAGAGGACGAAGACGAAGGCGAGGATGTTCGTGGAGATCTGCATGCGGTCCTTCAGCTACGCCGGAGACGGCGCGACGGTTCTCGATAGAGCAAGAGACGCGCCAGGGGAGACGAGCTCGGCGGCCCGAAGGCGCGCCTCGCGATCGGCGTCGAGGACGGCGTCGAGGGACGTGGCCGGGGAAGGCCTGTGCCCTGCGAGCACCGCCTCCACGACGGAAACGAGGGATTGATAGCGGATGCGCCCCTCGAGGAATGCGGCGACGGCAACCTCGTTGGCGGCGTTCAGGACGGCCGGGGCCGTTCCGCCGGCGCGAAGCGCGGCGTAAGCGAGGGGCACCGCCGGGTACCGCCTCTCGTCGAGCGGCTCGAGCTCGAGCTTCCCGAGGGAGGCGAGGTCGAGCTTGGGGAGCGGCGTCGGGACGCGTTCCGGATACGTCAGGGCGTAGAGGATCGGAAAGCGCATGTCGTTCGGCGAGATCTGCGCGATGACCGAGCCGTCCACCCACTCGACCATCGAGTGGATGATCGACTGCGGGTGGATGACGACGCCGAGACGCTCGGGCGGAACGTCGAAGAGCCAGCGTGCCTCGATGACCTCGAGGCCCTTGTTCATCATCGTCGCCGAGTCGATCGTGATCTTCGGTCCCATCTTCCACGTCGGGTGGGCGAGCGCGTCCGCGATCGTGATCGCGTCGAACGTCTCGAGCGGCCGCGTCCGGAACGGTCCGCCGGACGCCGTGAGGACGAGCCTCTCGACCTCGGACGGGCGTCCGCAGCGCAGCGCCTGGTGCAGGGCGCAGTGCTCCGAGTCGACGGGGAGGACCGCCGCGCCGGAGGCGGCCGCCGCCGCCATCACGGCCTCGCCCGCGACGACGAGGACCTCCTTGTTCGCCAGGGCGAGCGTCTTGCCGAGCTTCACCGCCTCGTACGCCGGCGGGAGCCCCGCCGCGCCGACGACGCCGCCGAGAACGACGTCGGCCTCGGGAAGGGTCGCGACGTCGGTGATCCCCTGCTCGCCGTAGCCGACGCGAAGGCCCGGGAACTCCCGGCGGAGCCGGTCCGCGCCTTCGCGCTCCCGGACCGACACGACCGAGGGACGGAAGCGCGCGATGGCGGGGAGAAGCGCCTCGAGGTTCGATCCGGCGGACATCGAGACCACGCGGAACCTTTCGGGAAAGGCCTCGAAGACCGACAGCGCCGACCGGCCGATCGAGCCGGTGGCACCGAGAAGGGCGACGTTGCGCGGAGAGCTCATCGAGGGCGAAGCTCCGGGAGGAGAGCCAGGATTCCGTAGAGAACGGGCGAGGCGTAGAGGAGTGAGTCGAGGCGGTCAAGGAGACCGCCGTGGCCCGGAAGCAACCCCCCGGAATCCTTCACCGCGCAGCTCCTCTTGAAGGTCGACTCCACCAGGTCGCCGACCACGGCGACGACGGACATGACGGCGCCGAGGAGGGCGCCCGCTCCGGCCGCGACCGCCGGCGACCCGGGGACCCGCGGGAGCAGGGTCGCGAGGATCGCCCCGAAGACGGCCCCGGCGGCGACCTGTCCCCAGAAGCCTTCCCAGCTCTTCTTCGGGCTGACGACCGGGGCGAGCCGGCGCTTCCCGAGCCTCGAGCCGACGTAGTACGCGGCCGAGTCGCCGGCCCAGACGATTCCGAGGAGAAAGACGACCGTCTCCCAGCCGAGACCCCTGAGCGCGATGATCGCCGCGCCTCCGGCGCCGACGTAGAGCGTCGCGAACGACGTCGCGGCGGCCGAACCGAGCCAGACGGGCTCCTTCGGCGCGGCGAAAAGGACGGCCGTCGGGAGGACGACGAGACTCGCACCCGCCGCCGCGACGAGCAGGGGCGCCGAGCCGAGGAACGCGCCGGCGAGGATCGCGGCGAAGAGGACGAAGCTCAGGTATCGCGGCGCCATCCAGCCCGATGCGGTGACGAGACCGTGGAACTCCCACAGGGCCGCACCGCAGGTGAGGCCGACGAGAAGCGTCCAGCTCCAGAGCGGTCCCCAGACGAGGAGAGAGAGGACGAGCGGCATCAGGACCGCCGCCGTCAGCTCGCGGGTCCGCTTCACGCTTTGAGCACCGCGGGAGCGGGCGGAGCTCCCGCCTCGTCGGCTTCGGACACGCCTCCGTAGCGCCGCTCGCGGCGCTGGTAGTCGACGAGGGCTTCCAGGAAGTGGCGACGGCGGAAGTCGGGCCAGAGGACGGGAGTGACGTGGATCTCCGCGTAGGCGATCTGCCAGAGGAGGAAGTTCGAGATCCGCAGCTCGCCGCTCGTCCGGATCAGAAGATCGGGGTCGGGAAGGCCGCGCGTGTAGAGACGCTGCGAGAAGGCGTCCTCGTCGATCGACTCGGGGTCGAGGCGGCCCGCGGCGGCCTCGCGGGCCAGGCTCCGCGCGGCGTCGGTGATCTCGGCTCGCCCCGAATAATTCAGCGCGACGCTGAAGATCATTCCCCGGCAGCCGGCCGTCGCCTCGAGGGCCAGGTCCAGGGCCGCCCGGACAGATCCGTCGAGGCCCTCGGCCCGCCCCACGACCCGGAAGCGGATGTCGTTTTCGGCCAGGGTCCGCAGCTCTTTGCGCAGGTATTCCTTGAGGAGCGTGAAGAGAGTCGAGACCTCGGTCTTGGGTCTCTTCCAGTTTTCCGTCGAGAAGGCGTAGAGCGTGAGGGCGTCGAACTGAAGGTGCGCGGCGGTCTCGACGGTATCCCGCACGGCCGCGGCCCCCGCACGGTGCCCTTCCACGCGCGGGAGGTGGCGCTGCTTCGCCCACCTTCCGTTGCCGTCCATGATGACGGCGACGTGTCTGGGGAGCCGGGTCAGGTCCAGCGCGTCCAGGAGGGCGCGGTCGGAAGAGCCGGGCGCGGCGACGAGATTCTTGTCGATCATTCGCAGAGGGCCGGCCAGGCGTCGCCCGGACCGGCTGAAATTTTCATCTTACCCTGCCGGATAGAACACGTTGGCGAGCGTGAGCCCCCGGGCGGGTGCGGTGGGGCCCGGTCGCTCCCGCGCGGCCTCCGGGTCGATCCGGCCCAGCCCGGCTTCGAGGAGGGTGCCGACGAGGCGGCGCACCATCCCGCGAAGGAAGCCGTTCCCGACCGCGGTGACGACCACGAGAGGCCCCTCTTCCTCGACATCGAGTCGAACGAGAGTCCGGACTGTCGTCTTTCGGGGCGAGCCCACGAGGCTGAAGGGCGCAAAGTCATTTCGTCCGGCGAGGCGCCCGGCCGCCAGGCGCATCGCACCCACGTCGAGCCGGGGCGAGGTGAGCGTCTCGCGGAGGCCTTCGAAGGGAGGAAGGAAGGTGCCGCGTCGAAGGCGGTAGACGTAGCGCTTGCCCAGGGCGTCGAACCGGGCATGCCAGGGTGAGCGGATCTCCTCGGCCGCGGCGACGCGGAGGTCCCAGGGAAGGAGCGCGTTCAGGCCACGCCGGAGACCCTCGGCCGGGATGACCGGGGCGCCCTGCGGGATATCGAGGTGGGCCACCTGCCCGTCCGCGTGGACACCGGAATCGGTCCGGCTCGCGGCCTGGACCCGCATCGGCCGACCGTGCATCCGGGAGAGGACTTCCTCCAGCGTCGCCTGCACCGTCCGGGGCGCCGCGCCACCGTCCCGGACGGTCTCCTGTGCCTGCCAGCCCTCGAAGAACGTACCGAGATAGGCGAGATCGAGCCGGAGCCTCCTGCCGGCCGGATCCGGCCCGGCTCCCGGTGCATCGCCCCTCGTCACCCTTCGATCATAGAGGTCCCCGTCGCGGTATTCTTGGACGGCGGTAGCCGAATGCGTCTTCCTCGCTTCCTTCTTCTCCTCTCGACGGTCGCCGTGTCTTCTCTCGCCACCGCGGCCGGGCCCACGGTTCGCTCGTTCGCGGGCTCGGAATCCTCCCGGTTCGCGAGCGCCTACTGGTTCCGGACGGAACGAGGGAGCGTTCTCGTTGATGCTCCGTTCCTCACACCGGAGGCCGAAGCGCTCAGGGCCGCGATGCGCGCGGCCGCGGCCCTTCCGCTCGGCGCGGCCATCCTGACCGGGGGACAGCCCGAGCTCAGCTGGGGCCTCGTTGCACTCGCGGCGCCCGGAACGCGCGTCTGGGCCGCGCGCTCGACGGCGTCCACGCTCGAGACGGCCTTCCCGGGCGAGAGGGAGCGGCTCCTGCGGGCGGGCATCCCTTTCGCCCTCCTACCGCGGACGCCGCCTCGCGTCACGAACACCTTCACCGGAAGCCTGAACCTCGGCTTCGAGGGGTACACCCTCCGACTCTTCGAGGCGGGTGAGGCCGGGGCCCCGCCCAGCACGGTCGTCTTCGTGCCCGAGACGGGCGAACTGTTCGCCGGCGGGCTCGTCTGGAACCGGATCCACCCCGTGACCGGGGGCTCGGATCTCGGCGCCTGGAGGAGGACTCTCGCGGGGCTGAGACGACTCGGCCCACGCGTCGTCTACCCCGGCTACGGGGAACCCGGCACCGCGGAGCTCATCGACCGGATGTCCGAGTACCTCGGGGCGCTGGAGGAAGCGGTCCGGCCTTTCGCGTTCCGGTCAGGTCTCAGTGCCCGGGACCTCGTGTCCATCCGCAAGAGCCTCGTCCGAACGCATCGGGACTGGCGCCTCCCCTCGATCCTCGACTCGAGCCTCAAGGCCGAACACGCCCGCCTCCGCGGGCTGCTGTCTGGAGGAGAGTGACGCCCTCCTGCTAGCCGCGAAAGGAAAAGGCCACCGGAGCCGGAGGTAGGACGAGGCTCACGATTGCGAGCGCCTCACGGGCCTCGCCGGCGACCTCCGGTTTCGGGTCGCCGACGCGGAGGATCGAAAGGCCCTCTCCGCTCTCGAGGACGGCCAGCGGTCGCCCCGGATAGGCCTTCCGCAGTGCGCCGAGCGCGTCTCCACCCTCCCGGGCGAGGAAGTAGAGGGTGCCGTTTCGGTTTCGGACCAGGATCATACGAACGGAAGCTAGCCTCTACCCGAGGGCTTGGCATCCCCCGAACGGGTGAGAGGCTCCGGACAGGGCCATACTTACATTGCGAGTGTAGGATAGAACTTGACAAGAGCACACGCAGATACCACAATTCTCCGGCGGAGGTTGGCACCATGAACTCCGACCGATACACCCTCAAAGTCCAGGAGCTGCTTCAGCTCATCATGCGAGAAGCGCGATCCTCGGGACACCCCGAGGTGACGCCGGAGCATCTGGCTGCCGCACTCGTCGCGGACGCCTCGGTCGGAGTCCCGCTCCTGACGCGCGTCGGCGTTCCCATCGGCCTCATCTCGGCCGAGCTGGCGACCCTCGTCGGCCGGCTTCCGAAGGCCCAGGGGACGGGAGTGGAGACACGCTTTTCCCCGTCGTTCGTGAAGATCCTCGATCGGGCCGAGGAGGTGGCCCACGAGTTCCGCGACGAGTACGTCGCCCTGGAGCACCTCCTCCTCGCGCTCCTGCGGGACGGGCGCTCGAAGGCCGCCGAGGTCCTGAAGCGGCACGGCGCCTCGGAGGCGTCGATCCTGGCTGCGCTGAAGGAGGTCCGCGGGAGCGCCCGCGTCGACGACCCGAACGCCGAGGGGAAGTACCAGGCGCTGAAGCGTTATGCCCGAGACCTCACCGAGCTGGCCCGGCGCGGAAAGCTCGATCCGGTGATCGGGCGCGACGACGAGATCCGCCGCGTGATGCAGGTCCTCACGCGCCGGACGAAGAACAACCCCGTCCTCATCGGCGACCCGGGCGTCGGCAAGACCGCCGTCGTCGACGGACTCGCGCGGCGCATCGCCTCCGGAGACGTCCCCGAGAGCCTCAAGGACAAGCAGGTCGTCGCGCTGGATCTCGGCGCGATGGTGGCCGGGGCAAAATTCCGCGGCGAGTTCGAAGAGCGGCTCAAGGCGGTCGTCAAGGAGGTCGAGGAGTCGAACGGGAAGGTCGTCCTCTTCATCGACGAGCTCCACACGCTCGTCGGCGCCGGCGCCGCCGAGGGGGCGATGGACGCGGGGAACATGCTGAAGCCGGCCCTGGCGCGAGGCGAGCTGCGTGCCATCGGCGCGACGACGCTCGGCGAATACAGGAAGCACATCGAGAAGGACCCCGCCCTCGAGAGACGGTTCCAGCCCGTCCTCGTCGGCGAGCCGTCGGTTGCGGACACGATTTCCATCCTGCGCGGCCTGCAGGAACGCTACGAGGTCCACCACGGCGTGAAGATCACGGACGCCGCCCTCGTCGCCGCCGCCGTCCTCTCGAACCGCTACATCACCGACCGCTTCCTCCCCGACAAGGCGATTGACCTCGTCGACGAGGCGGCGTCGCGCCTGAAGATGGAGATCGACTCTCTCCCGACGGAGATCGACGAGGTGGAGCGGAAGATGCTCCAGGCCGAGATCGAGAAGAAGGCGCTCGAGAAGGACGACTCCCTTCGCGCCCGCGAGCGCCTCGACGTCATCGAGAGGTCGCTCTCGGAGCTGCGCGAGAAGTCCCTCTCGATGAAGGCGGTCTGGAAGAACGAGAAGGACGCCATCGGGACGATCCGCGACCTGAAGAAGCGGATCGAGGACGGGAAGGCCGACGCGGAACGGGCCGAACGCCAGGGAGACCTGAGCCGGGCGGCCGAGCTTCGCTACGGCGTCCTCAACCAGCTGGACCGTGACCTCGCCCTCGCGACGGCCAGGCTCGAGGAGCTGCAGGAGGGCGGCGGGTTCCTCCGCGAGAAGGTCGGGGAGGAGGACATCGCGGCCATCGTCTCGCGCTGGACGGGCATCCCCGTCTCGAAGATGGTCGAGGGGGAGACGAAGAAGCTCCTCGCGATGGAGGAACGGCTGAGACTCCGCGTGATCGGACAGGACGAGGCGGTCTCGGCCGTCGCCGCCGCCGTTCGCCGCGCCCGGGCCGGCATGAACGACCCGAAGAAGCCGATCGGCTCGTTCCTCTTCCTCGGCCCGACCGGTGTCGGCAAGACCGAGCTCGCGCGCGCCCTCGCCGAGCAGCTCTTCGACGACGAGAGCGCGATGGTGCGGCTCGACATGTCCGAGTACCAGGAAAAGCACACGGTCTCCCGGATGATCGGCGCGCCCCCCGGCTACATCGGGTACGACGAGGGGGGGCAGCTGACCGAAGCGGTCCGGCGCCGGCCCTA
>DIAY01000171.1:15697-22585 GCA_002414905.1 Holophagales bacterium UBA5066 | reverse complement strand
CGGCATCGCGGCCGCGGGGCTCGCCATCGTGCTGGCGCCCCTCGGCCAGGGGGCGGGGGGCGGGGGCCCCGAAGCCCCCCCGGCACGCCCGTAGAGTGTAGAACGTAAGCCAGGCCCCGCCTCAGACCCCGCCTCATCCCATGATGTGTTTCCAGCGGAGGCGCTCGGCGCGGGCGGGTCCGAGGGCACGGCGCATCTCCTGAGCCTCTTCCTCGCGGCGGAGCTTCTCGTAGGCTCGAAGGCGGGACTCGTCGATTTCGCCGTTCGTCGCGGCCTCGCGGACGGCGCAGCCCGGCTCCTTTTCGTGCCGGCAATCGCGGAAGCGGCAGGAGGCCGCGAGCGAGCCCACCTCGTCGAACGTCGCCGCGACTCCCTCGGCGCCGTCCCAGAGGGCCAGCTCGCGCAGGCCAGGCGTGTCGACGAGGAGCGCACCCGACGGGAGGGCGAAGAGCTCCCGATGCGTCGTGGCATGGCGGCCGCGGAGGTCGCGCTCGCGGACCTCGAGCGTCGCCTGGCGCGTCTCGCCGAGAAGGGCATTGAGGAGCGAGGACTTGCCGGCGCCCGAGGGGCCGAGGAGAGCGGCCGTCCGGCGCGGCAAGAGAAGCGGCGCGAGCGCGTCGAGGCCCGCACCCGTCCGGGCGCTCACCGCCACGACCGGGGCCTCGCCCGCCACGGCGCGCGCGGCGGCGACGGCGGCGTCCGGGTCGGTCGCGAGATCCGATTTCGTCAGGACGACGGCGGGCGGCACGCCCGCCTCGCGTGCGAGTGCGAGGAAGCGTTCGATGCGCCGGGCGCGAAGGTCGCCGTCGAGCGGCGCCGCCACGAGGAGGAGGTCCACATTCGCGGCGAGAAGCTGCGCCTCGTCGCGCCGGCCGGCCGCGCGGCGGAGGAGCGCCGTGCGACGTGGCAGGACGGCGTCGACGATAGCGAGCCCGTCTCCGGAGTAGACCCGGGCGGCGACCCAGTCGCCGACGGAGGGAAGGTCGGTGGGAGAGTCGGAGGCGAATCGGAGGCGGCCGGAGAGCTCGGCGGCGAGCTCACCGTGCGGCGTGGCGAGGCGGTAGCTCTCGCGTGTCGCGGTCAGGACGCGGCCGGGGACGAGCCCCTCGCGCGCGCAGGTTTCGAACAGGGCTTCCAGCTCAGGATCCCACCCGAATCGGGTCAGGGGCATGACAGGCCTCCGTGGCGAAAAGGTCGTGGACGGGAGGGGAGAGGCGGGCTGCGCGGCGACAAACAACATCGCCGGGCACGTCGCCCGTCTCGATCACCGGCGCGTCAGGGGGCGCGCCTTCCCGTCAGGCAAGGACCGTAAACAGAGGCTGTTCCAGGAGGAAAGGATAACGCACGAAGCCGCTTCGCGCACAGGGCGCCCCGCGCGGCTTCAGTCTTCCCGGAGGCGCTTCCAGGCGATCGCGGCCCCCCGCGGAACCTCGCCGAGGCGGGACTGGACTTCGTGCGCGACGTCGCCGTCGCTGTCGCCGTCGAGCAGCTGTTTCACGTCCCGGAGGTCCTGCGTTCCCCCCGCGTGGAGCTGCAGGAGGAGGAGGTCCGCCGCGCGGACGACGGGCACTCTCACGTCGAGGATTGCGAACGGCTCCGCCCGCTTCACGACGCCGTCGAGCCAGGCGCCGCGGCCGACGAAGACGTCCACGGAACGTTCGTCGCGCGAGAGGAGCCGGACGAGGCCGCGAAGCGGGTCGTCGCCGTCTCCCCGCCGGATCTCGATTTGCGTGCCGTCTCTCGTGACGAGCGCCCAGTAGGCGTCGGCGAGGACGGAGACGTCCATCGTGAGGAGGTCCACGTCGAACGTCGAACGGGCGACCCCGCGCACGGCGAGGGCGACCCCGCCGACCGTCGCGAAGGGTGTCCGCCGCAGATCGAGGTGCTTTGCGACGTTCGCGAGCAGACTCATCCCGTCCCCGCGACACGACTCGGGATCCGGCCAGCCCTTCTCCGGGAGGCGAGCTCGGCTTCCGCGGCCGAGCGCGTCGTCCCGCGCGCTCTCCGGAAGGCCTCCGCTTCGTCGTCGCCGAGGCGAAACGCGCGCTGGACCCGCTCGGCGGGCGTGAGCGAAGCGTCGTCTTCGGCGGTCTTCCGCCGGAACGCGTCTCCGATGGGGGGCATGGCCTGATTATCACCTCGGCGACGGCGGAGGGTCTCACGGACCCGGGGACGTCCCCGCCGGGCCAGCGGGGGGAGCCGGAGGGAGTGCGGCAGAATCCGGTGCATGAACGACCTCGCACGCGCCGCGAACCGTCTCGAGAAGGAGTCGTCCCCGTACCTGCGCCAGCACGCGCACAACCCGGTCGACTGGTATCCGTGGGGGGCGGAGGCGTTCGATCGGGCGCGGCGGGAGGACAAGCCACTGTTCCTCTCCATCGGGTACTCGGCCTGTCACTGGTGCCACGTCATGGAGCGGGAGTCGTTCGAGAACGAGGAGACGGCGGCCGTCCTGAACGCGCATTACGTCTCCGTGAAGGTCGATCGCGAGGAGCGGCCCGACGTCGACGACGTCTACATGAGCGCGGTGCAGACGATGGTCGGCCGGGGCGGATGGCCGCTCTCGGCGTTCCTCTTCCCCGACGGGCGGCCGTTCTTCGGCGGTACCTACTTCCCGCCGGACGATCGACAGGGGCGTGCCGGGTTCCGGACGATCCTCGAGAAGCTCGCCGAGGCGTGGCGGGAGCGGCGCGACGAGCTGGCGAAGGGGGCCGACGAGATCGTCGCCCAGGTCGAGGAGGCGAACCGGATCGCCGAGCGCTCCGGTCGCGAGACGCTCTCGGCCGCGACGGGGAACGTCCTGACGGCGACCCTGAAGCGGACGTTCGACGCGAGGTACGGCGGGTTCGGCGGAGCGCCGAAATTTCCGCCGCACCTGGCGCTGGAGTGGCTCCTCCTGAAGGGGGCCGGGGGGGATTCGATCGCCCGGTCGATGGCCCTGAAAACCCTCGACGCGATGGCGCTCGGAGGGATTCACGATCACCTCGCCGGCGGCTTCCACCGCTACTCGACCGACGAGCGCTGGCTCCTTCCCCATTTCGAGAAGATGCTGACCGACAACGCGCAGCTCCTCCCGCTCTACGCGCGGGCGTTCGTCCTCACCGGGCGCGACCTCTACTGGCGAACGGCGCGGGGCATCGGTGACTGGCTTCTCTCGGAGATGCGCGGCGGGGAAGGAGGCTTCTTCGCGGCTACGGACGCAGACTCGGAAGGGGAGGAGGGGAAGTACTTCGTCTGGTCGGAGCCCGAGGTGAGAGAGATTGCCGGCGCCGACGCCGCGCTCTTCGCGAGCGCCTACCGCGTGCGCCCCGAAGGGAACTTCCACGACGAGTCGACGAGGCAGGCGACGGGCCTGAACGTCCTCCACCTCGACCACGAGCCGACGGCCGAGGACGAGGCTCGTCTCGCACCCGTGAGGGCGAGGCTCCTCGACCGGAGGCGCCGCCGGGTCCCGCCGGCGACGGACGACAAGCGGATCGCGGGCTGGAACGCCCTGACGATCTCGGGGCTCGCGGTGGCATCCTCGATTCTCGGCGAGCCGCGCTACCTCGAGGCGGCGCGGGAGTGCGCGCGCTTCCTCCTGACGCAGATGCGTGACGGCGAGGGACGTCTGCTCCGGACCTGGAAGGGGGGCGAGGCGAAGATCCTCGCCTTCCTCGAGGACGAGGCGTACCTCGCTCTCGCGCTCCTCGACCTCGCCGACGCCGAGCCCGACACGGCCGAGGCGCGGCATTGGGCGACGGAAGCACGCCGCGTCGTCAGCGGCCTGAGACGCCGGTTCATGCGGCCCGGTGTCCCCGGCTTCACGTTCACCGGAGAGGGGCACGAGCCTCTCCTGGTGAGGACTCGCGACCTCTTCGACAAGGCGATCCCGTCGGGACCCGGCGCAGCGGCGCGGGCTCTCGCGCGCCTGGGGCGGCGCGAGGGCGACGCGGCCCTCGCGGCCGAGGCGCTCGCGGCGGTCGAGGAGGTGTCGGGGCTGATGGAGCGCATGCCGCACGGAACGGAATCGTGGCATCTCGCGTGGGAAGAGCTCCGGACCGGCGGTCTCGTGCGGACGGGACTGGCCAGCGACGGCGACGCGGAAGAGGGGCAGTCGGAAGACGAGCGGATTTCGGAGAAGGGATCGGAGCCGGGGGAGGCTGGTGGTCCGGTCCGCGTCTCGGCCTCCATCTCCACGGACCGCGTCGCGCCGGGCGAGATGCTCGAGGTGAGGATCGCGATCGACGTGGCCGCGGGGTGGTCCCTGACGGGGGACAGGCCGCTTGCGGTCGAGGCGTGGGGTGGTCCTGACCTGCGCTGTAGCGCCATCGAGCTGCCGCCGCGTCGGACCGTCCGGCACGAGGACGGGACGGCGGAGCCGGGGTACCAGGGGCACGTCGGAGTGACGCTCGTCTTCGACGTCCGCCCCGAGGCGACCGAGGGCGAGCACCCGATCGCGGTCTCGCTCCGGTACCGCGCCTGCGGCGAGGGAACGTGCCTTCCGGAGCGGGCGCTCGCCCTCACCGTTCCGGTCATCGTCCTGAAGCGCTGAATGCCCGAAACTCCCTCTCCCCGCGCAGGCCGCCTCTTCGTCGCGGGTGCGGCGCTCCTCTGGTCCACCGGCGGGCTCGCCATCAAGCTCGTCCCGCTCGACGCGCTGGGTGTCGTCACGTGGCGCTGCGCGCTGACGGTCGCGTTCCTCGTCGCCGTCTTCCGGCCGAGCCTGGAGAGGTGGAAGAGGGCCTCCGTGGCGACGGCGGTCGTCTACGCGCTCATGATCCTGACGTTCGTCACGGCGACGAAGTGGACGACGGCGGCGAATGCGATCTTTCTCCAGTACACGGGACCCTTCTACGTCCTGGCGCTCGGGCCGTGGCTCCTGAAGGAGCGTTTCCGGAAGGCCGACGCCATCGCGATCGCGGTCGCGCTCGCGGGGATGTCGCTCTTCTTCGTCGGGAAGATGGACGCCGGGCACCTCGCGGGCAACCTGATGGGCGTCGTCTCGGGTGTTTTCTTCGGCTTCACGATCCTTCTCCTCAGGCGCGACCAGTCGCGTGACCCCATGTCCTCGGTCTTCCTCGGGAACCTGCTCGCCGGGGTGATCGCGCTGCCGTTCGCCTGGGGGAACCTCGCACTCGACATGAAGGGCCTCGCAGTCGTCGCCTTTCTCGGCATCGTCCAGATGGGGATCGCCTACATCCTGTTCGTGCGGGGCTTGTCGGTGGTCCCGGCCGCCGAAGCGTCTCTCCTGGGGATGCTCGAGCCGGCGTTCAACCCGCTCTGGGCGTTCCTCGGCCTCGGCGAGAGACCGTCCGCGTGGGCGCTCGCGGGCGGTGCGGTCGTGCTCCTCGCGGTGGCGGGCCGAACGGTCCTCGGGTCACGGGCCACGCGCTAAACCGGCGAGAGTCCGCCGTGCGCCTCAACCGGTACGGGCGCGCGAGCCTTCAGCCTGGTTTTCGCGGTGCCGGCTGCCTCGACCGGGCGCGAAACGCGGGGAGGAGCTTCCAGCGGGGTCCGGCGCCACAGAAAGTCTCGAAGTCGATCGCCTTGACCCTGTCGAGGAAGGCCCGGTCCGCGGCGATCCGTTCGTCGTCCCGCACCCCCGCCAGGATGATTTTCAGCCACGGCTTCAGGTCGGGCTGCTCCGAGAGCCGGTAGAAGACGATCTTTCCGAACTTGCGATCGAGGAGGAAGCCGGCCCGCCGGAGCTCCGAGAGGTGGGCCGATACGGTCGAGGGGGCGAGATCGAGGGTGGCCGTCAGCTGGCAGACACAGCACTCGCCCTTCTCGAGGGCGGCGAGAATTCTGATCCGGGCTGGATTGGCGAGGGACTTCGCGACGTCGAGCGTGCGGGCCAGCGGACTGCTCATCGGAGGACGACGGTAGCTCCGCGCCGAAGGCCCCGTCAAGGAGCGGAGACGGAGGCGGGATCTCCGGAGAGCAGGAAAAGGAAGGCCCGCGCCTGCTACGGCGCCCAGGCACGCCTGCAAGCCGTCCAGCAGGCCATCCCGCCGTCCCTCTCGTTCACAATCTATCCCTTCTTCCCCTGGTTCGCGACGGCCGCGGCTTTCGCCGCGACGGCTTCGGCGTCGCCGAGGTAGAAGCTCTTCAGCGGCTTCAGGCTCTCGTCGAGGTGGTAGACGAGAGGGACGCCGGTGGGGATGTTCAGGCCGACGATGTCGCCCTCGGAGATGCCGTCGAGGTACTTCACCATGGCGCGCAGGCTGTTGCCATGGGCGGCGACGAGGACGCGGCGGCCGGCCTTCACCTGGGGGGCGATGACGTTTTCCCAGTACGGGACGGCGCGGGCGACCGTTTCCTTGAGCGACTCGGTGAGCGGCAGGTCCGCCTTCGACAGGGAGGCGTAGCGGCGGTCGTGGCCGGGGAAACGTTCGTCGTCGGGCGTCAGCACGGGCGGCGGGGTCGAGTAGCTCCTCCGCCAGACCTTCACCTGCTCCTCGCCGAACTTCGCGGCCGTTTCGGCCTTGTTGAGGCCCTGTAGGGCGCCGTAGTGTCGCTCGTTGAGCTGCCAGGCCCGGATGACCGGGATCCACATCCGGTCCATCTCGTCGAGGGCGATCCAGAGGGTCCGGATGGCACGCTTGAGGACGGAGGTGTAGGCGACGTCGAAATCGTAGCCGCCTTCCTTCAGCAAGCGGCCTGCCTCACGGGCCTCCTCGCGCCCCTTGTCGGTCAGGTCGACGTCGGTCCAGCCGGTAAAGCGGTTATCGAGGTTCCACTGACTCTCTCCGTGGCGGACGAGGACGAGCGTGTACATGGCGGCCTCCTTGGGAGATCGGAATCCGGTCCGAATGTTAAGGGATTCCGGCAGGCGGCGCGGTGACGGACTCCAGCCGCGAAGCGGTGGAGCCAGGAAAGTCCCCGTGAACTTCTCCGGTCCCGTCC
>DIAY01000171.1:12135-15549 GCA_002414905.1 Holophagales bacterium UBA5066 | reverse complement strand
GACCATAGGGGCCGGAGAGCCGCCGGGCTCCTCCGCCCTTGGGGTCCCGCGGCATTCGGGTCGGTAGTCCTCGGAGGGAGGCTGACATGAATGCTCGCCCGAGGGCCCTTCTCGTCCCGGCACTCCTCGCTCTTTTTGGCGGCGCCGCGCTGGCAGAGGGACAGGCCATCGTCGCGGATCACCGGGCGACGGACCTCGGAACGGTCCCCGACACCGCGATCGCAACGCCGCGGGCCTGCGTCTTCTCGTTCGTCACGCGTCGGTCGGCGGGAACCTCAGCTCCGGCCTCGACACGCTGCACACCCGGAATGCGAAGTACGACCGGAGCCTCTGGAGCTTCCAGAACCGGGGCAACCCGGGCTGGCAGGCGAAGGTGGACGACCTCGTGGCGCAGGCTGCCCTGCAGGCGTCGAGCTTCGATGTCCTCGCGATGAAGTTCTGCTACATCGACCCCGACGCGAGCTTCACCTCCTACCGCGACGCGATGCTTCAGCTCGAGGCGACCTACCCGACGAAGCGCTTCGTCTGGTGGACGATTCTGATCGAGACGGCTGGCAATATCCCGCGGCAGGCGTTCAACGACCAGGTTCGGGTGTACGTGCTGGCAAACGGCAAGCTCCTCTTCGACATCGCCGACATCGAGTGCCACGACGCGGCCGGCGTGAAGCTCACCGACGCCAGCGGCCGGGAAATCATGCGGCCGGAGTGGACGAGCGACGGCGGGCACCTGAATGGTGCGGGATCCGCTCGGGTGGCGAGCGCTCTCTGGTGGCTCATGGAGCGGATCGGCGGCTGGAACGCGGCCGTCGGGCCCCTGGCGTTCCATCCCCTCGCGCCCTGCCGGGTCGTCGACACGCGCGACGAGACGGGCCCGTGGGGCGCTCCGGCGCTCGACGCGGGCGCGGCGCGCCCGTTCGAGATCGCCGAGCGGTGCGGTGTTCCGGTGGATGCGGCGGCGGTCACGCTCAACGTCACCGTCACGAACCTCACTTCCACGGGGAGCCTCACCGTCTATCCGGGAACGGGAGTGGTGCCGGGGACGAGCACGGTCTCGTTCGCCGCGGGGAAGACGCGGGCCAACAACGCGACGATCGGCCTCATCGGCGGTTTCGTTACGGTCCTTGATCGTCAGGAGACCGGCACGGCGGACCTCATCATCGACGTGAGTGGCTTCTACCGGTAGCAGCGGTCTGACGAGTTCCGGCGAACCGCGTCGAGGCCGGCCCGGCGCTGCCCCGGGCGCCGGCTCGCCGCATCCGCGCGGCCGCCTCAGCCCGAGCCGAGGAGCGGCTCGTCGGAGGAGCGGATGTCGGCCGTGGGGAGACCGCCGGAGAAGCGGTCGCGGACCTTCTCGAGCGCTTCGGCCGCAACCTCGAGGTGCGTGACGCGGCTTTCGCGGTAGAAGGTCTGCGCCTCGACGGAGAGCTTCGGCTGCCCGTGGAGCGGCTTGTCGCTCACGCAGAGGAGTGCGGCGGTCGGAATCCGGTACCGGAAGCCGTTCGCGGCGACGGTGGCCGACTCCATGTCCACGGCAACGCTCCGGCTCGCCTGAATCGAGGCGAGAGCCCGCTCCTGGTTGAACTCCCAGTTCCGGTTCGCCGTCGTGAAGACCGTTCCCATCCGGTAGGTGAGGCCGCGCGCCTCCATCCCCTCGATCAGGAGGGCGTTCAGGAAGTGGTTCGAGGAAACCGGAACGCTCGTCGGGAGGACGTCATCGAGGATCCGGTCGTCCCGCATGTGACCGGTCGCCAGGACGAGGTCGCCGACCTCCTGGTGGTTCCGCAGGCCGGCGCAGTGGCCGACCATGACGACGGCGTCGGGCCGGAGGACGGCGACGTGATCGGTGATCGTCTTGGCGTTCGACGGTCCGACCCCGATGTTCACGAGGGTCAGGCCGGCGGCGCCGGGCAGCTCGTGGTGCCATGCCGGCATCTGGACGCTGCGCCCCGGGCCGACGGCGCCGGGGTACCGTGCCCGGAACGCCTCGGCGTGCATCTCGTAGTTCGTGAAGAGAACGTGCCGCTGGAAGGCCTCGGCGGGCGTGCCGGTGTAGTGCTCGAGGCGGTTCAGGGAGAGGTCGATCCGCTCGGGTCGGAAGAGGAAGAGCTTCTTCTGGCGGAGGTCCCAGGCATCCTCGTCGAGGCTCTCGAAAAGGGCGGAGTCGTCGAAGGCGAGCCGTGGGCGCACCCCGCTGACGGAGATCCGGGTCCCGGCGGCCGCGAGCTTGCCGAGCTCCCGCTCGAGGTACCAGCGGATGGCGCGAGGGCGTGCAAATTCCCCCCCCAGGACCGGGTTGTGGCGTGACCAGGGGCGGTTGATCTCGACCTGCGGATAGAGGCCCTCGTCCCAGATGGCCTCGATGGCATCGCACAGCCCGCGGACGAGCGCCGCGCGTCCGGTGTCCTGGGGGAGCTCGGCGAAGTCGACGGCAGTTTCCATGGGTCCGTCAGCTTATCCGAGAGCTCTCCCCGCCGGTGAGGTCCGCCGCCAGGCGGAAAGGCTCGGACGGAGGCATACTCGCGCGCTCGCATTCCGCGGGCCCGAGGTCGAGATGAAGGTTCCCTGGTATGGACTCCTCCCGTTCGTGGCGCTCCTTGCCGCGATCGCCACGTTTCCGCTCATGTCCCGCACGAAGCACCTGTGGGAGAAGAGGCGCTTCCAGCTCCTCGTGGCGCTCGTCCTCGGCGTCCCGATGGGTGTCTGGGTCTGGTCCATCGGGGGCCGCGCCGAGGTCACACACGCTCTCGTCGAGTACGCGGCGTTCATCATCCTCCTCTTCTCGCTCTTCGTCGTGAGCGGGGGCGTCTTCGTCGCGGGGGACATCCAGGCGACGCCCCGCAACAACACGCGGTTCCTCGCGGCGGGGGCACTGCTTGCCTCCGTGATCGGCACGACCGGGGCCGCGATGCTCCTCGTCCGGCCACTCCTGAACACGAACCGGGAGCGAAAACAGAAGGTCCACACCGTCGTCTTCACGATCCTCATCGTGGCCAACTGCGGCGGGCTCCTGACGCCGCTGGGCGACCCGCCCCTCTTCCTCGGCTTCCTGCGAGGGGTCCCCTTCGTCTGGACCCTGAACCTCCTCCCCGAGTGGCTCTTCGTGAACGGAATGCTCCTCCTGGCCTACTACTCGGTCGACTCCCTCGCCTATCGCAAGGAGGAGATCGTCGACATCGTGCGAGACGTGGTCGAGATGAAGCCTCTCGCGATCCACGGAAAGGGGAGCATCGCCCTCCTCGGCGTCATCGTCGCCGCGGTCGCGCTCGTCCCGTCCGTCGACCTCCACGCGATCCACGAGGGCCACGCTCCGATCACGGCCTGGCTCCCGCTCCGGGAGATCGTCCTCCTGACGGTCGCATTCCTGTCGTTCCGGCTGGGGGACCGCCAGGCCCGGTTCGTCGACAACAGGTTCGA
>DIAY01000171.1:0-11981 GCA_002414905.1 Holophagales bacterium UBA5066 | reverse complement strand
CTCTCCTCGGTCCTCGACAACGCCCCGACCTACGTGACGTTCTTCGAGCTGGCCAGGGTCCTCGGCGGGACGCCCGCGGTTGCCGGGGTCAAGGAGGTCTTCCTCGTCTCGATCAGCCTCGGGGCGGTCTTCTGCGGCGCGATGACCTACATCGGGAACGGTCCGAACTTCATGGTCAAGGCCATCGCCGAATCGGATGGGGTCGACATGCCGAGCTTCGGCGGTTACGCGATCCGTTACGCGCTCGTCTACCTCGCGCCGATCCTCGCGCTGATGGTCGGGATCTTCATCGTGGAGACGATGGCCATCCGGATCGCAAGCGGCGTCCTGACTGTGGCTCTCGCCGGCTGGTACGTGCGGACGGCGTTGGCAACCCGGCGCTGAGGATCCTGCGAAGCCGGCCGGTGCTACGCTCGTCCGACCGATGAAGTCCGTTGCCCTCGTTTTCCTCGGCGGGGGGATCGGCGCCTCCCTCCGCCACCTCCTCGGAGGCGCGGCGCAGGCGCTCTCCCGGAGCGCTACGTTCCCGTGGGGAACGTTCGCCGTGAACGTGTCGGGCTGTTTCGTCATCGGGCTTCTCGCGCAGCTCTCCGAGACACGGGGAGTCCCTTCCGGCGGGACCCGGACGTTCCTCTTCGTCGGAGTCCTCGGCGGCTACACGACCTTCTCCTCGTTCGGCAACGAAACGCTGAACCTCCTGCGCGGCGGCGAGGCGCTCGCAGCCGCCGCGAACGCCGGAGGCCAGCTCATCCTCGGCCTCCTCGCCGTCGCGCTCGGAAGGGCGGCGGCCCAGCTCCTCTGGAGGTGACGATGACCCTCCCGGAAGAAGGCGCACTCCTCCGGATCTTCGTCGGCGAGAGCGATCGCCACGAGGGGAAGCTCCTCTACGAATGGCTCGTCCTGAAGGCCAGGGCGAGGGGTCTCGCGGGAGCGACGGTCCTGCGCGGGGTCATGGGCTTCGGCGCGCACAGCCGACTCCACACCTTCAAGATCGAGAGGCTGTCGGAAGACCTCCCCGTCATCGTCGAGATCGTCGACGTGCGCGAGAAGCTGGAAGCCTTTCTCGAGGAGATCGAGGGACACGTCCCTGAAGGTCTCGCGACCCTGGAGAAGGCGTTCGTCCGCTTCTATCGGGGCGGCAAGGTGCCCACGCGTTGAGCGGGTTTTCGAGCCTCGACTGGGTGGTCGTCGTCCTCTACATGGGCGGCATCGCCGCCTTCGGTCTCGCCAAGGGAGGGAAGCAGGCCTCCGCGAAGGACTACTTCCTCTCTGAAAAGAAGATCGGCTGGTGGGCGGTAACGGCCTCGATCGTCGCGACCGAAACCTCCGCGCTCACGTTCATCTCGGTCCCCGGGATGGCTTTCAAGGGGGCCTGGGGCTTCCTCGAGCTCTCTTTCGGTTACCTCCTCGGACGGATCGTCATCGCCTGGGTGCTCCTGCCGCGTTACTTCGAGGGCGAGCTGACGACGTCGTACGCGCTCCTCGAGCGGACGTTCGGGGTCGGTGTGAGGAGGCTCGCCTCCAGCACATTCATCCTGACCCGGATCTTCGCGGACGGCGTGCGGCTCTACGCCACGGCCATTCCTCTCGTCATCATCTTCCGCGGCTACAACCTTTTCTCGGGTGTCTCGGACGTGGCGCTCTACGTCGGTGCCATCCTCCTGACGGCGGCCGTCACCGTAATCTACGTCCAGGTCGGCGGCGTTCGGGCCGTGATCTGGACCGACGTCATCCAGCTCGGGGTCTACATCCTCGGAGGGGCCATCGCGATCACGGTCCTCGTTCCGAAGATCCCGCAGATCGGGGCGAAGCTGGCCGCAGCGGCCGCCGCCGGAAAGCTCACGGTCTTTCAGACGGACGGCAGCTTCCTCACGTCGCCGTACCATCTCCTCACCGCGATCCTGGGCGGGGCCGTCCTCTCGATGGCCTCCCACGGCACCGACTACATCATCGTCCAGCGTCTTTTCGCAACGGCGAGCCTGCGCGACGGCCGGCGCGCCCTCGTCGCGAGCGGCGTCGCGGTCATCCTCCAGTTCACGCTCTTCCTGACGGTCGGAACGCTCCTCTTCCTCTACTACGGCGAGCTTCCGCTCAAGGGAGACGCCGTCTTCCCGAAGTTCATCGTCGAGCAGGTCCCGTCCGGCCTCTCGGGGCTCATCATCGCCGGGCTCCTTGCCGCAGCGATGTCGACGGTCTCCGGTTCGATCAGCTCGATCTCGAGCTCCACCGTCTTCGACCTCTACGCGTCGACGAAGCGGGGCCGGGCGGCGAGTGAGGAATACAAGCTCCGCCTCTCGCGCCGCGTCAGCTTCGTCTGGGCGATTCTCCTGACAGGAGCGGCGCTCTTCTTCATCGGCACCGGACAGGCCGTCGTCGAGCTGGCGCTGAGCATCGCGTCGTTCACCTACGGCGGCTTTCTGGGACTCTTCTTCCTCGCGGTCCGGGGAAAGACGACCTCCCGTTCGGCCGCCATCGGCTTCATGTCAGGAGTCGGCGTGATGGTCTTCGTCGTCCTCGGGACGAAGCTCGCCTGGCCCCTCTACACCCTCGCTGGAAGTCTCTTCACCGTGGCGGTGGCGTGGATCTCAACGGCGTTGGAGGAGCGCTTCCGGCCGGCCTGAGCGACGCGCGGCGAAGCGCGCCGCTCCCGGGTGAGGCGGGTCGGTTCTGAGCTCTTCGGGACCGTGGCCTCACGACCGCGGCCGCGCTGGATCGGCGACGACGTCGACGATTCGCTTCTGGATCTCAAGCTCGCGGGCCGGGGGGACGAGGAGGTGGCCCACCCTCGACCAGAAGAAATCCTTCACTGTGGCCCAGTCGTGGGGACCCTCACCCGGAAGGGCCGCCTCGCGGTCGGCGTCGTCGAACCAGGTGAGCGCGCGCAGCAGCAGCCCGTCGTTCACGTCCTGCCGGAAGACCTGCCGCAACGCCGAAAGGCACTCCGCGATTCCGAGAGCGTTCGTCTGAAGGGTGACGTAGAGGTCGAAGAAGTCGCGCCTCGTACCTCGATCGAGGATTGCGTGGAGCTTTGTCGCCAGGAGACCCGTCACGTTCAATCTTTGGCCGTCGACGAAAGGCGCAAGGATGTCGAGGACGAAGACGGAGACGTCGATTCCGTCGAAGAGGAGGTGGACCGTGTCCGTGCTGCGCTCGAGGATCTCCACCGTTCCTCGCCGCTGGAGCTGACGGACGAGGCTGGCGAGGTCTTTCGCGTTCGTGACGCCGAAGTCGACGTCCCTGCTGGGACGGTAGGGGCAGAAGCAGCGCATCGCCTGACCGCCGATGACGAACCAGGTGCCCAGGCTGGCGACGGCTCGTCCGACTGCGGGCGGGATGACCTGTACGGGATGCCGCTCCACGTCAGATGCCCCTGGCACGCGCCACGGCTTCGACGAGGCCGCGGCTCCTGGCCCGATACCCTGGCAGCCGGAGGGATTGATGGATCGCAAGCCAGGGAAGCCCGGCTGCGAAGCTCACGGCGGCGAGATCGCCGTAGTTGAAGCAGTAGAACGCCACCTGGTGAGCGGGAACGTCGGTCTCCGGCCCGAGGTTGTAGAGGGCGCGGCGAACCGGGGGAGGAAGGCGCGAGACGCGCAGGAGAGGGGTCGGAAGCGACTTCAGGAGCTTGTACACGGTGGCGCGCGAGGGCGGCTCGACTCCTCCGCGCAGGCAACGCTCGCCAATCTGCACGAGGATCTCGGCCATGGACGGGCGCTCGTGACCCGAGACCGCTTCTGCGACTGCGGCGAGGACCCGAACGTCGAGTCGGGATCGTCCGCGGTCCGATCGCGGACGGCGGGCGGACGTTCGCGGCAAGCGGCCAAGGCGCCGTTCGGCGTTCTTCAGGGAGGTCCCGATATCAAAGGGAGACATTTCGACGTTAATTATAGACGCAGAGACCATTACCGTCAGAAGGGGAGACGGAAGACCAGGGTTCACCCGCCGATCGAAGCCATCGTGGAACCGATGGTCATCGAGGCGGGAGGCTGCTTGCCGGCGACGTAGAGCGCCGCCGCCGCGGCCACGCCGGCCTCTCCCCGCCGAAGGAGGTCGACGAGCGGGAAGGCGAGGTCGTCCATCAGGCAGCGGCGGAGGCGCCCGCGGGCATCGAGCCTCAGGCGATCGCAGTCGTCACAGAAGGAATGGCTGACCGGATCGATCCAGCCGGCGATGACTTCGCGACCCTTCCAGGAGATCGCCGTTCGACGGGCGGGAGCGTTCGGACGGGCGGGGAGCGGAGAGATCCGCGCACCTTCGGCGGAGAGCCATTCGCGTACGGCTGCGCCGGTGACGCGTTCCGCGATCGCCCAGGCAGCTTCGGTCCCCGTCTGCATCAGCTCGATGAACCGGATCTCGACGCCTTTTCCGGCGGCCAGGTCGAGGAGCTCGGGCACGTCGCCCTCGAAAGCGCTCCGGCGAAGGACCGAGTTCAGCTTCACCGGCAGGAGCCCGGCCTCGAGGGCGGCGTCGATCCCGGCGAGGACCTCTTCCACGCGGCCGCCGCGAGTCAGCTCCCGGAAGCGAACCGGGTCGAGCGTGTCGAGCGAGATGTTCACCCGCGAAAGGCCCGCCTTCGCGAGCTGGGCCGCGGCGCCCACGAGCCTCGTTCCATTGGTCGTCATGGAAATTTCCGCAACGCCCGGAATCGCCGCGATTTTCGCAACGAACGCAGGGAGGCCGCCCCGCACGAGCGGCTCGCCCCCGGTCACCTTGACCCGGTCGACGCCGAACCTCTCCACGAGCCACGCGACCGCCGCGGCGAGCTCGGTAAGAGTCGGAATTTCGCCGCGGGGAACGAGGGGAACCCCCTCCTCCGGCATGCAGTAGGCGCAGCGGAGGTTGCAGCGATCGGTGACGGAGACGCGAAGGGTCGCGGCTCCGGTGGCGCGCGATAAATGCACGGCGGGGCTCCTCGGTCTCACAGACCAGTGGATTCTATGGCCGCAGGAGATCACACGCCGAGGCGGCTCTCCGGCGGGGGCCGGACGATGGGCCGGTGGGCCTCGGGTGATACGTTGCCCCGAGATGAAGGACGATCCGTCGACGACGCCGGGAGGCGAACAGGGGGCGATGAGGATCCTGTGGAGCTATCTGCGCCCGCACCGGGGGCTGGTGGCGCTCACGCTCCTCCTCGCCGGTCTCGCGCAGGTCCTGACCCTCGTCGACCCTCTCATCTTCGGCCGGATCGTCGACCAGTACGCCCTGAATCCTGGCGGCCACCCCGAGGCCGAGCTCGTCCGAGGCGCCCTGGGCTGGCTCTTCGTCGCGGCGGCCGTCGCCCTCGCCGCCCGCCTCGCGTCCGCCGTGCAGGAGTACGTGCTTCGGCTCCTGGTGCAGACGGTCGGCAAAGAGATGTTCGACGACGGTCTGACCCGGACGCTCCGGCTCTCGTTCCAGGAGATGGAGGAGCGGAGCAGCGGCGAGACGATGGCGCTGCTCTCGAAGGTGAAGACCGATACGGAGAGGTTCGTGAACGCCTCCGTGACGATCCTCTACTCGTCCCTCGTCGGGATCGGCTTCCTCGTCTGGTACGGCTTCACCCGCTCCTGGCTCCTGATCCCGGCGTTCGGGATCGGGGTTCTCGTCCTCGGGTCCCTCACGGGCCTCCTGAGCCGGAAGATCAAGACGGTCCAGCGGCAGGTCGTCCGCGAGACGAGACGGATGGCCGGGGCCATCACCGAGTCGCTGCGCAACATCGAGCTGGTGAAGAGCCTCGGGCTGACCCGCGCCGAGATCGGACGCCTTTCGGGCTACACGAGGCGGATCTTCGAGCTCGAGATGGCGAAGGTGAAGAAGGTCCGCTCGCTGGCGTTCCTGCAGGGGACGATCATCAACGTCCTGCGGCAGTCGATCCTTTTCATCCTGCTCTGGCTCATCTTCCGCAAGGGCCTCTCTCCCGGCGAGCTCATCGCCTTCCAGTTCATCCTCAACACGATCTTCGGCCCCCTCCAGCAGCTCGGCAACGTCCTCCTCAACCACCGGGAGGCGGAGGCCTCACTCGCGGCGTTCGGGCAGCTCATGGCGACGCCGGTCGAGCAACGCCCGGAGGAGCCGGTCGACGTCGGTGAGATCGAGAGCCTGCGTTTCGAGGACGTCTCGTTCCGCCACCGGGGCGCCGTCGAGGACGCCCTCGACCACATCAGCTTCGGTGCGACCCTGGGAGACACCATCGCCTTCGTCGGCCCGTCGGGCTCGGGCAAGTCGACTCTCGTCAAGCTCCTCGTCGGGCTCTACGCCCCGACGGGCGGCGTCATCACGATCGACGGCGTCCCGATCAACGAGCTGCGCTACAACCGCGTGCGGCGCCAGATCGGCTTCGTCACCCAGGACCCGCAGCTCTTCTCGGGGACGATCCGCGAGAACCTCCAGCTCGTGAAGCCGGAGGCCACCGACGAGGAGATGCTCGAAGCCCTTCGCCAGGCCTCGGCCGGGCCCCTCCTCGAGCGCTCCGGCCAGGGGCTCGACACGCGCCTCGGTGAATCGGGCCTCCGGGTCTCGGGTGGCGAACGCCAGCGCATCTCGATCGCCCGCGCCCTCCTGCGCCACCCGCGCCTCCTCATCTTCGACGAGGCGACCTCGGCTCTCGACTCGATCACCGAGCAGGAGATCACCGCCTCGGTGCGCAAGGTCTCGGGAAGCCGCCAGCACATGGTCCTCCTGATCGCCCACCGGCTGAGCACGATCGCGCACGCGGAGACGATCTACGTCCTCGAGCGCGGCCGCATCGTCGAGACCGGCAGCCACGACGAGCTCGTCGGTCAGCGAGGTCTCTACTACGCGATGTGGCGCCAGCAGATCGGCGAGCGGGAGCCGTGGGCGCTGCCGAAGGCCGCGTCCGCGCCTCCGGAGGAGGCGGCGGCTCTGGAAGACGCGCTGGTGCCGGACACCTGAATCGGGGAACGAGAGGGCGATGACCGGCATCATGAATACCAGGGCGGTGTCGAGGGCCGCTCCCTTGCCGAGCGGTGCCTGGGCGATCGGAAGGACGCCTGTCCAGCGGTCGCGGGCCTTGCTCGCGTCGACCACGCTGCAACGAGGTTGAGCGCGAGCACCACGGGACCGAGCCGCACCGCCTCCGAGGCGCTACAGGGTAGACTCCTCGAGGCCCCGTGAGGGCCGGAAAGGAGTCGCTATGAGTCAGCCCCAGGGTTGCGCTCGGGTGACGGGAACCGTTTCCGGCGATGCGTCCCCGCCCGGCGCCGTCCCGAACGCCGCAGAGAAAAAGGAGGTACAGATGACCGCACGGGTGGGCCAGAAGGCTCCCGAATTCACGGCCCCGTCTTACTACCGCGGCGGCTTCACCCCCGTGAAGCTCGCCGATTTCGCCGGCAAGTGGGTTCTCCTCTGCTTCTATCCGGGAGATTTCACCTTCGTCTGAGCGACGGAAGTGTCGGCGGTCGCCGACAATTACGCACGGCTCCAGGCGCTGGGGGTCGAGGTCATCTCGGTCAGCGTCGACAGTCATTTCGTTCACAAGATGTGGAACGACCACGAGCTCGTGAAGATGGTCGAGGGCGGAGTCCCGTTTCACATGGCCGCGGACCAGGCGGGTAACGTCGGACGCGCCTACGGCGTCTGGGACGAGGGCCAGGGAATCGAGCTTCGAGGCCGTTTCCTCATCGATCCCGACGGAGTGATCCAGGCGATGGAGGTGATGACGCCTCCCGTCGGCCGGAAGCTCGCCGAGACGATCCGCCAGGTGCAGGCGTTCCAGCTCGTCCGCGCCTCGAAGGGGACGGAGGCGACACCCGCCGGCTGGATGCCGGGCGACCCCGTTCTGAAACCGGGGCCCGACCTGGTCGGGAACGTCTGGAAGGTCTGGAAACCCTCACAGGAGAAGTAACCCCCGGAAGCGGGGACAGGGCCGCGGCGAGCGGGGCGACACGCGTCGCCCCGCTCCTCGCATCGTCCGCCGCTTCGGCGAGTGCTCCCGCTCTCGAGTCCCCTCGACGCGCTCGGCGGCGCACGGGTATGGTGGGGTCGTGAGGAAGACTGCGACGACGGACACGATCCTCGAGAGCATCTCGGACGGCGTCTTCACCGTCGACACGGAATGGCACATCACGTCGTTCAACCGGGCCGCGGAGAAGATCACCGGGGTCTCGCGGAAGGAGGCGATCGGCCGCCGCTGCGCCGACGTCTTCCGCTCGAGCATGTGCGGGCCGGCCTGCGCGCTCCAGCGAACGCTGAAGAGCGGCCGGCCGATCATCGGCAAGTCCGGGTACATCGTCGTCGCGGACGGGACGCGGGTCCCCGTCAGCGTCTCCACCGCCGTCCTCAGGGATGCGCGGGGGAACGTGACGGGTGGAGCGGAGACGTTCCGTGACCTTTCCGAAGTGGAGGCCCTGAGGGAGGAGCTCGCGGGAAGGTCCCGGGTCGGGGACCTCTCCAGCCGCAGCCCGCTCATGCAGCGGCTCTTCGAGGCGCTCCCGGCCATCGCCGCGAGCCCGAGCACGGTCCTCATTCTCGGCGAGACCGGCACTGGAAAGGAGCTCCTCGCAAGGACGATCCACGCGCTCAGCGTGGCGGCCCGCGGGCCATTCGTCGCCGTGAACTGCGGGGCGCTGCCCGACACACTTCTCGAGTCCGAGCTCTTCGGCCATAAGGCCGGAGCGTTCACGGGCGCCATGAGGGACCGGCAGGGCCGCTTCGCGCTCGCCCGGGGAGGGACCCTGTTTCTCGACGAGATCGGCGAGGTGAGCCCCGCTCTGCAGGTGAGGCTCCTGCGCGTTCTCCAGGAAAGGACCTACGAGCCCGTCGGCGCGAGCCGTTCCGAGAAGACGGACGCACGCATCATCGTTGCCACGAACCGGGACCTCGCTGCCCGGGTGCGCGAGGGGTTTTTCCGGGAAGACCTCTACTACCGGGTGAACGTCGTGCGTGTCGAGCTGCCGCCGCTGCGCCGGCGCAAGGAGGACATCCCTCTCCTGGCGCAGGAGCTGATCGTCCGCTTCAACCGTATCCAGCACCGCGCCGTGAAGGGCGTGAGCGGGGAGGCGCTGTCGCTGCTCATGGCCCACGACTGGCCCGGAAACGTGCGCGAGCTGGCGAACGTCATCGAACGAGCCTTCGTCGCCTGCGGCGATCGGACCATCGGCATCGCCGACCTGCCCGAAGAGCTGACGGGCCGCGCCGGCAACCCCGCCCCGGCACTCGACGTCCGCTCCGCGCACGCCGTCCTCGACGCACAGGCGATTCGCGCCGCCCTGGAGCGCCACGCCTTCAACCGGCTCGAGGCGGCAAAGGAGCTCGGCATCCACAAGACGACCCTCTTCCGGAGGATCCGCAAGCTCGGTATCGAGCTGCCGGTCCAGGACGGACGGTCGGCCCGGGGCGGGACGAAGTAGAGAGAGCGCTTCCCTCGGGGGCGAGCTCGGTCAGGACGTTTCGGACGGCCGCTCGAACCACGCGAG
This sequence comes from Holophagales bacterium UBA5066, assembly GCA_002414905.1. GTDB lineage: Bacteria > Acidobacteriota > Thermoanaerobaculia > UBA5066 > UBA5066 > UBA5066. The sequence goes on along the minus strand of DIAY01000171.1, from coordinate 2,568 downwards.
GTCCTGCAGCTGTCCGGTGCTTGCCCCTCGTCGCATCCATCCCGACTCGTGAAGCGCCGCGCACGCTCTCTCGACGGTGACTGCGCTCCGAGGGTGCTCCTTCCCTTCCTCGCGGTGGATGCGGGAGACGAGATCGAAGCCTTCCTCGGTGAAGTCGGCGGCCACGATCCGGCCGGCAGGGCCGACGACCCGCGCCATCTGGGCGAGGACAGGGCCTGCGTCGGCGAGGTGATGGAGAACGTCCATCATCGCCGCGCCGCTGAAGGCGCCGTCGGGGAAAGGGAGCGCCCGCGCGTCGCAGAGGACAAAGCGGATCCGCCCGGAGAGCCCTGCCTCGGCCACGAGGGCCGCCGCAACCTCCTGTTCGCTCGCGTCGACGTCCACCGACACGACGTCGAGGCCCCGCTGGGCCAGCGCCATGGCGAGAAGGCCTTTACCGGTGCCGACATCGAGGGCGGGACCCGGCAGCGGGCCGAAGGCCTCCGCCACGAATCGGGCCGCGGCGAAACGGTCGTGCCCGGCCTGAAGGTAGCGCTGAGTCCGGCCGTGGAACGCGCGGAGGCGATCAGTCAGGTTCGTCGAGGCCGGGTCGTCCGTCGCCATTCTCTCCCTCGTGGCATCCAGGTGCTTCCCTACAGTGCGTCTCTGACGAGGAATTTCGCCGTCGCGCGCGCGAGGGTCTTGCGGTCCTGCGCAAGCTCGGACCGTACGTAGTACAGCGGGTGGGACGTGGTCTTATCGATGGCGCCCAGAACGACCGCACCACGGTCGAGGCTCACGGGGGCGAGGAAGCGAACGGTGAGCTCCGCGGTGACCGCCACGATTCCGATCGAGAAGAGGGCGTTCGTCATCGCCGCATCGAGGAGGGCCGAGATGATCCCTCCGTGGAGCGTCTCCGGATAGCTCTGGAAAAGCGGGCGGCACGGGAAGAACGCGAGGACGGAGCCGTCGGGCTGGACCCGGAACTTCAGCTTCAGGCCGTCGGGGTTCTCGGAGCTGCAGACGAAACAGCGGGGGTGCTCGGCGGTCCTCACGGCCTCCAGCACGGCCTGGCTGGGCACCGGCTCGCCGCTCGACGCGGTGGCGGGACGCACCGCGTCACTCATGGCCGGGCATCATGGCATCCGGGTCTCCCACGAGATGAAGGCCCAGCGGCGAGGGGTGTCCACGAGCCGTGCCCGTTGCGGATCGGCCTGGTACCAGGCCGAGAGGCGTTCTTTCTCGGCGTCGTTCAGCTCGCCCACGGAGGCCGCCACCTGGCGGACGAGGGCGTCGAGGTCCGGCGCGACGGGACGGCGGCGCCCGGTCTGGATGTAGTCGAGCCGGGGATGGCGGCCCATCCGGTAGAGGATGTTGAGGACGTAGATGTAGTCGGGCAGCGGCGTGTGCTCGCGCCCGAGGGCTTCGAGGATCTCGGCGGGGACGAATCGGCCTCCGACCAGGCTCGTCAGGTAGACGCGGCGGTTCGCCTTCGCGTCCAGCTTCGAGAGGGCGTCTTCCATGTCCCGGACGAGGGTGGAACGGGAGGCGACGACGACGTCGCACGCCGGCACGTCGGACCAGTCGTCTTCCCAGGCCCGCAGGATTCCTTCGACGTTCCCGAGACCCCGGGCCGCGGCGTTCTCGCCCAGTGCGGTCAGCATGCCCCGGCTGTAGTCGAGGCCCCAGACGCGGGCGAGCCGTCCGGCGACGGCCAGCGCGATGGCGCCCGGGCCGCAGCCGGCGTCCAGCAGCGTGGTGCAGCCGGAAAGGTCCATGCGGCGGACGAACTCGTCGACGTAGGGGCTTCCCGCCGCCTCACGGCTCAATTCCGCGGCGCGGGCGTCCCAGGCCTCCGGCGGCTTCTCGCGGCCGCCGCTCGCGGCGAAGTGCTCGCGGTAGAGCCGGCCGAAGTCGATATCGAGGATGGTCGTCATCCGCTCTTCTTCTCCCCGTCCGTCCACCTCGAGCTCCTCCTCCACCCACGGCCAGCGCTCGCGAGCCTCCGCCAGAAGCTCGGGCCGCACCACGACGACCGCGAGGCTGTAGTGGCGCGCCTGGAGGGTTCGAAAGGCCGATGAGAGGCCACCCTCGCCTCCGAGCTCCAGCGGGCCCAGCTCGTCGAGGACGAGGAGGTCGCACGGTCCGGTCTGCTCCAGGACCTCGTTGCCCCAGGCGAGCGTGTCGGGCAGAAAGCGCCATCCCAGCCCAGCTGTGCCGGGCACGCCCGGTGCAGGCCGGTCGGCGAGGCGGCGGCGCGTTCCCGTGGCGAGGTCGAGAAGGTCGATGGCCGTCTTCACCCCCGCCTCGATCACCGCCGAGGAGATGAGGCCGGCAACCGCCAGACCTGCCTCGCGGGCCGATGCGGCGAGTCGCTCGCTCCAACGGGACTTCCCGGCCCCGCGCGGCCCGGTCAGGAAGACGAGCGCCGGTTCGGTTCGCCCGGCCAGGCCTGCGACGAGGTCGTCCGGCGCTCCGGCACGCCGTCTCACGGCCGGCTCCTCAGGAACGGAAGGCTGGAGGTGACCTCTTCCTCGGTGGCGCCGTAGAGATCGGCCAGACGGCGGGCCGTGGCCGTGTCGCGCGTGG
>DIAY01000021.1 GCA_002414905.1 Holophagales bacterium UBA5066 | reverse complement strand
ACGATCAAGCGGGCGCTCCTCGTCTTCAGCCTCATCCGGGCCCAGGCGGCCGGTCTTTGCGAGTTCATCCGCAAGAGGCTCCTGCCGCGCTTCTCCGAGGATTCGCCGGTTGGAGCGGGCCTCGAGCGTCTCGTCTTCTCCGTCGAGATGGAAGTGAAGAAAGTGATGGAGCTCGAGCTCGTCGACGTGGTCCTGATGAAGGACCCCAAGCTCGTCTACGCCCGGATGGAGGATGCTTCGGGGATATTGAAGGACCTTTTCCAGCAGAGCGTGATCGGCCTTGCCGAGACCTTCTCCTCGGACGTCGACGGACGGGCCCTCTTTCCCGAGTACCGCACCAAGCTCGACCAGAGCCTCAAGCTTCGGGACGACCTCTGGACTCTCCTCCAGGCGGTCCAGGCCTTCTCCCGGGGCGCGGACAAGAAGGCGCTGCGGTCGATGATCGACACCCTCGACGCCTTCCGCAGGGGTTCGATGAAGCACCTGATGTTCAAGGACTGGTCTCTCTTCGACCGGTTCTTCACGGGATTCTCCCGGGAACGGACGCCTCGCGCGTTCCTTCCGGCCGCCCACCAGTTCGAGGTCTTTCTCAAGACGCTCATCCGGGAAGTCTCGAAGCGCTCGGTCCTCTCGAGCCACCCCTTCCGGGCCGGGAAGGTGCGCGCGGCCGAGGGTCCGGAGCCGCAGGAGCCGCCCCGCTACAATTGACGCCAGGCCGCGACCTGCGGCCGGGAGGTTCCTCCTTGGGTTTCGTCACTGTCCCGGCGGCCGCCGACCACTTCAGGCAGGGCCACTTCGTCATCATCGCCGACGACCAGGACCGCGAGAACGAGGGCGACCTCTGCCTCGCGGCCGAGCACGTCACGGCGGAGGCCATCAACTTCATGGCTCGCGAGGGCCGCGGGCTGGTCTGCGTGTCTCTCACCGAGGAGCGTTGCGACGAGCTCGGCCTCGCTCCCATGGTCGAGGAGAACACTTCGAGCTACGGAACGGCCTTTACCGTTTCCGTCGAGGCGAGAGGCCGGACGACGACAGGAATCTCCGCCGCCGACCGGGCAGAGACGGTCCGGACCCTGGTCGACCCGCGGAGCAAGCCGCACGACCTGCTCCGGCCCGGCCACATGTTCCCGCTGCGCGCCCGCAAGGGGGGTGTCCTGAAGCGTGCGGGCCACACCGAGGCCTCAATCGACCTCGCGCGGATTGCGGGGCTGATGCCCGCGGCCGTCATCTGCGAGATCCTGAACGAGGATGGCGCCATGGCGCGCGTTCCCGACCTCCTCCGCTTCTCGGAGGTGCACGGCATCCCCCTCGTCTCCGTGGCCGACATCATCCGGCACCGGATGCACCACGAGCGGCTCATCCAGCGCGTCGCCTCCCCCAGCCTCCCGACCCGCAACGGCGATTTCCGCGTCATCGCCTATCGCTCCGACCTGACGAACGAGGAGCACCTCGCACTCGTGAAGGGTGACATCAGCGAAGACGACCCGATCCTCGTCCGCGTCCACTCCGCCTGCCTGACGGGCGATGTGTTCGGGTCGGCGAGATGCGACTGCGGCGAGCAGCTGAACCTCGCGCTCGAGATGATCGCCCACGAGGGAAAGGGCGTCCTCCTCTACCTCCTCCAGGAAGGTCGCGGCATCGGCTTGCTGAACAAGCTGCGGGCCTACGACCTCCAGGACCAGGGGATGGACACCGTTGCCGCCAACGAGGCGCTCGGCTTCGCGTCCGACGTCCGCGACTACGGCATCGGCTGCCAGATCCTACGGGATCTCGGCGTCAAGAAGATGCGCCTTCTGACGAACAACCCGTCGAAGTACGTCGCTCTCGACGGCTTTGGCCTCGAGATCGTCGAGCGGGTTTCTCTCGAGATTCCTCCGACCGATTCGACGCGGGGGTACCTGTCCGTCAAGAAGGCGAAGATGGGGCACCTCCTCAAGCTGGTGTAGGACGGCGAGCCGGGGTTGGCGTACGGCTTCGTCCTCGTCGGCGGTCTTTCGACGCGCATGGGCCGCGACAAGGCCCTTCTCCCCGTAGGAGGGGTGCCGATGGCGGCCCTGCAGGCGCGCAAGCTCGAGCGGGTCTGCGGGCGGGTCGCATTCGTCGGCAAGGACCCCGCCGCGCTCGCGGCGTTCGGGTATCCCTTCGTAGTCGACCTCGCGACGGACAGGGCGGCTCTCCACGGCCTCCTCGCGGCGCTCGAGTGGAGCCCGGACCAGCTCGCCGTCGTCCTGGCTGCCGACGTTCCGCGCGTCCCGGAGACGCTCCTGTCGGCGCTCCTCGCGCGTCTCGAATCCACCGGCGCCCCCGCCGTCGTCCCGGCCGATGCCGGGCATCCGCAGCCCCTTTGCGCGGCCTGGTCCCGACTCGCGCTTCCCGCGCTGCGCCTCGCCGTAGCCGAGGGCGATTTCTCGCTGCGCCGGGTTGTCGAAGCGACTCGCGCTCTCGTTCTCTCCGAGGAGGAGACGACGCTCCTTCCCGGCTTCACTCCCGGGGCCTTCCGAAACGTCAACACCCCGGAGGAGTACCGTGCCGTCGAAGAAGAGAACGCCTGAACTGACGCACCTCGACGCCGAAGGCGCGGCGCGGATGGTCGATGTCTCCGCCAAGACGGCGTCGCTCCGGTCGGCCACGGCCCGGGCCGTCGTCACCCTCGGTCCCGCGGCATGGTCGGCGCTCGACACCTCCGAGAACCGGAAAGGGGACGCTCTCGGCGTTGCGCGTCTCGCGGGGATCCAGGCCGCGAAGAGGACGTCCGACTGGATTCCCCTCTGCCACCCGCTCGTCTTCGACGGCGTCGACGTCGCCCTCACGCGCAACGCGCGAAGCCGCAGCGTGGAGATCGTCGCGTCGGTGCGCGGGACGGGAAAGACCGGCTACGAGATGGAGGCGATGGTCGCGGCGGCCGCGGCGGCGCTCACGGTCTACGACATGTGCAAGGGAGCCGGGAAGGGAATCGTCGTCGGGCCGATCGAGCTCGTCTCGAAGACGGGCGGGAAGGGCGGCGACTGGGCTCGTCCGGCCGCGACTGCCCGGCGCCCCCGCCGGGACCGCTGAGCGCGGCTACGCCCGGCCCGGCTCGAACGGCTCCGCTGCGGCCTCGAAGAGCGCCGGCAGGACGGCCGCCACGGGCAGGAGCGCAAGGCGGTCCCAGGTCCAGGTGACGAGCCACGTCACGTCGGGGCGCGCAAACGCGAACGATGCCAGGAGGAGCCCCGCAAAGGCCGCAGCTCCGAGGAAGAGCGGCCTCCGGTCCCGTCGCACGCCGGGGGCCAGGGCCAGGACGAGTGCGACGCCAAGGAGCCACGGCAGCGCGGGGAGGAGAGCGAGATCGCCGAGCGCGGCCAGCGCCCGAAGAGGCTTCACCGGATGGAACGCGGCGAGCCCGAAGTCGGCGAGGCCCGGGACGCCATGGGTCGCACGGTAAAGGGACCAGGGTAGAGCTCCGAGGCCGAGTCCGAGTCCGGCAACGATCCCGGCGTCCCGGAGGCGGCGCTTGGCGGCCAGCAGGCCTGCGACGACGAGGAGGACGAGGACTCCTTCCTGTTTGGTCAACGACGCCAGAGCCAGGAGGACCCCCGCGGCGACCGGCGTGAGCGCTGTAGGGGCGGGGCTTTCGAGCAGGTAGACCGCCGCCAGAACGAGGACCAGCAGGAGCGTCTCCGCGTAGCCGGTGTAGGCCGCCGTCTGGAAGTAGGGGAGCAGGGTGAGCGATGCGGCGGCGAGGAGGCGCGCGGGAAGAGGGGCGCGTGTCCGCAGGAGCGTCAGCCCGGCTGCGAGGGCGAGAAGAAGCGGGCGCAGGAGCGCCAAAAGTAGCTCGTCGTACCGACCGAGGAGCTTGGCCGTTCCGGCGAGAACGAGCGGCCAGAGCGGGGGGTACTCAGGATGGGAGAAATCCCCTGCGGGATCGACCCGGAAGACGGCCGAGAGCTCGCCCGAAGCGTGGATTGCCCGGGCCTTCAGGCCCCAGACCGCGAGGTAGTCGCCGAGAGAAAGGGGCTGGCGCAGGGCCAGAAACGTCGCCGAGGCGAAGCCGAAGATCAGGAGGAGCGCGGCCGCGATGGTCAGCAGTCTTCGCGTCATCGCGGTACCGCTCGGGCCAGGGACCGCTCGAGCGTGACCTCGGCGCCCCTTCCGGGTGCGAGGAGGACCCGGCGGGGTGCCAGGACGTATGAAACGCTTCGACGCAGCCGCTCG
>DIAY01000276.1 GCA_002414905.1 Holophagales bacterium UBA5066 | reverse complement strand
AGATGTGTATCTTGTCGCCGGCGGGAACCGAGCGCAGGAGGGGAAGGGGAGGCAGCCGGCCCCGCGAGGAGAGCATCACCTGAATCGCCAGCATCGCCACCACGGGTGCCCAGAGGAGCAGCCGCCGGCCTGCGGGCGCAGGAGCCATCGCCTCCCCGGTCACGGACTTGCGCTCAGGCCCCGCGTCCCTTCTTCTCGATCTTCGCCCACGAGTCGCGCAGCCCGACGGAGCGGTTGAAGACCGGGCGACCCGGCCGGGAGTCGGTGTCGACGGAGAAGTAGCCGAGGCGCTCGAACTGGAAGAAAGCGCCCGCGGCCGCATTCGAGAGGGTGGGCTCGACGAACCCCGCCTTCACCTCGAGGGAGTCGGGATTGAGGTTGCAGAGCCAGTCTTTCCCCTCCGGCGCGTCGTCGGGGAGCTCCTTCGTGAAGAGGCGGTCGTAGAGCCGGACCTCCGCAGGGACGGCGTGCGCCGCCGAGACCCAGTGAATCGTCCCTTTCACCTTGCGCGCGGCACCTTCGCCGCCGCTCCGGCTCGTCGGGTCGTACGAGCAGCGGATCTCGACGATCTCGCCGGTCGAGGGGTCCTTGACGACCTCCTCGCAACGGATGATGAAGCCCCAGCGCAGGCGCACCTCCTGCCCCGGCGAGAGGCGGTGGTACTTCGGTGGCGGCACCTCGCGGAAGTCGTCCTTCTCGATGTAGAGCTCACGCGAGAAGGTGACGCGTCGCGTCCCCGCCGAGGGGCTCTCCGGGTTGTTGACGGCCTCGAGCTCGTCCACCGTTCCCTCCGGCCAGTTCGTCAGGACGACCTTGAGCGGGTCGAGGACGGCCATGCCGCGCGGGGCACGTCGATTGAGGTCTTCCCGCAGGCAGTGCTCGAGGAGCGCGACGTCGACGAGGCTGTCGCGCTTGGCGACGCCGATCCGGTCGGCGAAGTCGCGGATCGCCTCGGGCGTGAAGCCGCGGCGGCGAAGGCCCGCGATCGTCGGCATGCGCGGGTCGTCCCAGCCTTTGACCAGTCCGCCGGTCACGAGCTGGAGCAGCTTTCTCTTGGAGAGGAGGGTGTAGGTGACGTTGAGGCGCGCGAACTCGATCTGCCGGGGCCGGTTCGGAAGGTCGAGGGCGATCAGGCACCAGTCGTAGAGAGGCCTGTGGTCCTCGAACTCGAGCGTGCAGAGGGAGTGGGTGATTCCCTCGATCCAGTCCGAGAGAGCGTGGGCGTAGTCGTACATTGGGTAGATGCACCACGCGTCGCCCGTCCGGTGATGCGTCGCCTTGCGGATCCGGTAGAGCGCCGGATCGCGCAGGTTGATGTTCGGCGACGCCATGTCGATCCTCGCCCGCAGCGTCCGGGAGCCGTCGGCGAACTCGCCGGCGCGCATCCGGCGGAAGAGGTCGAGGCTCTCCTCTGTCGGACGGTCCCGATACGGACTGTTCCTGCCGGACTCGGTCAGCGTGCCACGCGTCGCACGGACCTCGTCGGCGGTGAGGTCACAGACGAAGGCCTTCCCGCGGCGGATCAGCTCCTCGGCGAAGTCGTAAAGCCTCCCGAAGTAGTCGGAGGCGTAGTACATCCCGTGCCACTCGAAGCCGAGCCAGCGGACGTCCGCTTCGATCGCGTCGACGTACTCGACGTCCTCCTTGAGGGGGTTGGTGTCGTCGAAGCGGAGGTTGCAGGTGCCGCCGTACTCCTTCGCGACGCCGAAGTTCAGGCAGATCGACTTGGCGTGGCCGATGTGGAGGTAGCCGTTCGGCTCGGGAGGGAAGCGGGTGGCGACGGCCTGGTGCCGTCCCGAGCGGAGGTCGTCCTCGACGATCTCGCGGATGAAGTCTTTCCCGGGAGTCTCGGGCGCGGGGGTCGTCTTCTCTTCCATCGCTACCTCAGCTCGGAGCGGCCTCGGCCTCGATCTTCGCCGCCAGCGCGAGGGCGCGCCGCCGGGTCGTCTCGAGCCCGAGGACCTCGATCATCTCGAACAGGGGAGGGGAGGCCAGCGTACCCGTCAGGGCGAGCCGGACGGGCTGAGCGAGATCGCCGAGCTTCACGCCCGACTCGGCCGCGAGGGTGCGGGCGACCTCTTCGACTCCGGCGTGCCCGAGAGACGGCAGGGCCGAGATCCGCTCGACGAACGTCCTGAGAAGAGGTGCGTTCGCAGCCTTGCCGAACTTCTTCAGGCCGGCGGGGTCGTACGTGGCCGGGTCCTCCCCGTAGACCGCGAGGGCCTGTGCGAGCTCGACGAGGGTTTTCGCACGCGGCTTCTGGAGCGGGAGCGCGCGCAGGAGAGTCTCCTCCGGGCACGCCTCCGGGAGGCCGAACGGGCGAAGCAGCTCGAGGAGGCGCGGCTCGGCGACGTCCTGGAGGTACTGGCCGTTCAGCCAGGCCAGCTTCTCGTGGTCGAAGCGCGAAGGCGAGGGCCCGATCCTCTCGAGGGAGAAGAGGGAGGCCATCTCGGCCACCGTCATCCGCTCGCGGTCCTCGCCCGGCGACCAGCCGAGGAGGGCGAGGAAGTTGACGAGCGCCTCCGGGAGGAGCCCCTGGGCGCGGAACTCCTCCGCGCCGGCCGCACCGTGCCTCTTGGAGAGCTTTTTCCCGTCGGCGCCGAGGATCATCCCGAGGTGTGCGAACTTCGGTGCCTCGGCGCCGAGAGCGCGGAAGAGCGCGACGTGCTTCGGCGTGTTCGGGAGGTGGTCGACGCCCCTCACGACGTGCGTGATCCTCATCGCCACGTCGTCGACGCAGACGGAGAAGTGGTAGAGCGGGTGGCCGTCGGAGCGCATCAGGACGAAGTCGTCGAGCGAGCCGGCCGGGAACTCGGCCCGCCCCTGGACGAGGTCGTCGACGACGATCGGCTCGTTCGGCATTTTCAGGCGGATGACGAACGGCTCGCCCGCGGCGGCGCGGCGGTCCGACTCTTCGCTGGGGATCGCCCGCCCGGCGCCGGAGTAGCGGAACGTCTCGCCGGCGGCGTCGGCCGCCTTTCGCGCGGCCTCGAGCTCCTCGGAGGTCTCGAAGGCGCGGTAGGCCATCCCTTCGGCGAGAAGCCGCGTGGCCGCCTCGCGGTAGAGACCGTACCTTTCGCTCTGGCGGTACGGTCCCTCGTCCCACGTCAGGCCGAGCCAGGTCATCGCCTCGAGGATCTGGTCGACGAGCTCGGGACGGTTCCGGTCGACGTCGGTGTCCTCGATCCGGAGGATGAAGGTGCCGCCGTGGCGGCGGGCGAAGAGCCAGTTGTAAAGGGCGGTGCGGGCGCCTCCGACGTGCAGGGAGCCGGTGGGCGAGGGGGCGAAGCGGACGCGAGGGGCCGGAGTCATGAGCTTATGATGATAACTGCCGGTCTGAAGCGAGCCCGTATCATCGCCGGTTGTGAGCTTGCCGGACGTGCCCCGCCGTGAGGCGCTCCTCGCGGATTCCGCCCTCGTCGCCGTGACGGCGATCTGGGGCTCGACGTTCGTCGTCAACGAGTTCGTCCTCAGAGACACCCCGCCTCTGCTCTTCCTCGTCCTTCGCTACGGGGTCGCCGCCTTGATTCTGGTCCTCCTCGCCCGGGGCCGTCGGTGGACGCCGGGGGTGGTGAAGGACAGCGCTCTCATCGGACTCCTGCTCGCGTTCGGCATCGGCTGCCAGCTCGTCGGCCAGCTCTTCACGACCGCCTCGAAGGCCGCGTTCATCACGGGCCTTTCCGTGCCTCTCACCCCGATCGCCGGGTGGCTGTTTCACCGGCAGGTGCCCTCCGGATCGAACCTCTTCGGCCTGGTCCTGGCTGCCGGGGGCTTCGGCCTGATGTCCTGGCCGACGGGAGCGACGGGACTCGATCCGGGCGACCTCCTCGTCTTCCTGACGGCGCTCGTCTACGCGGTCATCATCGTGGAGCTGGGCGTCGCCTCGCCGAAGCACGACGTGAGGGTCTACTCCGCGGGGCAGATCGTCTTCGCCTTTGCGGGAGTCCTCCTCGGCCGGCTCCTCCTCACTCCCTTCCTCGGGAGGACCGAAGCCTTCTTCGTGGCCGAGGCGCGGCCGCTCGATTTCACGCCGAGGCTCATCCTGGCGATCCTCTGGATGGGGATCCTCGCGTCGGTCGTCACGTCGCTCGTGCAGACCTGGGCCCAGGCGCGGATGCCGGCCGTCCACGCGGCCGTCATCTTCGCCCTCGAGCCGGTCTTCACGGCGCTCTTCGCCGCGGTGACGCTGGGCGAGCGCCTCTCGGAGCGCGAGGCGTGGGGAGGCGGCCTCGTCCTCCTCGGGATCGTCGTCTCGGAGCTGCGCCTCCGGAGGTGAGCGCGGGGCGGGCCCTTGGGCCCGCCCCGGCGCGCTTCAGTCGAGGGCGAACGTCACGTTGTAGGCGTACCCGCCGCGGCCGACGACGAGGACGAGGCCGGAGCGTCCATAACCGCGCTCGACGGCGCGGGCGGCGTCCTCGAGCGTCGCGACCCTCGAGCCGTTGACGACCAGGAGGGAGTCGCCGCGCTCGAGGCCCTTGCGGTCCGCGGGGGACTCGCGCGCCACCGAGGTCAGGGCGAGCCCGCTGCGAACCTGCGCGATCGAGATCCCGATCTCCCGCCGGAGGATCTCGAGGCCGAGGTCCTCCGGTATCCGGGCCGCCTTCATCGACAGCGTGCGGGATCGCTCGCCGCGCCGGGCCTCCAGCGTCACCGGCCCCCCGGGCGCGACTGCGGAAAGGAACGTGTCGAAGTCCTCTCGCGATTCGACGGGCCGTCCGTTCAGCGAGACGACGACATCTCCCGGCTCCAGGCCCGCGGTCTCGGCGGGGGAGGACGGATAGACCGACCGGACGCGCATCCCCAGGCCGCGGGCGCTCGGGCGCGCCCGCTCGGTCGTGAGGGTCGTCCCCCGGACCCCGATCCAGACGGGCTTGACCTCCCCGAAGCGCAGGAGGTCGTCGGCGATCCGCCGGACCCGCTCGACGGGGATCGCGAAGCCGATGGTGTTCGCCCCGCCCACGATCGCCGTATTGATCCCGATGAGCTCGCCGAGGACGTTGCAGAGGGCTCCGCCCGAGTTTCCCGGATTGATCGCCGCGTCGGTCTGGATGAAATCGGTATAGGTCCGCCCCTCGCCCTTCACGGTGCGCTGGAGCGCGGAGACGATGCCCATCGTGACGGTGTTCGAGAGGCCGAAAGGGTTGCCGACGGCGATCGCCGTCTCGCCGATCATCAGATCGGAGGTCGTTCCGATGCGCACCGGCTTCAGCCCCCGCCCGTCCACCTTCAGGACGGCGAGGTCGTTGTCGGCGTCGGCACCGAGCAGCTCGGCCTCGAGCTCCCGGCCGTCCGCCGTCGTCACGTAGATCTTCGAAGCACCCGAGATGACGTGGTCGTTCGTCACGACGATTCCCGAGGCGTCGAGGACGACGCCGGAGCCGAGCGATTCGGACCGTCGCGCCCGGTCACCCTGCGCGCCGAAGAAATCGAGAGGGCTGGCCCGGCGTCGCACGAGACGCTCGGCCGAGATGTTCACAACCGAGGGGCCGATCTGCTCGACCGCGCGGACGATGTGGTCGCGGCGGAGGTCGTCGCCTCCCCGGCGGAGCTCCGCCTCGCTTCGCGGGGTGTCCACCTCTCTGCGCTGGGCGGAAGCGGACGGGGAGAAGACGAGAAGAGCGGCAACGACGGGAAGGAGAAGGTGTCTTGACATCTCGAAAATCGGCCTCAGAATAATGTTAGTAAAGTTGAATGAGGATTTCAAGATTTTAACTCATCGACAGAGAAAGGCGATCCGGGCGGTGGCGGAGATCGGGTCGACTCCGGGAAGCGACCAGAGCGCTGCCGAACTGGCAGGCCTTCTCGGCCTCTCGCGAGAATCGGTCCACCAGCTTCTCGCACCTTACGTTCGGATGGGGCTTCTCGTGGCCGTTCGAGGCCGGACGGGCGGATACCGCGCGGGGCCGAACTTCCTGGAAACGCCCCTCGCAGCCGTCCTGGCGCCTTTCGCCGGCCCCTCGCCGAGCTCGGGGGTAGTGCCAGGCCGCGCCGGCCTGGACCGCCTCCTGGACACTCTGGAGGCGGAGGCGGCCGGCGCGCGACTCGCCGTCTATCAACGCCTCACCGTCGGTGAGCTGGTTCGCCGGCTGCGCGCCGAGCGCGAAGCCCTCGACTGGGAGATCTGACCCGGGAACCCCCGGAACCAAGGAGGCCGCCATGCGGATCGCGTCCGACATCACGAAGCTCATCGGAAACACTCCCCTCGTCCGTCTCAACCGGATGGCGAAGGACTCGGCCCCCGGAGCGGTCGTCGCCGCCAAGCTCGAATACTTCAACCCGGCCAACTCGGTGAAGGACCGGATCGGCGTCGCCATGATCGAGGCGCTCGAGCGGGACGGGAAGGCCACGCCCGGCAGGACGGTCCTCGTCGAGCCGACCTCGGGAAACACGGGCATCGGCCTCGCCTTCGCTGCGGCCGCCAAAGGATATCGGCTCATCCTGACGATGCCGGAGTCGATGTCTCTCGAACGGCGCAAGATCCTGCGTCTCCTCGGTGCCGAGCTCGTCCTGACCCCCGCGGCGCAGGGGATGAAAGGCGCCATCGCGAGGGCGGGCGAGATCCTCGCCGGCCTCGGTCCCGACGGCGCGATGCCGCAGCAGTTCGAGAACCCCGCCAACCCGGCGATCCACGAGGCGACGACCGCGGTCGAGCTCTGGAACGACACGGACGGCGCGATGGACGTCTTCGTCGCGGGCGTCGGGACGGGCGGGACGATGACCGGCGTCGGCCGGCACTGGAAGCCGAGGAAGCCGTCCGTGCACCTCGTGGCCGTCGAGCCGACGGGTTCGCCCGTCCTTTCGGGAGGCGCGCCGGGTCCTCACAAGATCATGGGGCTGGGCGCCGGGTTCGTTCCGAAGAACCTCGACACGTCGCTCGTCGACGAGGTGGTCCAGGTGACGAACGACCAGTCGTTCGACTTCGCGCGCCGCCTCGCCAGGGAGGAAGGCATCCTCGCCGGGATCTCCTCGGGGGCAGCGGCCTTCGCAGCGCTGGAGATCGCACGGCGTCCCGCGAGCGCGGGCCGGCTCATCGTCTTCGTGGTTCCGTCCGAGGCGGAGCGCTACATCTCGACGGATCTCTTCAAGGAAGAAGAGACCCCCGCCGGAACGGTCATCTGAGGGGTCGGGGCGGAGCCTCGCTTCATGCCTCCTCCGCCGCCGGTGCGGCGGGGGGGGCCGAAATCGCGAAGGCGACGCCGGTGCCGGAGGGGCCGGCATCGAGAGAGACGGTCGAGCCACCCGGGACCTCACCCGAGAGGATGCGCAGCGCGAGCGGGTCCTGGACGAGCTTCTGGATGTTGCGCTTCAGCGGCCGCGCGCCGTAGAGCGGGTCGAACGCCTGTTCGGCGAGTAGCCGGCGGGCGGCCTCGGTCCAGGTGAGCGTCACGCCGCGGGTTTCCAGCAGCGCGGCGACGCGCCCCAGCTGGATGTCGACGATTCTGGCGATCTCCTCGAGGCCCAGCCTGCGAAAGAAGATGATGTCGTCGATCCGGTTCAGGAACTCGGGGCGGAAGCGCTGGCGCAGCTCGGCCTCGATGCCCTTGCGCATCTCGGATTCGTCCACGCCCTGCAGCTCCTGGATGAGCTGCGAGCCGACGTTCGAGGTCATGACGACGACGACGTTGCGGAAGTCGACGACGCGCCCCTTTCCGTCGGTGAGGCGTCCGTCGTCGAGGACCTGCAGGAGCGTCGACCAGACGTCGGGGTGGGCCTTCTCGA
>DIAY01000106.1 GCA_002414905.1 Holophagales bacterium UBA5066 | reverse complement strand
CGGTGGCCGCGAGGATGCCGGCGGCTTCGCACCAGAGGTAGAGCGCGAAGAACCCGAGCGCTCGCGTCCGCGGCCGCTTTCGGATGGCGCCGCTCAGCGCGTCCCAGGCGAAGCCGAAAGCAGCCCAGAGCGGGACCGTCACGAGGGCGAGTGCGGCCAGCAGGAGGGTGAGCGGGACAGAGATCGCCCGACGGGACCAGACCGACAGGCGCGACTCGTCCCGCGAGCTCACCCGAACGTGCTCCGGACGCCCCCGGTGCCCCGGATGCTCCGCTCGGCGAGCTTCCCCGCCAGGGCGGCGACGGCGGTCAGGACGACGCCCCAGGCGATGTCGACAGGAACGATCCACGCCGGCCAGTCGCGCAATACTGCCCAGTTCGTCAGCTCGTAGGTGGCATAGGCGACAAAGCCCAGGGCCGCGCCCCGCCGGGCGGAGCCGAGGGGGTCTTCTGCGCCGAGGACCGCCCAGGTGACGATCACCGCGACGTAGAAGGCATAGAAGAGAGCGGCCGCGGGCAGATAGGCCTCGGGGCGCATGAGGTGGCCCAGGGCGGCGGCGTAGAGGCCGCGCGCGACGATGCCCAGCCACGCCAGGTCGAGCAGGAGCATCGTCAGCGCGGTGGCCAGGGTCGCCGCGACTGCGGCCGGGACGGGTATGTCGGTCTTTCGAATCTTCACGAGAGGCTCCCCACCCTACAACGACGGGCCGCCCCTTTTGGACTTCGCTATCGCGCCTTCGGCAGCCGGCAACCCGTCCTGCGGGCGATACTCGGCGACGGAGGAGAACGAAGTGACGCCGTTCCCGGAGGGCTCACGGGGAGGGGGAAGGCCATGGCGGCGTTGCCTCGCCCTCGCCCTCCTGTCGTCCCTGTCGGGGTGGGCTCCGGCTCTTCACGCTGCGGACCCCGCGCCGGCGCCGGCTCGCACCCCCGGCCAGGAGGCCTGGCGAAAGGTGGAGACGGGTAGGGTTACGGTCGTCGGGACTGCGTCCGACGCGCGGCTCGTGGAAACGGCGGCCACACTCCGCGCGCTCTTCGCCCTGATGCCGGGGCTCGTCCCGGGGGCGTTCGGCGGCCCGCCGCCGCTCGTCGCCGTCGTCGTTCACGACGCCGCGCACCTCGCGCGAGCGGGCTATCCGCCGGTGAGTCCCGCCGGCGGCCGGGTCGTCATCGCGGCCACGAGCGACGAGGAAGCCCGCTCCGGTTTCCTGCGCGAGGCCTCCACCGCCCTCGTCCGCATGTCGCGGACGCCGCTCCCGCCCTGGCTCGCGGTGGGGCTCGCCGAATATCTCTCGACCTTCTCGGCGACACAGACCCGGGCGACGCTGGGACGCCTCGTGCCCGAGCACGTTGCCCGCCTCGGCGCCGGCCGGCTCGCGCCCGGGCGTCCGGGCCTCTTCACCGCACCGACGATCGACGGCGAGACTGCGACGGACCTTCTCCATCGCGCGGAGGCCTGGGCGGTCGTCCACGTCCTGCTGCACGAGACGTCCGACGGACCGGAGCGGCTCGGCCGCTTCGTCGAGCTGGTCGCCCGGGGCTCGGGAGATGCGACCGCGTGCCGCGGCGCCTTCGGCGAGAGCGAACGCGCGCTGCTCGATCGGGCGAGGCGCCACGTTCTCGAATCGAGGCCGCTCGCGCGGTTCGTCGCCGTTCCCGCAGGGGCTCCGCCGGTCGGCCGCCTCCTGCCGCTGACGCGGGCCGGCGCGGCGGGAGTCCTCGGCGGCGTCGTGAAGGGCCGCCGGGAACCCTCGCCGGCAGAGGCGCCGGAATCCGCCTCGCGCGTCCCGGCGCCGCCGCCGGTGCCGGTCGTGTCCCTGACATTTCCGGGCTCCGCCGTCCCCGTCCGTCGCGACGTGCCGGCGGAAGTCGACTTCGTGAACCGCCTCATCGACGCGGGGCGCGAGGAAGAGGCGCTCACACGCCTCGAGGCGCTTCACGCGTCGCTCGTGTATGACCCCGAGATGCAGAGCGCCCTCGGCTGGGACGTGGGGGAGCTGCGGCGGCTGGTGACACACAACCGGCTCGTCCGGCGGTTCAACGGGGCGGTCGGGCTCCTGAACGCCGGACAGGGCGACGCGGCGCTGGGCGTCTTTCGCGAGGTGGCGGCCCGGGCGGAAGACCCCTCGCTCGCCGCGCAGGCGCGAGCCCACGTTGCGGAGATCGAAGCGGGCGGCGGGCGAAAGCCGCGCCGCTGACGCGGGTTCACCTCCGGGAGATACTTCACGGGCCGGGGCTCCGGCGGGAGGTGCGCGATGGCCGGACGGGATGAAACGACCACGGACGGGACGATGGAGCGGCGAGACCTCCTGAAGCTCGGAGCCGCTGCGGCGGCTGCCGCCGCGGGTCTCGTGACCAGCCGGCTCGCAGCGGCACCGGCGCATCCGGCGAAGGGGGCGGCGGCGAAGCCGGGCGCGCTCCCGTGGAACCCCCGGACCGCGGAGGCGATGCCGACCCGCAACCTCGGCAGGACCGGCTTCCGGGTCGGCCTCTTCAGCCTGGGCGGTCAGGCCGCTCTGGAGAAGCCGGCGAACGAGGCCATCGCTGTACCGCTCATCGAGAGGGCGCTCGACCTCGGCGTGAACTACGTCGACACCTCGGCCCGCTACGGGGGCGAGGCGCGCTGGAGCGAGCAGTATTTCGGCCAGGTGCTGGCGAAAAGGAGGAACGAGGCGTTCCTCGCCACGAAGACGCACGACCGCTCGCGCGACGGTTCTCTCCGCCTCCTCGAGACGTCGCTGAAGCTCCTGAAGACCGGCCAGGTCGACCTCTGGCAGCTCCACGCGATGAGCACGACGGACGACGTGGAGAAGGTCTTCGCGAAGGGAGGGGCGCTCGAGGCGTTCCGCGAGGCGCGCGAGCAGAAGCTCGTCCGCTTCCTCGGGCTCTCGGGGCACACCGACCCCGCCGTCCTCGCAGAGGCGGTCCGGCGCTTCCCGTTCGACACGATCCTCCTCGCCATCAACGCCGCCGACCCGCACCACCTCCCGTTCGGGAGCGAGCTCCTGCCGCTCGCCGTCGAGAAGGAGATGGGGATCATCGGCATGAAGGTTCCCGCCCGCGGACGGCTCCTCGCAGGCTACGTCCCGCCCCCGCTCGAGGAGCAGCGCGGGCGCATCAAGGCGACGCGCCCCGGGACGCTCACGATGCCCGAAGCGATGCGCTACGTCCTCTCCCTCCCCGTCTCGACCGTTATCGTCGGCTGCGACTCCGTCACGCAGCTCGAGGAGAACGTGGCGATCGCCAGGAGCTTCACGCCGCTGGCGCACGCTCAGATGGCCGCGCTCGAGAAGAAAGCCGAGCCGGTGGCACAACAGTCTCTCTGGTTCCACCGCTGGGAGGCTTGAAGAGCCCGGAGGAGGCGCGGTTTCCGGTCTGCGTCCGGGCACGCCTCGACGGCGAAGGGCTGAAGACGGCCCTGCGGCTCCTCGTGGCGGGAGGCCGGGTGGAGGAGCCGTCGTGGCTGCGGCGGGGGATCGCGGGACGGGTCATCGCCCCGAACGGACGGGCGTTCCTGACGAGCCTCGTCTTCGACGCCGCCGGCGCTCTCCTCTCGGCGAGCTGCCCCTGCACACCGAAGCAGCGGCCATTCGCCCTCTGCCCGCATCTCGGAGCGCTCGGCGCGGCGCTCGCGCGCACCGGCGCCTCCGACGAGGCCCGTCTTCCCGGCGACGTCTTCGCGGAGGGTCCGTGGCTGCGCGCGGTCGAAGGGCTCGTGGAGAGCTTCCCTTCCGGACTCCGGGCCGTGGCCGATTCCGACGGTCCGCACGCAGGCGTCCGTATCGAAACCGCCGCCGGGTTCTCTCTCGCGTTCCTCTCGGGTCCCGGCGAGCCGTGGGCGAGTCTCGCGCGGAACCTCCCGGCCGGACCGGTAACGGCGGGCTCCTTCTCGCGTCTCCGCTGCGAGGCGTTGCTCGCCCGACTCGTAACGACCTCCGAAGAAAAGACGCTGAACGAGCGCGGGGTGCGGTCGCGGCGACAGGCCGCCGAAGAATCGATTTTCTTCGTCCTTTCGGCGAGGGGCTTCGACACCACGGCGAAGCCGGAGTGCGCGACCCGCGTCGAGACCGACGCCGCGGGCGCCTGGCTCGTCGCCTCGGACGGCGGGGGTGAGCTGCGTCTGCGCCTCGAGGCCTCCGCGCTCGAGGTCCTCGCCCGCCGCGACGGTGGCGCTGCATTGGCGGCCATGGGCCTCTCGCGGATCGAGGGTTCGGCGAAAGCGACGCTGAGGCTTTCCATCGACGCCCGCGGCGATCTCCGCCTCACCCCGGCCCTCGTCGTGACGAGGCCGGGAGGGACGCGGACCTTCGAGCTCCCGGAGGCGCGCACCCGCTGCTGCGGAGGCTTCGCCCTTCTGCCGGAGGAGGGAGGCCTCGTGGTGGTCGAGGAGCGCCGTCGTCCGTTCCGCGAGCCGGAGGCGGGGTCGCAGGTCTCGCTCGGCTTCGACGGCGAGTGGAGTCCCTCGCCCGTCGGCATCCCCGTCGACGTCGAGACGTGCGTGCCCTCCAGCGCCGCCGCGCGCTTCCTCTCCCGCCACCGGGAAGAGCTGGCGTCGTGGCCGGCCCAGCTGCTCCCCCCCGAGCTCGGAGGAGGCGCACTGGCCGAGCCGGAGGGAGCGGAGATCGTCGCCCTCGGAGAGGAAGGCGGCCGGTACATCCTCGACCTCGTCTACCGCATCCGCGGCAATGCCATTCCGTTCGGGCTGATCCTCGCGGCGCGGAAGAAGGGAGAGACTCTCCTGGCGGCGGCCGGCGGTCTCCTCGATCCGAAGCATCCCCGTTTCAGCTGGATGGACGGCCTCGAGAAAACGTCCCTTTCCGGGCGCGGCGACCGGGTCCGGCTGCATTTGTCTCCTCTCGACGTCTGCCGGCTTCGTTCGTACCTGCCGCCGGATCACGTGGTCACGGGAGCGGGGGCCTCCGCGGAGGCCCTCGTCCGCCTCGAGAATCTCGCGGCTGACGCTCCGGCTCCGCCTCCGGAGGAGCTCGGTCTCCCGCTTTTCGACTTTCAGCGGATCGGCTACTCCTGGCTCTGGTTCCTCTACCGGAATGGTTTCGGCGGTCTCCTCTGCGACGACATGGGGCTCGGCAAGACCTGGCAGGCGGTGGCCCTCCTCGCCGCGATGGCCAGGGAGGCGGGCCGCCCGCCGCGGGCTCTCATTGTCTGCCCGGCGTCGGTCCTGCCCCACTGGGACGCGATCCTTCGCCGGCTCGTTCCGGACCTCCCGGTACGGCGCCATCACGGTACCGCGCGCGGCCCGGCGGAAGCGGGCGAGAGAGTTCTCCTGACCACCTACGGGACGCTTCGAAACGACGCCGCCGCGCTCGCCGGCTCACCGTTCGACCTCTTCGTCCTCGACGAGGTCCAGACGGTGAAAAACCGGGGGACCGCGACGCACAAGGCGCTCCGCGCCATCCAGGCGGGGATGGTCGTTGGTCTCACCGGGACTCCGGTGGAAAACGGGGTCGAAGAGCTGCACACGCTCCTGGATTTCGTCCTGCCGGGCTATCTGCCGGGCGAGGCTCAGTTCCGGAAAGGCTTCGTCCGGCCGATCGAGGAGGGGGACGAAGGCGCGCGAGAGAGGCTCCGGCGTCTCGTGCGCCCGTTCGTCCTGCGTCGTACGAAAGCCCAGGTGGCGCTCGGCCTCCCCGAGAAGATCCACGACCTGCGCCATTGCGAGATGACTCCGGGTCAGGCGGCGCTCTACCGCACGCTCCTGGAGCAGAAGGGGTCGCCGCTCCGCGCGGCGCTCGAGGGGAAGGGCCCGGTCCCCTACCTCCACGTCTTCGCCCTCCTGACGAAGCTCAAGCAGCTCTGCGACCACCCCGATCTCCTCCGTCCCGAGGGCGAGCCGCCGGGCGAGGAGGGTTCGGGGAAGTGGGATCTTCTCGTCGAGCTGCTCGACGAAGCGCTCGGGAGCGGCCTGAAGATCGTCGTCTTCAGCCAGTACCTGCGGATGCTCGACCTGATGTCGGCCCACCTCCGCGAGCGCGGGATCGGCTTCGAGACGCTCCGCGGGGCCACGGTCGATCGCGAGGCGCCGGTCTCGCGCTTTCGGAAAGACCCGTCGTGCCGCGTCTTCCTCGCGAGCCTGCGCGCCGCGGGGGTCGGCATCGACCTGACGTCCGCCTCCGTCGTCGTCCACTACGACCGGTGGTGGAACGCGGCACGCGAGGAGCAGGCGACGGACCGCGTCCACCGCATCGGGCAGACGCGCGGCGTTCAGGTCGTCACGCTCGTCACGAGGGGAACGGTGGAGGAGCGGATCGACCGGCTGATCGCCGAGAAGGCGCGCCTCGCCCGCGACCTCGTCCCCGAGGAGGACCCGCGGCTCCTCCGGCGCTTCACGCGGGAGGAGCTGCACGGTCTCCTCGAGGAGTGAGGGGAAGCCCTACTTGAAGTAGCCGTTCACGTCGAGAATGAGGTGGACGGTCCCCGGTGCGTCGTTTCTCACGACGACGCGCCCCGGCGTCCCGGTGGCGGACAACAGGAGCATGGCGTTGTTGGCGCGCGTCTTCCCGGCGGCGAACGAGATCGTCGTCGCGATCGGGAGCGCCCCGTCGGTGGGGTAGATCCGAAGCGTCCCCCCTGCGGCCGGCTGCGTCACTGTGACGTTGGCCGAGACGACTCTGGCATCGGCGGGGATGCCGCAGCCGGGGGCGATGGTGAAGCTCCGCTCGGCAGGGGAGGCGGCGAGAATCGGCCCGGCGAGCGGGCCGTCCGGGACGGTGCGCGTGTCGACGATGCGGCAGGGGGTGACCGTGTAGAACTTCAGCCCCGCCTGGACCGAGCCGTAGGTATAGCCCCCCGGCAACGTCGCCGGGGCGCTGGCGGGGTTCGTGACGACGACGTCGACCGTCCCCGCGGC
>DIAY01000221.1:6251-9359 GCA_002414905.1 Holophagales bacterium UBA5066 | reverse complement strand
CTCGACTGGTCGCTCGTCCGCGGGATCAGCCGCGACGGGAAGCTCTTCCTCTTCGACGAGTCGGGCGAAGGCGGGGGCGGCCACCAGGGTGTCTACGTCCGGAAGACCGACGGCTCGCCGGCGGTGCGCCTCGGGGACGGGATGGGCGGGAGCTTCTCGCCCGACGAGCGGTGGGTCGTCTCGATGACCGTCGCGACACCGAAGGAGATCGTCCTCCTGCCGGTGAAGGCCGGTGAGCCGCGCACCCTGACACGCCACGAGCTGAGCGTCCACCGTCCCACCTGGGTCCCCGACGGGAAGCGGGTGGTCATCGCCGGGAACCGGCCCGCCGAGGGCCTTCGCCTCTTCGTCCAGGACCTCGAGGGCGACGCGCCGCCGCGGCCCATCACCCCCGACGGGATCGGCCTGGGCTCCCTCCCGATCTCGCCGGACAGCCGCTTCGTCGTGGCCCAGACGGCGGAGCAGGAGTTCTGCAAGTTCCCGCTCGACGGCGGAGAGGCCGAGAGCGTGCCCGGCCTCGCGCCAGAGGACCGCCCGATCCGCTTCGGGTTCGACACGCGCTTCCTCTACGGCTTCCGGCGCGGCGAGGTGCCGGCCCAGGTCTTTCGCCTCGACCTGACGTCGGGCCAGAAGGACGTCATCCGCGAGCTGATGCCGCCGGATCCGGCGGGTGTCGTCGAGATCGTCTCCGTCGTCATCACGCCCGACGCCTCCTGCTCGGCTTACAGCTACCACCGGATCCTCTCGGACCTTTTCCTCGTCGAAGGCGCGCGATAGCCGCCTTTCCGGGCCCGCCTGCGTGACCCGGCCCATCGACGCCCCGCGCGCATATCATCGGTCCGGAGCAGAGCAGGGGGCGCACATCTCACACGAACCGCCGGAGCACACAGGGACGTTGCGGCTCGCGGCCCGCCTCCAGGAGCGAGCACCTCTCGATCAGCTCGCCCTGAAGGACCGGGCGCTCGACGTCACGGCCGAGGGCGTCACCATCGCCGACGCCCGCCTGCCGGACCGTCCCCTGATCTACGTGAACGAGGGCTTCGAGCGCGTGACCGGTTACCCCGTCGCCGAGGTGCTGGGGAGGAACTGCCGGTTCCTCCAGGGAGTCGACACGGACCCGGCCGCAATCGCCGAGATACGCGCTGCCGTCGCAGCGGAGCGCGAGTGCGTCGTGGAGATCCTGAACTATCGCCGGGACGGCACCCCGTTCTGGAACCGGCTATCCATCACGCCGGTCCGCGACGAGGGCGGCGAGGTCACCCACTTCATCGGGATCCAGTCGGACGTGAGCGCGCGCCGGCAGGCCGAGGAGGGGCTTCGGCAGGCCAAGGAGGCGCTCGAGCACGACCTGCGGCTGGCGGCGCGGGTCCAGCAGTCCCTTCTCCCGCCGCCGAAGTTGCACCTTCCGGGACTCTGCGTGGCCCGCGCATTCCATCCCTGCACGGACCTCGCGGGAGACGGTATGGGCGTCTTTCCCCTCCCCGGCGGCTCGGTCGGGTTGTATTTGCTGGACGTGAGCGGGCACGGTGTGGGGGCCGCCCTCCTGTCGTTCACCCTGAACCACCTGCTGTCTCCCTCGCTGGAGGGGTCGCTCCTCTTCGAGGGGACGGGAGACGGGCAAGGCATCGTTTCGCCCGCGCGCCTGGCCGAGCGGCTGAACCGGCAGTTTCCGATGGACCGGACGCGGCAGTACTTCACGCTCGTCTACGGGGCGTACGACGGGGGGCGAGGGCAGTTCCGCTACGTGGTCGCCGGCCACCCGTCGCCCGTCCTGATGCCCCGGACCGGGCCGGCCGTGCCGATTCCCGGCCTGGGGCTGCCAATCGGCATGATCGAGCACGCGACCTACCAGGACGAGAGTGTCGTCCTCGAGCCGGGAGACCGTCTCTACTTTTACACGGACGGCGTCCTCGAGGCGCCCGACGCTTCGGAGGTGGAGTTCGGCTCCCCGCGGCTGATGGCCGAGCTCGAACGGGTGAGGGATCTGCCCCTCAGGGAGGGACTCGAGCTGGTCGTGGACGCCGTGCGCCGCTGGTCGGACGGCGACCTCAGGGACGACGTCTCGCTCCTGGCGATCGAGAGGGTCGATCCGCGTTCCGGCGTCTAACGCGCCGCCCGGGCGGCGATTTCCCGGAGCATTCCCCGGAACACGAGGAGGTGCAGCGGGTAGACGCCGTACCAGTAGAGGAGGCCGGCGAGCCCGCTGGGGTCGAACTCGGCGGTCTGCCGGATCGTCGCGCCCCCCTCGCACTCTCTCACCTCGAACTCGAGCCAGGCTCGTCCGGGAAGCTTCATCTCGGCGGCCAGTCGCAGCCTCCGGTCCGGCTCGAAGGCCTCGACCCGCCAGAAGTCGAGCGCGTCCCCCACGGCGAGGAGCTCCGGGTGGCGCCGCCCGCGGCGAACGCCGACGCCGCCGACGAGAAGGTCCACGAAGCCGCGGAGGCGCCAGAGGAAATTGGCGTAGTACCAGCCGCTGCGGCCGCCGATCCGGCGGATCGGCGCGAACGCCCGAGCCGTCGTCGCCGCGACCTTCACCGCGCGGGAGTCGACGAGCCGGGCGCCGACCCGCAGGCCACCGTAGCCGCCGGGCGTCGTGCCGGCCGACGACAGGGCGTCGGACCAGCGCGTCGCGGCGAACTCCTCGTCCTCGTTCGCGAGAGCGCGCTCGATCGCTCTCTTGAGGCCCATCGGCGCAATTGAGGGGAAGAGCCGGCGGGCAGAGTCGTCCCTCACGACCGTCGGGTTGCGGACGCCCTCGATCAGCTTGCGCCCGACGCGCGCGTAGACCGGCGTCGTCAGGCCGAGCCACAGGCTCGACAGGCGGGGTGTCAGGACGGGCACCGGGATGAGCCAGCGCCTCAGGCCCCGCTGCGCCGCGTACTCCCGCATGAGGTCGCCGTACGTCACCTGGTCGGCACCGCCGATCTCCACCGTGCGCCCTTCACCCGGGTCCAGGTCGAGGGCGGCGAGCAGGTAGGCGACGAGGTCCTCGATCGCGATCGGCTGCGCTTTCGTCTCTACCCAGCGGGGGCAGACCATGACCGGCAGGCGTTCGACGAGCGACCGGATGAGCTCGAACGACAGGCTCCCCGAGCCGAGCACGATCGA
>DIAY01000221.1:0-6096 GCA_002414905.1 Holophagales bacterium UBA5066 | reverse complement strand
CCCGCGGCGCGGGCCGCCTCGCCGAAATTCCGGGCGGCCAGACGATCCTGCTCCTCGAACGCGGCGCCCGCCGCCATCGAGTGAACCAGGTAGTACGCCGTGTGGACGCCCGACAGCACCGGGTCGAGCGTCTCCCGCTGAAGGCAATCGCCCGCGACGACCTCGGTGCCCTCGGGGACCCGGGAGGTCAGGCTCTCCGGCCGCCGGGCGAGGCAACGCACGCGGTGACCGCGCGTCGTCAGAGCGTGCAGGAGCCGGCCGCCGACGTAGCCGGTCGCGCCCGTCAGGAGAAGCTGTCCGGATCCAGCGGTGTTCGACGAATGCTGCACGCGGACATCGTACAGGCCGTCTCCTTCCTGGCCATCGGCATGGCGGGTCGGGGGCTCGAGCGGATCTCTCGCGACCCGGCGACCGGTGCCCTTTACAATCACCCCATGCGCACGGACTTCCCGCAGCAGCTGCAGCGACCGGCCCCGCTGTCGATCGATCTCTCGGGCGACGAGCTGACCGCGGTCCTGCAGGAGGCGAGCCGCCTCCAGGGTGAGGCCCTGAAGCAGGAATCCGAGATCCCCGCCCTCAGGAGCGGGGGAGACGTTTTTGCGCTTGCGGAGGAGCTCGGGATCCCCGAGGAGCACGTCCGGGTCGCGCTCGCGGCGCAGCGGAGGAAGAAGCAGGCGACGGGAAGGGGATTGGCGATGCCGATCCTCATCGCCGGGGCCGGCGGCCTTTTCGCGGGCGTCGGGCTCGGGCTCGCCGGGGTGCCGGCCCTCCTCGCGGTCCCCCTCGGCGTTCTCGTCGCGGCCGGCGTCTTCGCCGTCGGGTTCCTCGTGGAGATGATGAAGAGGAACCCGGCGAAAGCGGCGGGCCCGCCCCCCGTGGCCGGGACCTGCCGGGTCTGCTTCCGGCCCGCCCACACGCCGCAATCCACGTTCTGCGAAGAGCACCGCTACAAGCCGCAGGGGTGATCCGTCCGCCCCGTGGACGGCGGAATGGCGGCGGGCCGCCCGCCGACGATGGTCTCGTGAGCGGCGAGGCGTCGCGTGGCGACCCGCGGGCGCGTGGTAGCCTTTTTCCGCAGGAGATCAATCCCATGTCGAGTCATACCGAGGTGGTAGAGACCGGGATCAGGGTCCGCGACGGACGGACGCCCGTTGCCGACCGGATCCGGGATCGTATCCGCAAGGCGCACGGCCGGTTCCGTGCGAACGACAACATCGCGGCCTACCTCGAGGAAGGGGAGCTCGAGCAGCTCCGGCTGGAGGTCGCCGAGAAGATCGAGGAGGTCCTCCAGGCGCTCGTCATCGACACCCAGAGCGACCACAACACGAGGGACACGGCCCGTCGCGTGTCGAAGATGTACCTGATGGAGGTCTTCGCTGGACGGTACGTGGCGCCGCCACCGGTGACCGAGTTCCCGAACGTGGCCCGCCTGAACGAGCTGATGATCGTCGGGCCGATCCTGGTCCGGAGCGCCTGCTCGCACCACCTCTGTCCCATCATCGGCCGGATCTGGGTCGGGGTGATGCCGAACGAGCACTCTGCCCTGATCGGGCTCTCGAAGTACGCCCGCCTCGTGGAGTGGATGATGGCCCGGCCGCAAATCCAGGAAGAGGCGATCACCCAGCTTGCCAACCTCCTGCAGGACAAGATGCAGCCTGACGGCCTCGCCGTCGTCATGGAGGCCGACCACTACTGTATGAAGTGGCGCGGCGTGAAGGATTCGGAGTCGAAGATGACCAACAGCGTCATGCGCGGAACGTTCCTGAAGAACCCCGACCTGAGGCGCGAGTTTCTCTCGCTCCTGCCGGGCCGGGCGAAGTAGGGAGGGAAGAAATGCTCGTTCGCCTCCTCTACGCCAGCCGCGCCGTCGACCGCATCGACGAGCCACTCATCACTTCGATCCTCGAAAAAGCCTGTGCATACAACGCCGCTCACGGCCTTACCGGCATCCTCTGCACCTCCGTCGAGGGGGGCGTCTTCCTCCAGGTGCTCGAAGGGGGTCGAGCCGCGGTGAACGAGCTGTACGGCCTCATCCAGCGCGACCCGCGCCACCGCGACGTCACGTTGCTCGACTACGCCGAGATCGGCGAACGGCGTTTCTCGACCTGGCAGATGGGCAATGTGAACCTGAGCCGGGTCAACCTGGGGACTATCCTGAGGTTCTCGGAAAGCCCGGTCCTCGATCCGTTCCAGCTGAGCGGCAAGACCGCGCTCGCGCTGCTCGAGGAGCTGATGGCCTCCGCGGCGCAAGTGACACGCGACTGCGGCTAGGGCGCCGCAGGGGGCCGGGCGCGAGAGTTCGACTCCGAGCGGGCGGCGCGCCCGGTGCCCGGCCCCTCGGGGCAGACAGGAGCACGCGGACCGGGAGCGATGGGAGCTTCGTCGTCCAGGGTCTCCCCGTCGAGGAGGTCCTCTCGTGGGATGTGACCTCTCCCGAGCACGAGGACGCGCGCGGCACGCTCGGCGGTGAGACACGCCTCGAGGTTGTCTCGATCCGCGCGCAGCGCGTCTTCGGGCGCCTCGTCGACGAGGACAAACGCCCCGTTGCGACCGTTTCCATCAACCTCTCCTACACGACGACGACGTCCTCCAAGGACGCCGAGGGACACGAGCACCGCTCCACGAGCGTCGAAGGGCACCGCGACAGTGTCGTCTCGCGCGAGGACGGAACGTTCTCGTTCTTCCGGCAGCAACCCGCGGCGGTCCAAATCGCGCCGAAGAAGACCGGCTCGCTCCCGGAGCTGCTCGTCCTGCCCGCCCTCGGCGAGGAGGCGGAGCGGAGCCAGCTCGACCTCGGTGACCTCGTCCTGCGAAAGGGAAGGATGCTGACGGGCCGCGTCGCGAAGACGACGGTGGCGAGCCGGTCGAGGGCGCCAGGCTCGAGGCGTTCTGGCGAACCGGGTCGGGCCTTTCCCTCGGGAGCGAGCGGGCCACCACGGAGGCGGACGGGTCGTTCCGGATCGACGGGATCGTCCCCGGCTCCGAGGTCACGTTGACGGCGAGCAAGAAAGGATTCGCGCCGAAAACAGTGAAGGTCGACTCGGAGACCGACTCCGTCGACCTCGTCCTCGGCCGCGGGGGACGCGTCGAAGGGCGCGTCTGTGGGACCGCGTGGGAGCGTCCGAGCATCGCGGTCGAGTACGGACCCGGCGGGGAATACTCGAGCCGGAACCAGGTCCTCCCCGAAACGACCGGTCGCTTCGTCCTCGAGAACGCCGAGCCCGGCCCGTTCACCTTCGTGAGGAGCTGGCACTTCCGTGACCCGGCAAGGCCTGGCGCGACGTTCGACTGGAGCGGGTGGGTCCGCGCCTCCGTCGAGGTGAGGGAAGGCGA
The DNA here is from genome assembly GCA_002414905.1 of Holophagales bacterium UBA5066. Taxonomy (GTDB): domain Bacteria; phylum Acidobacteriota; class Thermoanaerobaculia; order UBA5066; family UBA5066; genus UBA5066. The sequence goes on along the minus strand of DIAY01000221.1, from coordinate 2,763 downwards.
GACCTCACGGCTTTCGCTTGGCTGCGACGGCATCCCTCTCTCCGGCGTCGTCAGGCGCGGAGGCCGCCCCGTCGCCTCGGAGATCGTCGCTTTTTCGCTCGGGGGGCGCCGGCGACGGACGCCCTCCTCGACGCGTCGGGGAGCTTTTTCACCCGCGTCCCTTCGCCCGGCCTCTGGCTCGTCTCGGCGGGCGGCAGCGCGACGACGGCGGCTGCGTCCTGCGAGGTGCCGCCGGGCGGCCTCGAGGGGTGCCGGGTGGAGCTGGTGATTGACGGAGAGTAGGCGAGAGGGGGCTGAATTCCTCTCGTTGCCCGTACCGGCCTCCCCGGCGGCAACAACCATCAGCTCGCGGACGGGCTGCAAGGCAGCGGCACAGAAGAGCCAGGGAGCTGCAGGGGAGCCGGACGGGCCGGCCCCGGGTCGGGGTGACAGGGAAATCCGTCACCGCCTCGAGGCACGGGGTTCGGAAGCGCCGCGGCGGTCGTAGATTGTCATAAGGTGATGCGCGACCAACGCAGGAAGGGCGCGCGCGCCTCCTCGGCGGACGGGGATCTTCGGGAAGAGTCCAACCCCGTCGAGACCGAAAGGATACCGGGGGACCGGGGTCCAGGAACGACCAAAGGCCAAACAGATCCAACTAAGGAGGAAGCGATGACCGACGAGAAGAAGCTGACCACCAACGCCGGCGCCCCCGTCCCCGACAACCAGAACGTCATGACCGCTGGCGCCCGCGGGCCGATGCTCCTGCAGGACGTCTGGTACCAGGAGAAACTGGCCCACTTCGACCGAGAGGTCATCCCCGAGCGACGCATGCACGCCAAGGGCTCGGGTGCCTTCGGCACCTTCACCGTCACTCACGACATCACCCGGTACACCAAGGCGAAGATCTTCTCGGCGGTAGGCAAGAAGACTGATCTCTTTGCGCGCTTCTCCACCGTGGCCGGGGAGCGCGGAGCCGCCGACGCCGAGCGCGACATCCGCGGCTTCGCGGTGAAGTTCTACACGGAGCAGGGAAACTGGGACCTCGTGGGGAACAACACCCCGGTGTTCTTCATGCGCGACCCGCTCAAGTTTCCCGACCTGAACCACGCGGTGAAGCGCGACCCGCGCACCAACCTGCGTAGCGCCCGCAACAACTGGGACTTCTGGACGTTGCTTCCCGAGGCTCTGCACCAGGTCACCATCACCATGAGCGACCGTGGCATCCCGGCCTCGTACCGGCACATGCACGGCTTCGGCAGCCACACCTTCAGCTTTCTCAACTCGAGCAACGAGCGCTCCTGGGTGAAGTTCCACCTGGTGTGCCAGCAGGGCATCAAGAACCTGACCGACGCGGACGCCGAGGCGATCGTCGCCAAGGACCGCGAGAGTCACCAGCGGGACCTTTTCGACGCCATCGAGCGCGGCGAGTTTCCCCGCTGGACGCTGTTCGTGCAGGTGATGCCGGAGAAGGACGCGGCGAAGGTCCCCTACAACCCGTTCGACCTCACCAAGGTCTGGTTTCACAAGGACTACCCATTGCACGAGGTGGGAGTGATGGAGCTCAACCGCAACCCGGAGAACTACTTCGCCGACGTGGAACAGGCGGCGTTCAACCCGGCGAGCATCGTTCCCGGAATCGGCTTCTCGCCTGACAGGATGCTGCAGGGTCGGCTCTTCTCCTACGGCGATGCGCAGCGCTACCGGCTGGGGGTGAACCACCATCAGATCCCGGTGAACGCCGCGCGATGCCCGTTCCACAGCTTCCACCGCGACGGCTCGATGCGCGTGGACGGCAACCACGGAGGGAAGCCGGGCTACGAGCCCAACAGCGCCGGTGAGTGGGCGCAGCAGCCCGACTTCGCCGAGCCCCCGCTCAGTCTGGAGGGCGCCGCGGACCACTGGAATCATCGTGAGGACGACGACTACTACTCGCAGCCTGGACTCCTCTTCCGGCTGATGAACGCGGCCCAGCAGCAGGCGCTCTTTGAGAACACGGCCCGGGCCATGGGCGACGCGCCCAAGGAGATCAAGCTGCGCCACGTGGGCAACTGCCTCAAGGCCGACCCGGCCTACGGGGCGGGTGTCGCCAAGGCGTTGGGGCTCCAACCGAGCGACGCCCCGAAGTAGCTCGGCGGAGCGAGGCCCCCGGTTGCGTAGCAACTCGAACCGGGGGCCCTCCTGCTCCAACTTGTGGCGAAACAGCTTCTCGGCGGTGGAGGTCTCGACGTCCGATACGGGCTTCACCTCGCGTGATGAGGCCCAGCCGCCGCGAGTGGCGAAGGCGTAAACGCGGGTGTGACGATCGGGCTGGTCCCCAGGGGTTTGGACGACCGCAGTCATGCCGGGACGGAATCCCCTCCGACCCCGGCGGCAACGCCCGCAGTCAATCTGTTGTCGCCCGGTATGCCTACACCTTTGACGGAAAGTCGTACACGGGCAGCCGCGTGTCGCTGTACGCCCCCGACAACCTCGGGACCTTTCACCATGACGCCTGTCGCGAGCTGAACGACTACCTGACCCGGAAGGCGCCGTACCCCCTTCACGTCAATCCCCGCGCGCCAGATGAATCCATCCTGATGCCGATCCTCCGCTGGGAAGCAATCGGCTTCTGCCTGATCCTGATCGTCGTGTTCGGCGGCGTGGGCTGGACCGTGCTCGTGACGACGCTGCTGGCGGTGCGGCAGAGGCGCGCGGAGGCCGAGCTCGTAGAACGCTATCCGGACGAACCCTGGAAACAGCGCGTTGAATGGGCCGGCCCGTGCCTGTCTCTTATACACATCT
>DIAY01000072.1:26169-27479 GCA_002414905.1 Holophagales bacterium UBA5066 | reverse complement strand
AGATGTGTATAAGAGACAGGGCGTGAAGAAACCTCTCCCCGTCCTCGCACCTCTGGTCGCTCTCGTGCTCCTCGGCCGGGCCCCCGCCTCGCCCGCCGCAGAGGCAGGCCGCTTCCGCCCCCTCGACCCCGGCGCCACCGTCTCCTTTCCCCGCGACCACGGGGCCCACGACGACGCCCGCGTCGAGTGGTGGTACGTCACCGGCCATCTCGCCGGCGCCGACGGACGCCGCACCGGTTTCCAGCTGACGTTCTTCCGGACCGGCGTCGCCGACGAGGCGAAGGGAGCGCGCACCTCCGCCTTCGCGCCCAGGGACCTCCACCTGGCGCACTTCGCATTGACGGACGTCGACGGGAAAACGTTCCACTACTCCGAACGGGCTCACCGCGACGGGCCCGGCGGCGCCTCCGCAAAGACGACCCACCTCGACGTGGCGAACGAGAGCTGGCGGCTCACCGAGCTGGGCGGCAAGCTCTTCCTCAGCGCCAGCACCCGGACCGGCGGCCTCGAAGAAAGTTTGACGCTCCTCCTGACACCACTCAAGCCACCTGTGCTCCACGGCGAGAACGGCCTCTCGCGAAAGGCTCCCGAACCCGACGCCGTCAGCCGGTACGTCAGCTTCACGAGGCTTTCCGGGCAGGGCTGGCTCACGCGCGGAAGCGATGCGCAAGCCGTCACCGGCACCGCGTGGATGGACCACGAATGGGGCTCGGGCGCGATCGGGAAGGGAACGACCGGGTGGGACTGGTTTTCCATCCAGCTGGCGGACGGCCGCGACCTGATGCTCTACCTCCTGCGCGGACCCGACGGCGCAAGCACTCTCCACTCCTCCGGCACCCTCGTCGACCGCAACGGCCACGCCACTCCTCTCGCGCCTGCCGACTTCACCGTCGAGGTGACGGGCCGCTGGACGAGCCCGCGCTCGAAGGGCGTCTACCCGGCCCGCTGGATCCTCCGGGTCCCGAAGGCCAGCCTCGCCCTCGAGGTCGTCCCCCTCCTCGCCGACCAGGAGCTCGTCACCGACCGTTCCACGCGCGTCACCTACTGGGAAGGTGCCTGCGACGTCCGCCCGCTTCCCGGCTCTCCGGGGCCCGCCGGCCACGCTTACGTCGAGCTGACTGGTTACGCCGGCAAGGGAGCCCTCGGCCTCTTCTGACGGACGAGGATCACGACGAGGGCACGGGAGCACGAGGGAACGGGCACTCGGCGCTCTCTGCCTCCCGGCTTTCAAGTCGCGGGCGGCATGGGTGTCCCACGGCGGCCGCTGCGCGCGCGCGACCCGCATCGGCCCCACTGCGCGGGCCGCCGGG
>DIAY01000072.1:24231-26046 GCA_002414905.1 Holophagales bacterium UBA5066 | reverse complement strand
CCGCCGGGGCGAGCGCGAACTCCTCGCTTCGCTCGTCAGACACGCGCGCTCGCCTGATCCGCCGACCTGCTCGCGGAGCCGCGCGGGGCCCCGCGCGTGCTCGAAGGCCGCTCGCAGGACACCCCTCCCGCCCGCTCACATTTCGCGCTGCGGCGAAGCGGAGGATCGGAGGTCAAGACCTCGAACAGAGGAGGACGAAAAGCGCCACGAACGGGAGAGCGACGACTCTTTCGAGGTAGCGAGAGGCCGCCATTCCAAACACGCCGCACGCGAGGAGATCGACCCCGACCAGAGTGCAAAGCAGGAAAGCCGCCGCCATCGCCGCGCGGGAGTTACCCGGCATCCGCAATCCGCGATGAAACGCCGATCCCGCCAGGACGGTCACGAGAAGAGCGGCGAGAGCGGTCGCCACTGGTGTCGCCAGGGTCCAGAACCGTGTGTACCGCGGGAGAGCGTCGAAGGGCGTCACTCCACTTCCCTGCCGTCCCCGCCGAAAACGATTCACGTCATCGCCCCAGCGTTCGGCAAGGACGCGTTGTACGCCCGAGCCCTCCCCGTGCGGCACGAACCCCTGAAGCTGATTTCGCCCCAGAGCCATTTCCAGGACGTTGTCCAAGCCCGTCCGCACGAACTCGAACGGGTGGCGCATCAGGCCGAGAAGGACCGCGGGACGCAGCACGGCCGTGGCTCGGCGGTAGTCGGTCACATCGTCCCGCCAACCGGGAAAGTCCCTGTTCAACGGGGACTCGGCGTCCCAGAGAAGGCCCTGAACGCTCCTGGGCCTCGAGGCGAGACGGCGCGCCCAGTCTTCGGCGCGCTCTTTCGGGATGCGAGGTGAAGCTTCAGTGCCTATCTCGCGAAAGGCCCTCTCGAGAAGACCCCCTTCCTGCAACCGGGCCGCAAGGAAGAACTCGGATCCCGTTGGCCGCGGAGAGAACCCCAATCCGGCACGCGACGCGTTCCAGCCGAAGGCGAGCGCCTGGAAGACCAGAACAGACGCGAGGATCTCCGCGGCGCGCGCCATCGGTTTCCCTGTAAAGCGAGCGGCAAGCAGGACGGCCGGCACCGTCCCCACGAGGATCAGGAGATTCGAGGTGTGAAAGGTCGTCGCCACCGCGGTAACGGCTCCGGCCAACCAGGCGATAGCCGGCACCGGTGAGAGGACGATGAGCGGCAGTGCGAGCCCGATCCAGAGCGTCGAGACATCCGGCATCAGCGTGGAGATATGGAAGGCCGTCGGGCTGGCGGCAATCGCGAGGCCGCCGAGGATCGCCACCCGCGACGCCCTTCGGTCTGCGGGAAAGACGGAGAGTCCCAGCAGCGTCAGGAGCGTCGCCGTGAGAGCGGCCTGGAAGAGAACGACTCCGTAGAGACCGAAAGGGAACGGTCGGGAGGCTCCTATCAGGAGCGAATAGAAGATCGGCCGGTCGAATCCGGGACGAACGGTCGCCCAGCGCCACAGGTACTCAGAGGTGTCCCAGTAGACGAGGGGAAACCGATTCCAGACGAGAGGCCAGACGAAGAGAAGCGTCGTGAGAGCAACGATGACGGAGTTTGCGAGACATCTCGAGGCGCCAGAAGGGCAAAGACGCGCGCCGCTGAAAACGAGTGCCATCCGAGCTCCTTTTCGACGCCTTCCGCAAGATCCCGGGAAACATTGTTTCACCTGCCGCCGAGTCAGGAGGCAGGCGAAGCAGCGCCTCCGCGTCCCACGGCTCTCCTCCTCTCGTGAACGCATGAAGCTCGCCGGCCGCGGGCGGGGCGGTGCGACTCGCGAGCCGCCCCCGAGCACGCCCGGGGACCCGCTCGAGTTCG
>DIAY01000072.1:9243-24131 GCA_002414905.1 Holophagales bacterium UBA5066 | reverse complement strand
CCCCCCGCCCGGCCGCAGCGAAGTCGGAAGCGGGCCGGGCGCGCGCAGCAGGCGGCCGTGAGACGTACCAAACCGCCCGCGGCCCCCGGAGGAATTGCCGGGATTTTCAGGCCGGTTGTCTCTCCGGTCCTCCGGTCCTCCGGTCCTTCCGTCCTTCCCTGCTCTCGTCCGCCCACACCGGAGCTCAAAACAGAAGCCCCCGCTCGTCGCGGGGGCTTCCTCGTTCCGGGCTGGGTTGAGTCTGCTCGGGGATCTACTTCTTCCCCTTCTTCATCGCGGGCTTGCCCTTCGCGACGAGCCCGGCCTTCTTTGCCGCCGGCTTCGCCGGCCGCCTCCCGGGAGCCGCGATCTTCGAGGGCTTGCCGAGCGCGGCGACCTCGCCGAAGTAACGGGTGAAGGCCGCCATTCCACCGGAGGCCTGCTCCCAGTCGAAGTTCTCGTTCGGGGCGTGGTAGCCGTGCTCGGGCAGCGAGAGGCCGAGGAAGATGACCGGGCATTTCAGGACGTTCTCCATCGTGACGACGGCACCGATGGAGCCCCCCTCGCGGACGAAGACGGGCTCACGCCTGAAGGCGAACTGCATCGCGCGCTTCACCGCCTCGGCGAGAGGCCCTTCCGTCTTCCCCTGGTACGGGTCGAGGCGATTCTTTACGTGGACGACGACGTCCTTGTTCTTCGACTTCACGAACTTCGTCACGAGCTTCGCGATCTTCTCGCCCGTCTGGTTCGGGACGAGGCGGCAGGAGACCTTCACCTCGCCACGCGGCGGAATGATCGTCTTCACGCCCGGCCCGGTGTAGCCACCCGTCATGCCGTGAATCTCGAACGTCGGCTGCGCCCAGATCCGCTTCATCAGGTCGAGCGGGTCGGTGGTACGCAGCGACTTGAAGAGATGATCCTTCTTGAAGCCCGCCACGGTGAACCCGGAGCGCTTGAAGTCCTCGAGCTCCTTCCTCGTCGGCGGAACGACGTCGTCGTAGAAGCCGGGGATCTTCACTCTCCCGGTCGTGGCGTCGAAGCACTCGGTCACGAGCTTCATCAGCTCGGCCATCGGGTTTCGGGCCGCGCCGCCGCAGACGCCCGAGTGCTGGTCGGTCTCGCCCGTCTCGAGGGTGAAGAGGAACCCCTGCAGGCCGCGCAGGCCGGCGGGACAGGCGGGCTTGCCTCGCGCGATCCAGATCGTGTCGGAGACCAGGACCGAGTCGGTTGCGAGCTCGGCGGCGTGCGCCGAGATCGCCTTCTCGAAGCTCGGCGACCCGATCTCCTCCTCGAACTCCCACAGGACACGCAGGTTCACGGGCAGGTCCGCCTCGAGGGCGGCCTTGATCCCGTAGAGGGCTGTCAGGGCCGGGCCCTTGTCGTCGGTCGTCCCGCGGCCGAAGTAACGGTCGCCCTGTTTCGTGAAGGTGAACGGCTCCGTCGCCCACGGCTCCGTCTCCATCGAGGCGGGCTGGACGTCGAGGTGGTTGTAAACCGTGACCGTCGGCCAGTCGGGGTTCTTCGTCCACGTCCCCGAGACGATCGGATGGCCGTCGGTCTCGAGAATCTTCGCTTCCCCGCCGAACCTGCGGATCACGTCGGCCGCGAGGCTGGCGTTCCGGCGGATCGCGTCCTTCTTCGTCGGGTCGACGGAAACGCTCGGGATCTCGACGAAGTCCTTCAGAAGGGCCTCGAACGCCTCCCGGTTCTGTGCAGCGTACTTCTTCAGGGCTTCGCGCGTGAGGTTCTCGGGCTTCATGCCCTGAAGTCTAGCCCCCCGCGGGCACGATGTGCCGGGGACCCGGGCGCGAAAAGGGAAGACGTATCAGCGGGACGGGACGGCGGGCGGAACCGAACCGCCCTTGTCTTCGTCGGGGGCGCCGCGTTCCGTGCGGACCTTCCGCCGCCGGAACTGGCGCTCCTCCTCCTCCTTGTAGAGATACTTGATGGCTCGCTTCTGAAGGAGGAGGTTCGGCGCGTTCTCGCGGTTCAGCTTGAGGGCGTCCCTGTCGTACCACTCGATCCAGCCGCGGAGCTCCTCGCCGTCGACGAGCCGGATGACGACGGGCGTGCGGGCCTGCATCTGCTTGAGGTAGTAGAACGATTCCGCGTTCGTCTGGTCCGGAGGCGCCCCCTTGCGCACTCCCCGCGAGGCCGACGGCTCCCGCCGGACCTCGGAGAGCGAGGGGCGAATCAGCTTCCGCGGTCCCAGCTCGTCCAGGGGATCGGGGGCACCCGTCGAGGGCCCCGGCGTGGGTGGCTTGCGGACCGATGCCATGCAGGCTCCTTCCTGAGAGGGGAGTTCGTTTCGAGGGGTGGGTTCCCGGGAAGTCTACCCGAACGGGGCGCCCGCGCGGGTCAAGCGGCCGGCGGAGCGGGGGCCGGCCCCTTCCTGTCGCCGTCTCTCCGCTCGTGGCCCTTGCTCGACATCTTGCGGGCCGCCTCGATCCCGCCCTCCAGCTCGTAGGCGAGGCAGCACTTGAGGCGGCCGCACATCCCGGTGAGCTTCGAGGGGTTCGGCGTGATCCCCTGGAGCTTGGCCATCCGGATCGTGACCGGGTGGAAGCTCCTCAGCCAGGTCGAGCAGCAGAGGGTGAGACCGCAGGGTCCGATGCCTCCGACGATCTTCGTCTCGTCCCGCACGCCGACCATCCGGGCGTCGACGCGGGTCCGGAAGCGGTCGGCCATCTCGCGGCAGAGGTCGCGCAGGTTCGCCCGTTCCTCCGAGGAATAGACGACGGTGATCCGCCGCCGGTCGAACGGCACGGCGCATTTGATGAGGTTGGCCGGCAGACGCAGCTCCTCGATCCGCCGGGCCGCGAAGCGCGCCGCCTCTTCCTGAAGCTCGAGACGTTCGGCGAAATCGGCCGACTCGGAGTCGGAGGCGAGCCTGAGAAGACGCTTCGCCTTCTTCTGGGAGCAGGACTTCGCCAGGACCGGGGTCAGGGTCACCACCTCGGCGTATTCGGGTCCGTCCTCGGTATCGACGACGATCCTCTCCCCCGTTCGGACCCCCACCTCGCCGGCGAAGACGATCGTCGTCTTGCCGTCCATGGCGTCGGCGAGGCGCGCCCCGACGTAGTTGCCGCCGGGGTTCACGAGGGTGCCGAGGGAACAGCTGGAACAGCTCACGAACTTTTGATTCTCACGATCCCGCCGCCGCCCGTCAATTGCCCCCTCGCTTTCGCAGATCGTGCCCCTCCCGGGCCAGGATTGCCGCGCCGAGAATCCCGGCGTCGTCCCCGAGCGCCGATCGGACGATCTTCACGTCGGCAATGTCCGTGAAGAAGGCGTAGCGGCTCGCCGCGACGCGCACCTGCTCGACGTAGCCCTCTCCGATGTCCTCCGCGACTCCGCCGCCCAGGACGAAGAGGTCCGGGGAGAAGACGTTCCAGAAGGTCGCGATCGTGATGCCGACCGCGCGGGCCGACCGCGCGACGGCCTGCTCCACCAGGGCGTCACCGGCCGCGAGCGCCTTGCGCAGGTCCGAGCCCTTGAGGCGGCCGTCCTTCTCGAGGACCGAACGAGCCATCGAGGTCCGCTCCCCCTTCTCGATCCGGCGCCGCATGAACGCCGCCATGCCGGTCTTCGCGCCGATCCCCTCGAGCGTCCCGTCCATCGTCCCGTCCCCCGCCTTCTTCAGGTCGACGAAGCATTGGCCGATCTCCCCCGCGTTGAAATTCCGGCCGAGCCAGAGCTTCCCGTCGAGGAGGACGGCCCCGCCGATCCCGGTGCCGATCCAGATCGCCACGGCGAGACGCGCCCCCTTTGCCGCACCGAGACGCGCCTCTGCGAGCGCCGCGACGCGCACGTCGTTCTCGAGCCGCTTCGGGATGCCCGGGAACGCCGGTTCGAGGGCCGGGGGGACCTCCCATCGCTCGACGCCCAGGTTCATCGCCCGAAGGAGCGTCGTCCGCTCCTCGTCGAGCGGCCCGGGAAGCCCGAGCCCGAGGGCGGTGACGTCCTTCCGCGCGGCTCCGGCCTCGACGAGCGCGATGTCCGCGGCAGCGATGAGCGCCTCGGTCATCTCCGCCGGACCTCCGCGGAAGGGACTCTTGACCTTTCCCCGCCCGCGGACCTGCCACTTCTCGTCGATGACTCCCGCCAGGATCTTCGTCCCCCCTACGTCGAATCCGAGAACCAGGCTCTTCCCGTCGGCCATGAGACGCTCCTTTGCGGTTAGTCTAAGGGGAACCCATCGCGACCCCTTCGAGGTGAATCGTGCCAGACCAGTCCCTTTCACGGCTCCGGAGCCTCTCCGCCGCCGCTCCCGCAGTTCCCCTCCTCGTGGACGTCTCCAGGACGTGCCTCCCGGCCCACGCCAGCACGAGTGACCCTCTCCTCGTCGAGGCGTTCCCGGCCGCTTTCTCGGCGATGGCCGCGCTCGAGGCCGGCGGGATCGCCAACCCCGACGAAGGACGCCGCGTCGGCCACTACTGGCTCCGCGCCCCGGAGCTCGCCCCGGAGCCGGCGCTTTCGCACGCCATCGAGGAAACGGTCTCCCGCGTGAAGGCGTTCGCCGCCGACATCCACACCGGGAAGATCGCTCCGGAGTCGGCCGGGCATTTCAGGAACGTCCTCCTGATCGGAATCGGGGGCTCGGCGCTGGGCCCGCAACTCGTCTCCGACGCCCTCGGGACAGCGGACGACCGGCTCCGCCTGTTCTTCTTCGACAACACGGACCCGGACGGGATCGCCCGCGAGATGGACCGGATCGCCGCGGCCGGCGGCATCGCCCGGACACTCACCGTGGTGGTCTCCAAGTCGGGGGGCACGAAGGAAACCCGCAACGGAATGCTCGTGGCGCAGGCGGCCTACACGGCCAAGGGTCTCGACTTCGGCCGGCACGCCGTGGCGGTGACACAGGACGACAGCGAGCTCGACAAGCGGGCCCGGCGGCAGAAGTGGCTTGCCCGCTTCCCGATGTGGGACTGGGTGGGAGGTCGCACCTCGCAGCTCTCGGCGGTCGGGCTCCTCCCGGCCGCGCTCCAGGGACTCGACGTCGACGGCCTCCTCGAGGGTGCGCGCACCTGCGATGCCGCGACGCGGATTGCCGACGTCGGCAAGAACCCCGCCGCCCTCCTCGCCCTCGCCTGGTATCGCGAGACGGAAGGACGCGGAAAGAAGGACATGGTCGTCCTTCCCTACAAGGACCGGCTCCTCCTCCTCTCCCGCTACCTCCAGCAGCTCGTCATGGAATCGCTCGGCAAGGAGAAGGACCTTGCGGGGAATACCGTCCATCAGGGAATCGCCGTCTACGGAAACAAGGGCTCGACCGACCAGCACGCCTTCGTCCAGCAGCTGCGGGAAGGGGTGCCAAATTTCTTCGTCACCTTCATCGAGGTGCTGAAGGACCGCAGAGACGGGCTGCCGTCGCTGGCGGTGGAGGAAGACGTCACTCCCGGCGACTACCTCAACGGCTTCCTTCTCGGCACGCGCGAGGCGCTCTCTGAAAACGGGCGCGGGTCCGTGACGATCACCGTCGACGACGTCTCCGCTCGTTCCCTCGGCGCGCTGATCGCGCTCTTCGAACGGACGGTCGGCCTCTATGCGCTCCTGGTCGGCGTGAACGCCTACCACCAGCCCGGAGTCGAGGCCGGTAAGAAGGCCGCGGCGGCCGTGATCGACGTCCAGCACGCGCTCCTCGCCGCGCTGCGGGCCGAGGACGGGACGTTCGGGTCCGCCGAGGAGTGGGCGAAGAAATCCGGGGCCGGGGCCGAAATCACCTGGAAGGTGCTCGAGCACCTTGCGGCGAACCCCGACCACGGCGTGAAGCGTCGCCCCGGCGCCGATCCGTTCGCGGCGACCTACGGCGCGGGCTAAGGCCCGGGGTCAGCCCTTCTTCAGCGCCTTCAGGAACGCGTCGAACGCCGGCGCCGCGGCCAGGACCGTCTTCTTCGGGCCCACCATCTTGAAGAAGACGGGTCCCTGAGGCCCCTCGGCGATGCCGCCGCGGAGCGCCCAGCCGGGCTTCGGCGTCATCGCCCCTCCCGGCATCCCGGAGGAGTAGGTCCCCTCGGTCGTCACGATCGTGACCGGGATCGTGCCGGCCTTGAACGCAACCGGCTTGCCCGGCCCCGCGCTCCCCTTCTCCGGCTGGAACTGACCGATCCAGCGGTCGACGTTCGCCTGAGTTCCGCCTCCCTGCCCCTGGCCGAAGTAGAAAACCGCCACCTCGCCCCCCTCGGAATCCCCCGCAGCGGCCGGCACCCTGTAGGTGACGACCCGCATCGAGGAGGCCGATGGCGCCACGCTCCACTCCTTCGGCGCGGTCCAGGTCAGGCCTCCCGCCGCGTTCCCGGCCGAGGACGGCGCGTGGGACGAGACCATCTGAAAGAGCACCACCGCGGAAACGAGAAGCGTGTTCATGTCCGAGAACTCTAGCAGCCCCCTGAAGAGGTCCTCGCTCCAGGGGGGGGCAGGTCTTGATTTTCTATTCTACGATCACCCTTATTTCGCAGAATTCAGGTATCGGAGCAGCTCGCTGTCGGTCGAGAGGATGAGCGTCGTTTCCGGATCGATGCTCTCCCTCAGCGTGTTCATCGACTTGAGGAACCGGTAGAAGTCCGGATCTCGGTTGTAGGCAGCGGCGTAGATGTCCGCCGCCTGGGCGTCTGCCTTGCCACGGATCTCCTGGGCCTGCCGGTACGCTTCCGACTCGACGACGCGGAGCTGCCGCTCCTTCTCACCGGCGATCCGGGCCGCTTCGCCCGCACCCTCGGAACGGTAGAGCTCGGCGATCCGTTTCCGCTCGGAAATCATCCGGGCGTAGACCTCCTGCCTCACGGCCTCGACGTAGTTGATCTGCTTGATCCGGAAGTCGAGGATCTCGATGCCAAGGTCGTCGGTACGGCGCCGGGCGTTCTGAAGGACCTCATTGGTCAGCTTTTCGCGCCCGTGCTCGACCTTCTCCGCCGCTTCGGGCTGGCTCAGCTCGGCCACGTCCTCGGCGACGACGAACGGGCGGTTCGTCGATCGCACGAGGTCGATGAGCTCGTGCTTGGCGATCGTGTTCCGCGTCTCGCCGTCGAGAATGTCGTCGAGGCGCGACTGCCCCCCCCGCTCGTCACGGAGGCGCTGGAAAAAAAGGAGCGGGTCGGTGATGCGCCAGCGGGCGTAGGAGTCGACCCAGATGAACCGCTTGTCCTTCGTCGGAATCTGGTTCGGGTCGCCGCTCCACTCCATGAAGCGCTTCTCGAAGGCGTGCACGGTCTGGGTGAACGGCATCTTGATCTTGAGGCCGGGGGTCGTGATCGGTTTGCCGACCGGCTTGCCGAACTGCGTGACGATGACCTGCTCGGTCTCGCTGACGGTGTAGAGCGTGTTCGAGAGGACGACGGCCCCCAGGACGACCGCGAGGATCAGAATGGTGATCCGGATCTCCTTCACGGCTTCACCTCCGCACCGGCGACCGGCAGGAGGGGCAGGATCCCCCTCATCTTCTCGTCCAGGACGACCTTCTTCTTCACCTTCGGGTAGATCTGGCTCATCGTCTCGAGGTACATGCGCCGCCGGGTCACCTCCGGCGCGCGCTGATAGGCGGCGTGAACCCGGATGAAGAGCTCGGCGTCGCCGCGGGCGCGGTTCACGCGGTCGGTCGCGAAGCCCTCGGCCTGCTCGATCGCCTGCTGGGCCTGACCCTTGGCCCTCGGGATGATCTGGTTGTAGTCGGCCCGGGCCTGGTTGATGAGCTTCTCCCGTTCCTGCTGGGCCTGGTTGACCTCGTTGAAGGAGGGCTTGACGGCGTCGGGCGGGTTGACGTCCTGAAGGACGATCTGCTCGACCTTGATTCCGTTCTCGTACTGGTCGCAAAGGACCTGGAGCTGCTTCTCGACCTCCGCGGCGACCTCCTGGCGGCCGACCGTCAGGACCTCGTTCACGCTGCGGTCCCCGACGACCTCGCGCATGACCGTCTCGTTCATGTCGCGAAACGTCTTCTGGACGTTTCGCACCTTGAAGAGGTACTTGTAGGGATCGCGGACGCGGTACTGGGCCGTCCACTCGACGACGGCGACGTTCAGGTCGCCCGTCAGCATCAACGACTCGGCGGAGAGGTCCTGCTGCGAGTAGGTCCGGCGAGACCCGGACGTCCCCTCGGTCCGGAATCCGAACTCCTCCTTCAGCTGGCGCTCGACCGGGACCTTCACGACGGCCTCGATCGGACTCGGGAGCTTCAGGTGGAGACCCGGCGGCACCGTCCGGACGTACTTTCCGAAGCGGAGGACGAGCCCGGCCTCCTCCGGGTCGATCGTGAACCAGGCCGAGAAGAGAACGGCAAGGGCCACGACGGCCAGGACGCCGCGGAGGACGAGGCCGCCCGGGATGTTCGGCGGCTTGAACTTCAGCACGTTCGGAAACTGGTTCTCCATCGGATCTCCTCTCGCGGGTGCCGGCCCCGAAAAGCGCGGAACGGTCCGACGGTACAACGATGGGGGTTGAGGCCGAATTCCCGGCATCGTAAGGTCCGCTCTGGAAGCCATGCGCCTCGACGACGGTTACCGTCTCCTCGACCTCGACCCGTCCGCATCCGACGAGGACGTGAAGAGAGCCTGCCGCGACCTGACGAAGGTCTGGCACCCCGACCGGTTCGGCGGCGATCCGCGACTGAGGCAGAAGGCCGAGGAGAAGCTGAAAACGATTCTCGAGGCCTGCGAGACGATCCGCGCCGCGCGCGCGGGTGGCGTGGCCGGAACGCCTCAGGGAGCCGGGCACGGGCAGCGCGATGAAGGTCCGGCGCCCTTCGAGACCGGAGGGGATGGCCCTTCCCGCGTGCGCCGCTACCGGACGCGGGTGCTCCTCGCGGCCGCGGCCGCCGTCTTCCTGCTGCTGCGCAGGCCAACGCCCGCCGGCCTGGCGATCGCCGTCGCCCTGCTCGGCCTCTCGGCTTACTTCGTGGCCCGGATGCGGTCCGCCACGCCGGACCCGCCCCGCTCGGGCTGACACGCCGGCTCGGGCCGTCGCCCTTCACACCGGCCGAACCCTTCGGTCCCTTCCGGTCTGGATTCGTCAGGTCAGGCCGGAGCCGGTCCGCTCGCGGAGGATCTCCATCGCCTTCGTCCCCATGTCGCGACGGAAGTACTTTCCGTCGAAGCGCACCTTCTCGGCTGCGCCCACGGCACGGGCAAGCGCCTCCGAAAGGCCCCGGGCCCGGGCGGCGAGAACGAGGACACGGCCGCCGGCGGTGACGAGCTTTCCGTCGGCCGCTTTCGCCGTTCCGGCGTGGAAGGCGAAGATTCCGTCTTCCGCGGTGGCGTCCTCGATCCCCTCGATCACCTTCCCGCGCTCGAACGGTCCGGGATACCCCTCCGCCGAGAGAACGACGGCCGCGCCGGCCTCCTTCTTCCACACAGGCTTGGCGCTCTCCTCGAACTTGCCGCGAGCCGAGCCGAGGAGGTACGGGAGGAGGTCGTCCTCCATCCGGATCAGGATGCACTGCGTCTCGGGGTCGCCGAACCGGACGTTGTACTCGAGGACGTATGGCTTCATCCCGTTCTCGAGCATCAGCCCGACGTAGAGAAGCCCGCGGAACGGGCGTCCCTCCTCGGCCATGCCGCGAAGAGTCGGGTGAACGATGTCGGTCAGGATCTCGCGGGCGGTTGCGGCGTCGACGAAGACCGAGGGGCTGTGCCCCCCCATCCCGCCCGTGTTCGGGCCGCGGTCCCCGTCGAAGACCCGCTTGTAGTCCTTCGCGGTCGCGAGGGGGATCGCCCGCTCGCCGTCGCAGAGGACCATGAAGCTGACCTCTTCGCCCGTCACGAATCTCTCGATCAGGACCCGGTCTCCGGCTCTGCCGAAGACTCTCTCGCCGAAGAAGAGCTTCAGGGACTTGTCCCTGTCCGCCTCGTCGCGAATGATGACGACCCCTTTGCCGGCGGCGAGACCGTCGGCCTTGAAGACGCACGGCAGGCCCAGCGCCTTCACGGCCTTCTCCGCCTCGGCCCGTGTGGTGCAAACCTCGGCTTCGGGCGTCGGGATCTCGTACTTGCGCATGAAGGCCTTGGAGAAGACCTTCGAGCCTTCCAGCTCGGCCGCGAGCTTGTTCGGGCCGAACGCGAGGAGCTGGCGCTTGGCGAGCTCATCGACGAGGCCGAGCGTCAGAGGGAGCTCGGGCCCCACCACCGTCAGGTCGATCTTCATGGTCTCAGCGAAGTCGGCCAGCTCCACGATGTCGGTCACGCCGATCGGGAGACAGGTCGCGAGCTGCGCGATCCCGGGGTTGCCGGGAGCGCAGAAGATCTCCTTGACGTTCGGAGACTGTGCAAGCTTCCAGACGAGGGCATGCTCGCGACCCCCCGAGCCGACGACGAGAACTCTCATTGAGGCGGAAGTCTAAACCAGCCCCCGGGGAAACGCCCCCGGCCTCACCCCGAATCCCCGCGGCCGCTTGACGAGCTGAATTCCGCTCCCGTAGGCTCCGTCCGGCTCGATCCCGGGGGGCCTGCGCTTCGCGCGGCCCCCCGGACCCCCCGCCCTTGTCCGAAACGTCGCTCGTGACTACTCTCCTTCGAGTCCGGGTTTCATCACGAGCGGCGGAGGGACGGGCCCTGCGATGCCGCGGCAACCGGCTCCTTCGCGCAGGCGCTTGCAGCGTCCGGCGGAGTGGGGTGGCAGGTGCCAATTTCCGCTCCGGCACGGCTGGAGAGAGATGAAATCGAGGCCGAACGGAAGCGAATCGCACGAAACGCCCCTTCGTCCTCGGAGGTGTTTTTCATGAAGCACGACATCCGCGAGCGCCTCAAGACCGACGTTCTCCTCGCCGACGGCGCGATGGGGACGTTGCTCGTCTCTCGCGGTGCTGCCCCCGGGACTCCGCGCGCCCCCCTTTCCATCGCCCAGCCCGAGCTCGTCCGGGAGATCTACGACGACTACGTCGAGGCCGGGACGCAGATCCTGACGACGAACACCTGGGACGCGAACCGGGTCAAGCTCTCAAGGTTCGACTGGGCCGACTCCTTCGAGAAGATCAACCGCGCCTCCGTCCGCCTCGCCCATGAGGCCGCCGCAGGCGAGTACGTCCTCGTCGCGGGCGACGTCGGCCCCCTCGGGCAGCTCGTCAAGCCCTACGGGCCGCTCACGAAGGCGATGGTGCGCGAGCTTTTCTCCGAGCAGATCCGGATCCTCCTCGAGGAGAAGGTCGACTTCCTCCTCTTCGAGACTTTCTCCTCGACGCTCGAGGCGATCGAGGCGATCCGGGCTGCCCGTGACCTCTCGACCCAGATCCCGATCCTCGCCTCGATGACGTTCCTCGCCGACGGCAAGACGACGTTCGGCACGGAGGTCGCCGGGGCGTTCGCACGGCTCGAGGAGGCCGGCGCCGACATCGTCGGCCTCAACTGCACGATCGGGCCGCAGGAAACGCTCGAGGTCTTCCAGAAAGTCGTCTCGCAGACCGGCGTTCCCGTCGCCGTGATGCCGAACGCCGGCTACCCATGGAACGTCTCGGGACGAACGGTCTACCCCGCCACCCCCGACTACTTCCGCGAGGTCGCGCACGACTTCGTGAAAGCCGGCGCCGCGATCGTCGGCGGCTGCTGCGGCACCACGCCCGCCCACATCGCGGCCATGGCGCGGGAGGTCGTCGGGAAGAAGCGCGTGGCCATCGAGCGCGTCGCCCGGGTTTTCGTCTCCGCCCCCGCCGCCCCGGCGACCGAGTCGTTCGAGACTTCGCCGTTGAAGAGGAAGCTCGCCGACCCGAAAGCGTTCGTCGTGACGGTCGAGATCGAGCCGCCCCGAGGGACCGACACCTCGGCCGCCCTCGACGGAGCCCAGCTCCTCCGGAGCTATGGCGTCGACGCCGTGAACGTCACCGACAACCCGATGGCGCGCCTCCGGATGTCGTCCATCGCCGTGGCGCACATGATCCGGCATGACACGGGCGTCGACACCGTCTTCCACTTCTCCCCCCGCGACCGCAACGTCCTCGGCATCCAGTCGGACCTCCTCGGCGCGGCAGGCCTTGGCATCAAGGCGCTCCTCGTCGTCGGCGGCGATCCGCTCAAGATCGGTGACTACCCGCAGGGGCACTTCGTCGGCGAGGTCGACACGCTCGGTCTCCTGCGAATCGTGAGGGGTCTGAACGCCGGCGTCGACATCGCCGGCGCTCCAATCGGGACGTCCACGTCCTTCGCCATCGCCTGCGCGGCCAACCCCGCCGCCGCCGACCTCGACATCGAGATCTCCAAGCTCTCCGCCAAGATCGAGGCGGGGGCGACGTTCGCCCAGACACAGCCGGTCTACGACGTCGCGGCCCTCGACCGCTTCTTCGCCCGCCCCGAGGCCCGGCTCATCCCCGTCCTCGTGGGTCTCATTCCGCCGAAGAGCCTCAAGCAGGCGCTCTACTTCGCCAACGAGGTTCCGGGAATGGTCGTTCCCGAGGCGATCCTCACTCGGATGCGCAAGGCCGCCGAGAAGGGGCCGGAGTTCGAGGCGGAGGAGGGGCTCGCCATCGGCCTCGAGCTGGCGCGGGCGATCGCCGAGCGCGCACGCGGTATCCACCTGATGCCGATGGCGCGGTACGACGTCGTGAAGAGGGTCCTGGAGTCCCTGCCGGCACGCGACGAGAGCCACCACATCGCAATCGGGGCGGGGGGTGCGTCGTGAGGAAGCCCGCCCCTCTGCCCGCCTCTCTCGCGGCGGCGCTCTCCGAGCGGATCGTCGTCCTGGACGGCGGGATGGGAACGATGATCCAGCCCTACCGGCTGGAGGAGGCCGCCTATCGCGGCACGCGCTTCGCGGACCACCCGCGGGAGTTGAAAGGGTGTGCCGACGTCCTGCCGCTGACGCGCCCGGACATCGTTGCCGAGATTCACCGCGCCTACCTCGATGCAGGGGCAGACATCCTCGAGACCTGCACCTTCAATGCGCAGGCGATCTCGATGGCCGACTACGGCCTCGAGGCGCACGTGCGCGAGATGAACGCCGCAGCGGCCCTCGTGGCGCGCGATTCGGTGCGCGCATTCGAAGCCGCGAACCCGGGAAAACACGCCTGGGTCGCCGGGTCGATCGGCCCGACGAACCGGACGCTCTCCCTCGCCGTCGACGTGAACGACCCCGGGAAGCGGACGAACGTCTTCGCCGACTTCGTATCGGCCTACGCCGAGCAGGTGCACGGCCTGCTCGACGGCTGCGTCGATCTCCTCCTCGTGGAGACGGTCTTCGACACGCTCGTCAGCAAGGCCGCCCTCGTCGCCGTCGAGCAGGTCTTCGAAGAACGCGGGACGGCCGTGCCGCTGATGCTCTCCGTGACGATCACCGACAGGAGTGGTCGGACCCTCTCCGGGCAGCTGATCGAAGCGTTCTGGAACTCCGTCTCCCACGCTCCGCTCCTTTCTGCCGGCATCAACTGCGCACTGGGCCCGAAGGAGATGCGGCCGTACATCGAGGAGCTCTCGCGGATCGCACCCGTCCTCCTCTCGGCCTATCCGAACGCAGGGCTCCCGAACGCCTTCGGCGGCTTCGACGAGACACCCGAGTCGATGGCGAAGGACCTCCGCGCGTTCGCCGAGGCGGGATGGGTCAACGTCGTCGGCGGCTGCTGCGGCACGAACCCCGCCCACATCCGGGCCATCGCCGAAGCGGTAAAGAGCCTCTCGCCGCGTGCCGTCCCGTCGGTCGAGCGCCTCACCCGGCTCTCGGGCCTCGAGCCTCTGACGATCCGTCCCGACTCCAACTTCATCGTCGTCGGCGAGCGGACGAACGTGACAGGCTCGCCGAAGTTTGCCAGGCTCATCGCCGCAAACGACTACGAGTCCGCCCTCGGTGTCGCCCGCCAGCAGGTGGAAGGGGGCGCGAACGTCCTCGACGTCTGCATGGACGAGGGGATGCTCGACTCGGTCGCCGCGATGCGCCGCTTCCTGAACCTCCTCTCGGCCGACCCCGACATCGCCAAGCTCCCCGTGATGATCGACAGCTCCCGCTGGGAGGTGATCGAGACCGGGTTGACCTGCCTGCAGGGGAAATCCGTCGTCAACTCGATCAGCCTCAAGGACGGCGAGGCGACGTTCCGCGAGCGGGCCCGGACCGTCCGGCGCTACGGAGCTGCCGCCGTCGTCATGGCGTTCGACGAGGAAGGGCAGGCGGGGACAGCCGACCGCAAGGTCGAGGTCTGCCGCAGGGCCTACCGGATCCTCGTCGACGAAGAAGGCTTCCCGCCCGAGGACGTCTTCTTCGACCCGAACATCCTCACCGTCGGTACCGGCATCGAGGAGCACGCCGACTACGCCCTCGCCTTCTTCGAGGCGGCGCGACGGATCAAGGCCGAGCTGCCGTACGCGAAGATCTCCGGCGGCGTCTCGAACGTCTCCTTCGCCTTCCGCGGCAACAACCCCGTCCGCGAGGCGATGCACGCGGCCTTCCTCTACCACGCCATCGCCGCCGGAATGGACATGGGGATCGTCAACGCCGGCCAGCTCGCCGTCTACGAGACGATCCCGAAAGACCTCCTGGAGAAGGTCGAAGACGTCCTCCTGAACCGCCGCCCCGACGCCACCGAGCGACTCGTCACCTACGCCGAGACGCTGAAGGCGGCGGAGTCCGGCGCCGACCCCGCCGCTCCGGCGCAAGCCGAAGCCTGGCGCTCCGCTCCCGTCGAGGAGAGGCTCTCCCACGCCCTGGTGAAGGGGATCGCCGACCACGTCGAGGCCGACACCCTCGAGGCTCTCGGCAAGCTCGGCGCTCCGCTCGCCGTCATCGAGGGCCCTCTCATGGCCGGGATGAGCGTCGTCGGCGACCTCTTCGGCTCGGGCAAGATGTTCCTTCCCCAGGTCGTCAAGAGCGCCCGCGTCATGAAGAAGTCGGTCGCGGTCCTGACTCCCTACCTGGAAGCGCAGAAGGCGGACGGCACCGTGAAGGCCGCCGGGAAGATCCTCCTGGCGACGGTGAAAGGGGACGTCCACGACATCGGCAAGAAC
>DIAY01000072.1:0-9152 GCA_002414905.1 Holophagales bacterium UBA5066 | reverse complement strand
CGGCAAGAACATCGTCGGCGTCGTCCTCTCGTGCAATGGCTATGCGGTGACCGACCTCGGCGTCATGGTGGCCGCCGACCGGATCGCCAAGGCGATCCGCGAGACAGGAGCGGACCTCGTCGGCCTCTCGGGGCTCATCACGCCATCCCTCGACGAGATGGCTCACACCGTCCGCGAATTCGCGCGCGAGGGAATCACGATTCCGGTCCTGATCGGCGGGGCCACGACGAGCCCGGCCCACACGGCCGTGAAGATCGCCCCGGCGACCCCGACGACCGTCGTCCACGTCGCCGACGCGAGCCGCGCCGTCGGCGTCGCGGGCGCCCTTCTCTCCGCCGATCTGCGTCCCGCCTTCCTCGAGCGCAACGCCGCTCTCCAGGCCGAGCTTCGCCGCGATTACGCGGGCCGGCAGAGCAAGCCCCTCCTGCCGCTGGCCGAGGCCCGCGCCCGGCGGCGCTCCTTCGACTGGGACACGGTCGACCTGCCTGTCCCCTCGTTCACCGGCGTGAGGGTCGAGGAGGACGTGCCGCTCGCGGATCTCCTCCCTTACGTCGACTGGTCGCCTTTCTTCCACGCCTGGCAGCTGCGCGGCCGCTACCCGAAGATCCTCGACGACGCCGTCCTGGGCGAGAAGGCTCGCGAGCTTTTCGCTGACGCGCAGGAGCTCCTCTCCGAGATCCTCCAGGACCGGCTCCTTCGTGCCCGGGCCGTCTGGGGCCTCTTCCCCGCCAACTCCGTCGGCGACGACATCGAGCTCTACGCCGATGCGAAGGGTGAGCATCTCCTGTCGACACTCCACACGCTCCGCCAGCAGCAGGAGAAGTCGGGCGACGCCCCCTACGAGGCGCTCGCCGACTTCGTCGCCCCCCGCGGATCGGGGCGGCGCGACCACGTCGGCCTCTTTGCCGTCACGGCGGGACACGGGCTCCCCGAGCTTTGCGCGCGCTTCGAGGCCGACCAGGACGACTACCGCTCGATTCTCGCCAAGGCTCTCTCCGACCGCCTCGCCGAGGCGTTTGCCGAGTGGCTCCACAAGCGGGCGCGGGACGAGTGGGGCTTCGGCCTGAGTGAGGGCCTCTCGAACGACGACCTGATCCGCGAGAAGTACCGCGGCATCCGCCCCGCCCCCGGCTACCCCGCCTGCCCCGAACACACGGAGAAGCGAACGCTCTTCTCGCTCCTGGACGCGCCCGGGCGCGCCGGGATCACGCTCACCGAGTCGTGTGCGATGCTGCCGACCGCCTCCGTCAGCGGCCTTCTGCTCGCACACCCGGAAGCGCACTACTTCGCCGTCGGACGCCTCGGCAAGGACCAGGTTGCCGACTACGCGCGGCGCAAGGGAATGCCGCTCCACGAGGCCGAGCGCTGGCTCGGCCCGAACCTCGGGTACGAGGCGGACGGGGGTGCGGCGGTGGTAACGCAGGGACCGGAGGCGGACACGGCGAGCTGATCCAGCTTCACGGACAGGCGACAGCACCACCGCGAGCTCCCTCGCTCCCTCTGTGCCGCCGACTGGCGGATCGTCCGCGAGGTGATGGGCCTCGCCGCCGGGGACGAAAGGGGCTTCCGCCCCGGCAGTGGCCGTGCCTGCCGGTGACGGCCGCACCCAGGAGACATCTCGTTCACGAGCTTCGGGTCTACGAGACGGATCCGCTCATCTGGCCCTGTTGTCGGGCCGTGATGCGCGCGGTCTCCTTCATCACCGAACCCCGGTCCATCCGCCGCATCCTCGACCACCTGACCCGACGCGCCGCCCACGGCCGTGTCCCGCCTGCCACTGCCGGCCAGATCCCCGCGCTTCCACGTCTCTCCTGATCGCACTGGCCGGCGCCAGCCCGGCCTGCGCCAAAAGGGTGGAGGCTTGTCACGGACACGCCCCCGCACGCCGGGGCTGCCTCGCAAAGGACGAATATCGTCCTCGGGTCTCTTCGGCGCTATCCCTGAGATCGCAATCTCTTTCAGCTCCGTCCCGCATATGAGGGCGGTGGCGAGGCCGGGGGGCGACCTTCAGGTCGAGGACGAGGCTGTTCGCGAGGTAGGAGCGGCCGCGGGGGAGGCGGTTCGCAAAGGCGCCAAGGGGCGTCCGCGGATACCGCGTCTACCCGGCCGAACCGGGCGTCCCTGCCGCCGGCGGGCCCCCCGGCTGTTCCGCGAAAATCGCATTTCTCAGCCGGTATTTCTAGTTGACGCCGGACAAGAAGGTCCTTGAGAGCGCCTACGACGCCATCGGGAACCTCAAGATGAAGTAGAAGGGCGCCCGCCCGGGCCGGGGACGCGCGCCGCTACTCGGCGGCGCACGCGCTACTCGCAGAGCGCCACTTGCCGTCCTTCAGCTCCATGTCGTCGACGCAGCGGTTGTTCGGGGAGCCGGGCCGGATCGCCACCCAGGAGACGCGTGCCCGGTCGCCGTTTCGCAGCCCTCCCACGATCCGCACCTGCGGGGCCGTCATGTTCCGCAGCATCTCGAGGTTCTTCGGGCGCTTGGCCGCGTCCCGCAGGAACTCCGCCAGATCGGAAGACGCGCAGGCCGAGATCGTCGCGAAATCCATTTTCCGCGCGGCCTCCTGCGCGATCTGCAGATCCTTCGCCGGCGCGCCTCCGGCAGCACCGAGCGCTTCCCCTTCGGCCGCCATCCGCTTCGCGTCCCCGTGCAGCACCGGCGCGTCGAAGCGGGCGGCGAACTCGTTCGTGCCGTCCGCGTGGGCGACCGCTCGTCCCTTGATCTGCGCCGCGCCCTGGCTCTCGATCTCGAAGCCTCCCGCGCCGGTCACCGTGGTGGATCGGAGGTCCGCGCCGTCCAGGAACCAGGCGTCGAAGCCGCCGTCCGGAAGCGGCACGCCGCCGGTCATCACGGTGAAGGCGATCCCCTGCGCCCGGGCCGCGGTCATCGCCTTGTCGACCGGCTCACCGGGGACAAGCGACTCGGACGGCACGGGGCGGTCGGTCAGCAGCACGACGGTGACCCACCGTCCGCCCCGCGCCTCCTGCCAGGCCGCCGCGTGGCTGAGCGCGGTCTCGCGGTTCTGCCAGCGCAGGTGGTTGGGCGGAGCCTGGGGACCCTGGGCCCCGGGCGCCTGGAGGGTGACCAGGGAGAGCAGGAGCGCGAGCGGCACTCCCAGACGGGTGGTCGACGTGGCGTGAGCGTGCATCGGCTCCCCCGGTTCGCTTATGGCGGGGCTGGCCTCGCTCGGCGAGGAGGCGATCGAGCCTACAGCGCCGCAGACGCGAGGCGATAGGAACTTCGATTTCGGCAGAGTTGCCGCTGAGTGTCCGACCGGGGGGCAGAAGGCCCATGGGGCTGCACCGCCGCAGCGCAGCCCCATGGGCCCTCCGAATTCCCGTCTGGACGTTTACCGGCTCTTCGGCCGAGATCAAAGTTCCTATCCCTAGCCGGCGGAATATCCCGGGGGCTATTCAACCGACGATCGTCACGACCGGGCCTCCTGCCCCGACGAGGCGTCTGGGCGCTTTCCAAGGCTCGACACCGCGAGAAGGGCGAGCCCGCAGAGGACGAACCCCGCGAAAAGCGGCAATGGTCGCCCCGCCGGGAGGTCCTGGAGAAGGACCCTCAGCGCCGCTGCGGCGAGGACAGCCCAGGCGAGCCAGCCGGCTGCCTCCTCGCCGGTCCGGTTGCTCAAAGCAGCGAGACCAACCGCCGCCGCCGCAAGCACCAGGGTCCGTACCGGCGCCATGGCCTCCAGCGGAAGGAACCTGGCGAAGGCCCAGATCGCCCCCACTCCCGCTCCGGCCGCGGCGACGGCGAGGAACACGGCCGCGGGGAAGCGGGCCCCTCCAGCCTCCGGATCGCGTCGCCGCCAGCGCGTCGTCAAGACCCACGAGACCGTCGCCGAAATGGCCACTGCGACGGTCGCGGCTCCGGGACGAGGAGGTGCTGTCACGGTGGGGGCGACGAAAGCCGAGATCGCCTGGCCCAGGAGGCCCGAGGGGATGCAGGCGGCGGCGACGTAGGCCGCCCCGTGGGCCGTGAGCGACCTCCGGCAATACCTCGCGCCGAGGAGGGCCGCGGCCACGCCGAACGCTGCCCACACGAGGGCCAGAGCGGGCCCCTCGACGAGGAGCCCCCCGCCCGTCAACGCGAGGACGAGAGCGAGGGAGGAGAAGAAGACGAAGTTGCGCGCCCCCGCGGCATCGCGCTGGACGAAGCCGAATGCGGCAGCGTAGCCGAGGGCGGAGAGCACGAGCGCCGCAAGCCCGAGAGCGGCCTCCCGCGTCCCGACTGCCCGGGCGAGATGAACCGCACCCCCGTATCCGACGAGGAGGCCTGCCGCCGTCTGGAAGACCTCGAAGACGTTCACGTCCCGGCGACGGGCGAGCGTCCTGACCGCGAAGCTGCCGGCGTAGACGACGAAGAGGAGGAGCGCGACGAATACGGCCCGCCCGGGCGAGAGGTCCGCATACGCCTCGGGCGGCCCGCCGGACCTGCCGCCGAGGAAGACGAGGGCGAGGACCGCGAAATCGGCCGCGAGTGCGGCTGGCCAGCGCAGACCGTGCCAGCGGCGGCCGTACGTGGCCCACAGCGTGGCCGCGCCGAAACCGATGAGAAGGAGTGTGAAGAGCTCGATCCGCATCGTCGCGAGGAGAAGGCCCCAGGCTGTCCCGACGGCGCCCAGGGTCGCCGCCCAGGCGACGCTTGCGAGGTCGTGCCTCCAGGCGACGGCGAACACCACGGCCCCGATCCCCGAGAGGAGTGCGGCTGCCGCGAGAGGTGAAACCGCCTGGATCCTGACCGTCGCCTCCCACAGGAGCGGAAGCGCCACCGCGAGCGACAGGAACGCATGAAGGACGGCATCCGGCAGGCGCCTTCTGCGTCCGCTCCGCTCGGCCGCGAGGATCCAGGCGCCCGCGTAGGCCAGTCCGAGCACGGCACCCACGAGGGGCGGGATCGTCCCCGCCTCCGTCAGAGCACGGAAGAGGTAGGCGCCGCCGAAGCCGAGGAAGGCCCGGCCGACGAGAGCCGCAGGGGCTGAGCCGGCCGCTTCGCTTGCAGGCCCCCCGAACGCCTCGCGGGCCGTCATGGCCGCGTCCGGTCGCTCCGGCTCGGCACGGACCTGTACGGCCGATGCCGGCTCGCGCCCGAGCTCGGCGAGCCTTGCTTCCAGCGCGGCGACCGCCGTCGCGAGCGCGGAGACCCGCTCCTCCAGGAGGTCGACGCGGTCGGTCATCGCCCCTCCTCGCTTTCGCTCCCCTCTGTCAGCCCGGCCGCGACTCCGCCTCCGGCTCTTGCCACGGCGGGAGCAGCTTCACGAGGATCGCCAGGATCACGAACGGCAGGATCATCAGGAGGATTGCCGGCAGCAGGCCCTCGCGCGTGGCGAAGTCCATCTTGTAGGTCGTGTAGCCGAGGAAACTCTTCGAGAAGAGCTGCCCGCCGATGACGACGTTCCAGCGCATGGCGAAGATGCCGATCAGCGTGAGCGTGCCCGCGACGACGTAGATCGCCTTGCGCGCCGTCTCCGAGAGCTTCACCACCTGCGTCATCGCGAGGAGGAGGATCGGGACGAGCCCTCCGAGGATGATCTGCAGGAGGATCTGGGAGACGAAGAGCTTCGTCCTCACCATGAAGTCGAGGCTCTTGAACGACTCGTCCGCCTCGTACGTCCGGTGCAGGAGGTCGACCCCCTCGAGCGTGAAGTCGATGATGAAGGCGTAGAAGAGGTACTTCGCGATCGCGTCGACGCAATGCATGTCGACCGCGACGCGCTTCACCACGCACGTGGCCATGTACATGAGGAGGACCAGGGCGATACCCGAGACGATCGCGGAGAAGAGGAAGACGACCGGCATGAGGGGCGTCGACCACCAGGGATTCGCCTTGATCGACCCGAAGATGAAACCGACGTACCCGTGGAGGAGGAACGCGGACGGGATGCCGATGATCGTCAGGACGTACCCGATCCGGTCGTCGAGGCGCCGCGACTCCTCGCTCACGTCGTTGCTCCAGAGGGCCATTGCCCGATAGAGCTGCCTCTTCAGGCCCGTCGACTCGTTGGCCGTCTTCACGATGTCGGCCCGGTAGTCGAGCCAGATCTCGAGGACGAGGACCGCCATCAGGTACCAGAGGTAGATGAAGCCGAACATTGCCATCGCCGAGGACGTGTGCGGCGTGAGGTACATCTCGAACGAGCGCTCCGGGTGACCGAGGTGGAGCTGGAGCGGCAACGGGGCGACGATGAGGAAGGCGAGCGCCGTCAGAAGGGCGAGCCGGTAGGTGGGCTTGACGGCCTCGACGCGGAACACCCTCTCGAGCGAGGCGAGGATGAACGCCCCCGCCACGAGGCCCGTGATGTACGGGTAGAGGACGATCAGGAGGCCCCACTGGAGCTCGACCTCGTTCGGGTACATGAACCCCTGGACCAGGCTGGTGAGCCCTTCGTTCACGCTCGTCTCCTCACCGGACCGACCCGTCGAGGCCCGAGTACCAGGTCTTCGACCCGGTCGCCATCTGCGGCTTGAGCACCTGGACCTTGTGGGTCCTCAGGAACTCGTGGATGGGGTCTTTCGGGTCCTTCAGGTCGCCGAGCTGGCGGGCACCCGTCGGGCAGCTCTCGCAGCATGCCGTCGTCAGCCCCTTCGTAATCCGGTGGTAGCAGAGGGTGCACTTGTCGACGACGTGTCTCTCCGGATCGATATAGCGGCAGCCATAGGGGCAAGCCTGGACGCAGTAGCGGCAACCAATGCAGTAGCTTTTGTCGACGAGGACGACGCCGTCGGGGCTCTCGAACGTCGCGCCCACCGGACAGACCTGGACGCACGGGGAGTGCGCGCAGTGGTTGCACATCTTCGGCACGAAGAAGCTCTTCGCGCCATCCCCGGCCGTGTACCGCTCGGGAAATCCGTCGTAGCCGCCGTTGGGCGAGTCGACGTCAGGGTGGTCGGAAACGCCGTCGGCGACGTGGTAGCGCTCCACCCAGGTGCGGAAGTAGTGGGGGTCGAGCGGGACGTTGTTCTCCGTCTTGCACGCCCTCACGCAGTTCCCGCAGCCGATACACTTCTCGATGTCGATGACCATCGCCCACCAGTGGTCGACGGTCCGGTACGTCGGGGCCTCTTCGGCCTTCCCCGCCTCCAGGTACTCCCAGGCCGCCGCAGCCGCCGGGGTCATGACGAGGAGCTTCCCGAGGCCCGAGAGAAACTGCCTGCGGTCTGTGCTCATGGCTTCTTCTGCTCCTGGGCGGGGGGGGCCGGTGGCTCCTTGTCGGGCGAATGCGGGTCGTGGCAAACGCCGCAGTTCCCGCTCCCGTCCATGTGGTCCTTAGGGTCGACCTGCTTGAAGGTCGCGGGTTTGGAGACGCTTTGCAGGTGGCAGACGATGCAGAGCTTGGCGGGATCGGGTCGGGTCGGCTTCACGTCGGTCTCCCCGGAGGCGTGGGCGCCGAGGGCACCGTGGCACGCCTCGCACCCCACCTTCGCGTGAGGGCCGCTCTTCAGTCGCTCGGGCTCGTCCGTGTGGCAGTCTCCACACGCGGCTCGGCCCGCGAAGACCGGCTTCTGCGCCCTCACGTCGTCGAGCGCGGAGGTCCTGTAGTGGCCGAGCTCCCCGAACCCCTTCGGGACGAAAATCGCGCGGGCCACGAGAAACGCAGCGATACCCGCCACGAACAGCCCCGCCATACGAAACAGGTGCGTGGCGTAGCCGAAAGGCCGATTCATTGTCGGCGTACTCCTCCCCCGCTGAAAGATGTGTGCAAATCTGGTCCTCACTCCATTCGTGCACATGAAGCAAACGCATCATTCGACCTGATGCACTTCGCCCGATTTCGGGATGGCCGGGCCTGCTTCGGAACCCGAATTTCTCCTGACGCGAGCCGCGGAACCCTATCGTCTCGAACGGATCTCGCCTGCGCTCCTGTCCCCTCACCTGGTCATCGGAAGGTAGCTCCCGTCCGAGGTGGCGGCGTCGTACAGGACAAAGGCGCCTGGGAAGACCTCTTCGAGCGCCCCTACGGCTTCTGGCGCGGCCTCCTCGACGGCGTGGTCGCCCGATACCTCGACTGCGGCATCTTCGAACGGGGTTTCGCACGTATCCGCTGCCCTGACTGCGCTGCGGAGTTCGCCGCCCTCCTTCGGGGACGAGCTCAATCTTCATCCTCACGTTCACGCCCTCGACACCCGCGGCGGCTGGACCTCTTCCGGCGAGTGGGTGCCCGTGCCGTACGTCGACACGTCCGCCGCCGAGAAGCTGTTCCGGCACAAGGTCATCCGCATCCTTCAGCGAGCCGGCCTGCTCGACGACGTCCGCACCCGACTCCTGCTCTCCTGGAACCATTCAGGGTTCAGCGTGCACAACTCGGTGACCGTCCCGGCCGGCGACGGCCACGCCCTCGCGGCTCTCGCTCGCTACTGTCTTCGCAACCCCGTCAGCCTTGCCCGCCTGCGCTTCACACCAGGCTCGCCCACCGCCACGTATCTGCCCAGCGCCGGCCACGACGACGAGCGCGCCGGCATTCGGCGCCATCGCGCTCCTGATTGCGTCGGTCGGCGTGTACGCGACAACGGCGTACGACGTGTCGCGGCGGCGGCGCGAACTGAACATCCGGGTGGCCGTGGGGGCACGCGCCTCACAGCTGTTCGGGCTGGTGCTGCGCCAGAGTGCAGCGCCCGTCGCGCTGGGACTCGTGGCGGGATGCATGGGCGCGCTGGCAACGGGGCGGATGGTGGCCGGCCTGCTCTTCGAGGTGCGGGCGAACGATCGGCCGGTCATCATGGGCGTGATCGCCCTGGTCGGGGCGGTTGGTGCGCTCGCGTCGGCAACCGCCGCTCGCCGGGTCCTGCGAATCAACCCGGCTGCCGCGCTCAGGGACGAGTAGCGGCCAGGATCTCCCGCCGCCCTTATCCCACGAGATCTGGGTTCCGGAAGAGGTCTGAACCACGTTAGCGGGGTTCGAATGCCAGTCAGTTGGTCCGGGCCGATCATGATCTGGAGCGTTCAGAATCCAGCGTCCTTCAGGCGGGCGTGCAGACTAGGTCTCGTGGTGTGGGCTTCTCGCAGTTTGCTGATGCGCTGCGCAAACTGATTGTCAATGCCGTCGGTTTCACCGCTTCAACAACGCTGGCCAATTGAGCACCACACTGATTGACGTTCGCGCAGCTCGTTGATCCAGTGGCACTTCGATCAAGAAGCGCTGGCCGTC
>DIAY01000069.1 GCA_002414905.1 Holophagales bacterium UBA5066 | reverse complement strand
CCCGCCCGGGCGAGGGCGGCCGGCCGGGCGGGGGCCACGAGGCGCCCCTCGACGCCGTCCGTGACGACCTCCCGGGCCGGGGGAAGGTCGGACGCGACGACCGGCACGCCGGCGGCGAGCGACTCGATCACCTTCAGCGGCGCGCACCCCTGCTCGACGTTTCGCGAGCAGGCCTTCAGCGGTGCGACCGAGAGGAGCGCGTTCGAGAGCCACGGCTCGAGCTCGGAGGGCGGGAGCTCCCAGCGCCAGATCACGCGTCCCGCCAGGCCGAGCTTCTCCGCGAGTCTTTCCGAGGCGCGCGCCGGTCGCGACCGCGCCGACCCGCAGACGACGAGCCGCAGCTCTTCCAGGTCGGCGAGCCGGGCGAAGGCGCGCAGGAGCGTGTCGACGCCCTGCCACGACTGGAGAGCGCCGAAATAGATCAGGTAGTCCTCCGGGGCCTCGAAGGGGCGTGGGAGGCGCGGCACCGGATCGGCGCCGTTCGGCACGACGTCGATCTTCGACACCGCAACGCCGCGCCTCGCGAGGAAGTCCCGGGTCGTTCGGGACGGCGTGACGATCCGGTCGGCGGCGTCGAGGCAGAAGGTCTCGGCGGCGCGGATCTTCTCGAGCGTCCGAGGGGCGATCGAGGGGAACGCATAGGGCAGCTCGATGGACGGCAGGGAGTTGACCTCGAAGACGGTCGCGTACCGGTGCGGCCGCTCGAGGATCGGGACGCCGGACCACGGGTCGCGGAAGTGGCAGACCTCGAGGCCGTCAGCCGCCTCGTCGAGGAGAAGGTCGAGGTGCGCACCGAAGGCGACGGTGCGCTCGAGGAGGTTCGGGACTGGTACACAGAAGCGGACGATCTCCACGTCCCCCTCGGCCTGGTGAGCGGGGAGCCGGTCGTCGCCGAGAACGTAAAGGAGGCCCCCGTCGTACTCTTCGAAGAGGGCCGGAGCAAACCGTGCAATGTGCGTCGACGCGCCCTTCCGTGTCGGAAAGCGATCGAACGCCGCATAGAGCGCGCGGGGGCGGCGGGTGAGGAACATCTGGTTCGGGTGGCCGGAGCATAGAAAGTCTGGCCAGCGGGGGCAAGCGGGCGCCGTCGGCCGGTTTCCCGCGGGCCGTTCGATCAGAGCGGCCGGCCTGGCGTCCCCGGGCTCGCGATCGCCCAGTCCCAGAACGCCGTGAGCCGCGCGGCGTGGCGCCCCGGCACCAGGACGAGGTGGTTCCCGAGGGGGCGTGCGAGGAGCTCGTCGACGGCTCCGGGCACGAGCCGGACGTCGACCTGCGTCCGGCAGAGGTCCTCGCGCCGCTCGACCGGTGCGGCCTCTCCCTCCGCGACGAAGAGCTCGTCGAGCTTCCTTCCCCCGAGCCGCAGGAGCGTGACGGCGCCCGCTTCGAGATCGCCGGCGATGGCGACGCCGAGACCCGACTCGAAGTGGGACCTCAGCTCCCAGCGCGTCACGAGGGACCGGGCGATGGTGCAGTGGGCGAGCCGCAGCCGGCCGGTCGCGGGGTCGGCGTCCGACGGGTTGGCCATCCAGGAGGCGGTGCCGAGGAGCTCCTTCACCCAGAGCATCGCGACGGCGCTCGCCAGATCGCCTTCGCAGGCGGCGGTGCGGCCGGCGTCGTTCAACGCCGAAAGGGCGAGGCAGCCGCTCGTGGCGCGCTGCGTGACGAGGTCGAAGCAGCGGACGGCGACGGCGTCGAGGTGCTCCCTGGCCATCAGGTCGGAGAGAGCGGAAAAGACGGTGGAGGCCTGGCGCACGCCGTCAGGGGAGGGCTCGAGGGTCGCGGAAGCCCCGCAGGAGAAGGACGCCGCGAGATCGAGTGCCTGTTCGTTGGCCTCCGCGAGAGGCGCCTCGAGGAGGCTTCCGAGATCGGCGGTCACGGTCTCGGGGCCCCAGACCTCGCGAACGGCTTCGACGGTCGGGACGCTCGCGACGAGCCATTCGGACGGCGTTCCGACGAGGCCGATCCGGCTCCGGCAGAGGCGTCCGAGAACGCGCAGGTCGTCGATCGCTTCGGAGATCCGGGCCAGGGCTCGGGCGTCGTCGGGGCCGGCGAGGTGGACGATCCGGCCGCGGCCGCCGTCCTGCCGGACCCGGGCGAGCGTCTCGAGCGCCGCCGGGAGGGAGTTGTGCGCGGGAATCGTCACGAGCAGGAGCGGGTCCCCGGGAGAGACGGCCTCCCTCAGCGCGCGAAGACGAAGCGTCTCGGCCTCGGTCCCTCCGGTGGCGACGAACACGGCGACGGGACCGGCGCCGGAAAGGGCGTCCCTGCCCGCCTCGCGGCCGCCGAGGCCGGCGAGGGCGACGAGGTACGGCTCGAGCGCCGTGCGGAGTGCCGCCGGGTCGTGCAGCGGGGATCCGACGGTCACGAAGTCGAAGGCCCGGTTGTCCATCGCACGCCCTCCCCGTCCCCCCGGCCTCCCTCGCCCGTGCCCGGGACGGCGGTTGACGGGGCGGACCGCCGATCGTACCGGCAAGCGGGACGGCCCGGCTGCGCTATTCTCCGCCCCCGATGCGCTGGTCAAACTACCTCCTCTCCACCCTCCGCGAAGCCCCCGGCGATGCCGAGGTCGTCTCCCACAAGCTCCTCGCCCGCGCGGGGATGCTGATGAAGGTCGCCGCCGGCATCTACTCCTTCACGCCGCTGGGCTTCCGGTCGCTCAAGAAGATGATCGAGATCGTCCGCGAGGAGATGGACCGCACCGGCGCCCTCGAGGTCGACCTGCCGATCGCGCAGCCGAAAGAGCTCTGGGTGGAATCGGGGCGGTGGGACCGCTACATGAACGACGGCATCCTCTTCCACCTCGAGGACAGGAAGGCGACCGAGTTCGCCCTCGCGCCGACGGCCGAAGAGGCGGTGACCGACATGGTTCGCCGCTCGGTCACCTCGTGGCGGCAGCTGCCGTTCAACCTCTACCAGATCCGGACGAAGTTCCGCGACGAGATCCGTCCCCGCTTCGGCCTCCTCAGGGGCCGCGAGTTCCTGATGAAGGACGCCTACTCCTTCGACGTCGACCCGAAGGGTCTCGACGCCCACTACGTGAAGATGGAGAAGGCGTACCGGACGATCTTCGAGCGCTGCGGCCTCGAGTACGCCCTCGTC
>DIAY01000151.1:9122-17960 GCA_002414905.1 Holophagales bacterium UBA5066 | reverse complement strand
GCCACGGGCCGCCCCCGGTCGGTGAGGGTGATCTCGCGTCCCCGGGCGACTTCTTCGATGAGGGCGCTGAGGTTCTGTCGCGCTTGTCGGATGCCTGTCTGGTTCATAGAACTATTATGCTACATGTAGCACATGAGAGGAGAGCGGGTTCCCGCGAGCAGCACCGGCGCGGAGAATGCGAAAGGGGAGCCCGCTCGCGCGGGCTCCCCTCGATTTCGGGTCGTGTCTGAAAGTCAGATGCTCAGGGCTTCGGGCCGGCGGCGATCACTTCGGGGGCGCAGCCTTCCTCGAATTTCCTGAAGTTCTCGACGAAGCGCGCGGCGAGCGAGCGATAGCGATTCGCGTAGAGCGCCTTGTCGGGCCAGGAGCTTGCGGGGTCCATGACGGATTCGGGGATGCCGGGGCAGCTTCTCGGGACCTCGAACCCGAAGATCGGGTCCTTCCGGTAATCGACCCCGTGGAGCGATCCGTCGAGGGCTGCGTCGAGGAGGGCACGGGTGTAGCGGATGGAGATCCGCTTTCCGATACCGTACGGGCCGCCGACCCAGCCGGTGTTCAGGAGCCAGCAGCTGACGCCGTAGCGCTCGATCTTCTTCTTCAGGAGGTCCGCGTAGAAGGCGGGGTGATGGACCATGAAGGGGCCGCCGAAGCAGGCCGAGAAGGTCAGCTCGGGCTCCTTGCCGAGGCCGACCTCGGTGCCGGCGATCTTCGACGTGTAGCCGGAGATGAACTGGTAGAGCGCCTGGTCGGGCGTCAGTCGCGCGATCGGCGGGAGGACGCCCTGGGCGTCGCAGGTGAGGAAGATGATGTTCTTCGGGTGGCCGGACCTTTTTTCAGGAACGGCGTTCGCGATGAACTCGAGCGGGTAGGAGCCTCGGGTGTTCTCGGTGATCCCCTCGTCTTCGAGATCGATCTTGCGGGTGACGGGGTCGTAGACGACGTTCTCGAGGATCGTCCCGAAGCGGTGGGTCGTCGCGAAGATCTCGGGCTCGGCCTGCGCCGAGAGGCGAATGACCTTCGCGTAGCAGCCCCCCTCGATGTTGAAGATCCCCTCGTCGCTCCAGCCGTGCTCGTCGTCGCCGACGAGGCGCCGCTTCGGGTCGGCCGAGAGGGTCGTCTTGCCGGTGCCGGAGAGGCCGAAGAAGAGAGCGGAGTCGCCCTGGGGACCGACGTTCGCGGAGGCGTGCATCGAGAGGACGCCGTCGAGCGGGAGGAGGTAGTTGAGAACGGTGAAGACCGACTTCTTGATCTCTCCGGCGTACTCGGTGTTCCCGATGAGACAGAGCTTCTGGTCGAAGCTCAGGGCGATGAAGGTCTGGCCGTTCGTCCCGTCGATCGGCGGGAAGCCCTGAAAGCCCGGAGCGACGAGGACGGTGAACTGCGGCACGTGCCGGCGGTACTCCTCGAGCGACTGCGGGAGGATGAACATGTTTCTGACGAAGAGGCTCTGCCAGGCGTGCTCCGTGACGACGCGGATCGGGACGCTGTAGGCCGGGTCCGCGCCGGCGTAGACGTCCTGGACGAAGACGTCGCGGCCCTGGAAGTAGCCCTGGAGGCGGTTGAAGAGGTCGTTGAACTTCTCCGGGCTGTAGGGACGGTTGTACGGACCCCACCAGACGTGCCCTTCGGTGGAGGCCTCCCTCACGACCGCCTTGTCGTTCGGGGCCCGTCCGGTGTGCTTGCCCGTATGGGCGACGATCGGGCCGCCCGCGACGATCCGCCCCTCGCGACGGAAGGCGACCTCTTCGTAGAGGGCCTCCGCGGGAAGGTTCCAGTAGGCCATCCGCAGGTTCGAGAGGCCGTGATTGGCGAGGCCGTAGTCGGCCTTTCGTGCCGAGGCATCGCCCTCGGCCGGCGTCCGGATGTCGAGAAGGTTCTTCACAGCCAGTCCCTCACCAGCTTTTTGTCGCCCACGTAGATCTCGTTCGGGGCGGACGGGTCGAGCGCCCACTTGATCCGCGCGATCCCCTCCTGGATCTCCTTGATGGACCCGGCGTAGGAGAGCCTCAGGTATCCCTCCATCCCGAACTCGCGTCCCGGGACGGCAACGACGAGCGCTTTCTTCAGGAGGAAGTCGGAGAGCTCGACGGACTTGTTGGAATAGGCGCGGAAATCGGGGAGGCAGTAGTAGGTGCCGTCAGGTTTGACGGTCTTCACGCCGTTGAACGACGCGAGCTCCTGGAGCATGACGTTCCGGTTGTTCTCGAGCGTCATCCTCAGGCTCTCGATGGCGCTCTGGAGGCCCGACATGGCCCCTTCGGCCGCAGCCTGCAGGAGGACGGAGACGGTGGTCGTGATCTGCCCCTGGACGTTCGTCATGATCTGGACGAGCGGCCGCGGCGCGACGGCCCAGCCGATCCGGAAGCCGGTCATGCCGTAGAGCTTCGAGACGCCGTTGACCGCGATGACCTTCGTCGTCTCGGTGTCCTTCTTCGTGAACTTGTAGCAGCTGGGCGACTTCTTCCCGTCGAAGACGAGCTTGTGGTAGATGTCGTCCATGACGAGCCAGATCCCCTTGCGCTCGCAGAAGTCGACGAGCCAGGCGATGAGACTCTCGGGGTAGAGGACGCCGGAGGGGTTGTTCGGGCTGTTGCAGATGATGACGCGCGTGGCGGACCCGACGGCCCTCTCGATGTCTTCGGGGCGCGGGACGAAGCCGCCGTCCTCGGCCTTCACGATGACCGGGACGCCGTAGCACATCTTCACCATCTCGGGGTAGCTGACCCAGTACGGCGCGAGGATGACGACCTCGTCCTGCGGGTTGAGGACCGAGTAGAGGATGTTGAAGACCGACTGCTTGGCCCCGGCCGAGACGATGACGTTCTCGGGCGCGACGACGCGGTCGTAGTTCTCCTCGGTGTACCGGATGATCTGTTTCTTGAGGCCGGGCGTGCCGTCGGCCGGCGTGTACTTCACGTCGCCCGTGTTCAGCTTCGAGGCGGCCGCGAGGATGGCGGCGATCGGGGCCTTGTTCTTCGGCTCGCCCGCGCCGAGGTGGACGACCGCCTCGCCCTTTTCGCGCAGGAGCCGGGCCTGCTCGTTCAGGCGGAGCGTGGGCGACTCCGCGATGGATTTCGCGAGCTGACTGACGCTCATGTCGTGAAGACCCTCCCTTTTACCCGTGGGCCGCTGGAGCGCCGCTCCGCGACACCGAGGGCAACGGGGAATTGTACCGGTGCGGGAGCGTTTACGCTGCCGGAGACGTCGGGTCCACCGGGGCGGGCGCGAACGGGTGCGACAGCGGGAGCGGGGGAAGAGGGCGCTTCTGCTCCGCGAATCGCAGCAGCGAAGCCTGGTATCCGACACGCGTCATGGCGAGGAGCCAGAAGCCGGCCTGGCGAACGGCCACGAGGGCGACGAGGCCGGCGGAGGTCGCGGGGTTCATCGCGACTCCGAGCGCCGTGAAGGCGGCCTGGATCGCGAGCCCCACCGCGAGCCAGAAGAGCCAGAGACCGACGGCGGACGGGCGGGACCCTCGAAGGATCGGCCTGGCGGCGCGATAGGCCCCGCGTGCGTTCACGGCCTCGCCGGTGGCGAGGGCGATCCTCGCCAGCGTGAAGCGAAGGTTCACGTTTGCGGCGACGAGGACCGAGGCGACGACGGCCCAGAGGAGGGCGGTCGTTGCCAGCGGACCGTTTGGCGGGGCCGCTTCGCCGGCGATCTTCCCGAGCAGCAGGACCGGGCCGACGACGAGGAGGCCGATCCAGAAGGCGAGGGAGACGACGTACCGGACGAAGGCCCGGACCACGGGTCGAAAGAGGGCGGCCCCTTCGGTGACGGTCCGCCTGAGTGCCGGGCGGGGCAGGCCCGAGAGCAGGACGCGGATCGCCCCGGTCGTGAGGAGGAGGTCGAGGAGGACGGAGAGGACGATCCCGGCGCCGAGGGACGCGAACGCGATGCTGATCGGGCGCGGAAAGGTCCCGAGGAAGCTGAGGAACGCCCAGGAGTCCCATCCCGCAAGGAGGCTCTCGCGGAACGGTCCCTCGTCGACGGGTGAGAAGAGCGGGCCGAACGCGAACCACGCCGGAAGCGCCGAGAGGAGGAGGCCGAGCCAGAGGACTCCGGCGAGACGGCGATAGGTGAAGGCTGCCGAAAGGCCCGCGGCCAGAGGCGATTGGTGTCGGGGCATGTCGCGCGCTCCGTCAGAGGAGGGGCTGGAGAGTCGAGAAGAGGATCTGGACGCCGTGAAGGGCATAGGTTCGAACCTTCGCCGCGCCGGACGGTCCCTGCTTTCCGCTGGCGCGGCGCGCGTTGTTCCACGGGTCCGCGTCGAGAACGATCCTGCGGTCCGGGTCGACCTCGGCTTTCACGAGCCGGGAACCGTAGGTCGTCCGGAGCCTGAGCCACGGGGTTACCGCACTCCACGTCGTCCGCCACGTCGCGCCGTTCTCGAACGTGAGGACGACGTCGACCGGAAGCGGGATCGTGCCGATCCGGCTGACGAGGGCGACCGATTCGTACGCAGCCTTCTTCTTTGGCGAGGCCTTCCCGCCGGAGGCCTTCTTCGCGTTCTTCGGCGCTTCGACGCGGATTCCCTGGTCGTCGTATCCCTCGAAAGGCCGGACCTCGGTGCTGGTGAGGAGGGTGACGGCGTAGTCGGTCGTCCCGTTTCCGTACCAGGTCTGGCGGATCAACGGCTCGAGGAGCTTGCCTCCCGCGGGCCGGAAGGCGTCGAGGAAGTCCTCCGTCGTCGGGTGGTCGAAACGCCAGCGCTCGGCCCAGGTCCGGAATGCCCGCCAGAACGCCTCTTCGCCGAGAATCCGGCGGATCTGGTCGATCGCGGTCGCGGCCCGGGCGTAGGAGTTGCGACTGTAGGCCCTGGGCGCGAATGCCCAAGAGGGGGTGACGAGCCGGTCGACCTCGCGAGCCCGGATCGTCTGGCCCCGGCCGAGGTCGAAGCTGCCGACCCTGGCGCCGAAGGGAAAGCGGGCGATGCCGCCGTACCGGCGGTCCATCATTTCGTACTCGGTGAACGAGTTGATCCCCTCGTCCATCCAGCTTTCCTCGAACTCATTTGAAGCGACGAGGCCATACCACCAGCCGTGGCCGAACTCGTGGACGACGATCATCTCGGCTGCCCGGACACCCTTCAGGGGCCAGTACGAAAGCGTGCGCATCGTCCCTGCCGTGAAGATCGTCTGATACTCCATCCCCATCGCGCCGGTTCCGTCCTCCGGTGGGTCGACGCAGCTGGACTGGGCGTAGGGATACGGGAAGGCATAAAGGCCGAGCCAGACGAGGGCCCACTTCTGGGCGTCGGCGTAACGGGCCCACTGCCCGAGGTGGTCGGGCTGCATGTAGAAGCGGAGCTTCACGGGCCTGAAACCGGCCCGAAGCTCGGCCTCGGACCGGCCGAGGAGCCTGGAGGCGCGGGCGAGCTCGTCGGCCGGCAGGTCTCGCGCCGGGTCGAAGGTGTCTTCCTTCACGACGAACCGCGGGTCGGCAGACCAGGCGAAGTCGTGGATGGATGCCTGCTCGAAGACGAGCGTCTTCCGGCCCCCTTCGCGGGTCTCCCTCCGGAGCGTCCCCGCGGAGGCGACGACGTACCGCTCCGGGACGGTGAGGGCGACCCGGTAGTCGCCCCAGTCCGCGTAGAACTCGGAGTCCGCGTGGAACTGGTGGGCGTTCCAGCCGGGCTCGGCCCGGCGCCGCCGGCCACGAGGCTCGAAAACGGCAACCTTCGGATACCACTGGCCGATCATGTAGAAGTCGCGGACGTACCCTGCGCGAGCGAAGACCCTGGGGATGTGGGAGGTCCATCCGATCTCGAGGGTGACCGTCTCCCCCGGGCCGACGGGGGAGCCCAGGGGTACCGAGAGGACGGTCCGGTCATCGGGATTGCCGTCGTCCGGGGAGTCGAACCGGGCCGCCTCCAGGAGACTGGCACCGTCCCGGGTCATGGAGGTCACGTCGATGGAACCGAAGCCTTCCTTTTCGTCCGCCTGGTCGTCCCGGAGCCGGCCTCCGGACTCCCGGAAAAACGTCGAGCGGTCGTTCCGGAACGCATTCCAGTAGAGGTGGAGCTTCAGCTCGGGCACCGAAACGTCGGAAGGATTCGTCCAGCGGAGGGTCTCGCGCCCGGTCAGCTCGCGGCGGACCTCGTCGAGCGAGACGCGGATGTCGTAGTCGACGATTTTCCGTGGTGCCGGTAGGGCGTCGGCCGAGTGTACGGGTGCGAGAAACCCGAGAGCCGCGGCTGCGGCGAGGACCCTCGAGAACATGGGAACTCCCTCCGGATGAGTAGGATAAGGCCGGTGGTCCGGGAGAGAGAAGGGCGCAGCGCCATCGAGAATCGGCAGTCAGGACCGGGCAGGGTTCCGGCCCGAAGACCGGGGTGTTCCGGGTGATAAGATGGGGGATGTTTGCGGGTCGCCCCGGCCCCCGGGTGAGCGGCGACACTGGCGGAGGAGTATGAGGATTTCGGCGCTCAAGGCTTCGGTCGCAGCCCCTGCTCGGGCGCGGGTCTCGATCTTCGACAAGTGCCGGAAGTACACCGTCCCGGACGAGATCAAGGCTGCCGGGGTCTGGAATTATTTTCGGATGCTGGAGTCGGGGCAGGACCCGATCGTGCATCTCGCGGGACGCGAGCTCGTCATGCTCGGCTCGAACAACTACCTCGGGCTTACCTCCCACCCCAAGGTCAAGGAACGGGCGATCGCGGCCGTGAAAAAGTACGGTGCCGGCTGCGCCGGAAGCCGGCTCCTGAACGGTACACTGGACATCCACGTCGAGCTCGAGGAACGGCTGGCCGCCTTCATGAGGAAGCCCGCCTGTATCACGTTTTCCACCGGGTTCCTCTCGAACCTGGGCGTCCTCGGGACCCTCCCGACGAAGGGCGATGCGATCTACCTCGACCGGCAGGACCACGCCTGCATCTACGACGGCGCCCGGCTCGCCGTCGGGGCGGACGTCAGGAAGTTCAAGCACAACGACCCGGACGACCTCGTCCGGATGCTCAACAGCCATCAGGACAAGGCGGGTCGCATCCTGGCCGTCGACGGCGTCTTTTCCATGGAAGGGGATATCGCGCCCCTTCCGGCCTACGCCGACATCTGCGCCGAGTGGGGCATGGCCCTCATGGTCGACGATGCCCACGGCATCGGAGTCCTCGGCGCCACGGGCCGCGGAACGGCCGAGCACTTCGACCTCGAGGACCGGACCGACATCATCATGGGGACCTTCTCGAAGTCCCTGGCGGCCATCGGCGGCTTCATCGTCGCGGACACCGAGGTCGTGAAGTACATCCAGCACAAGGCGAGGGCGCTGATCTTCACGGCGGCCCCTCCCCCGGCTTCGATCGGAGCTGTCCTGGCCGCCCTCGACGTCATCGAGGCCGAGCCGGAGCGCCGCCAGCAGCTCTGGGACAACACCCGATTCATGATGACGAGCCTGCGCGCCATCGGATTCGACTGTGGCGACTCCGAGACGCCCGTGATTCCCGTCGTCGTCGGAGAGGACTACCTCGCCTTCAAGATGGCCAAGCGCCTCGACGAGGAGGGGGTCTTCGTGAACCCCGTCGTCAGCCCCGCCTGCGCACCCGGCCGGGCCCTGATCCGGACTTCTTTCATGGCGACGCACCGCCGGGAACACCTCACCCGTGCGCTCGAAGCGTTCCAGAAGGTCGGTCGCGAGCTGGGGCTCGTCAGCTAGTAGGGGCGGCCGCTCCCCGGCAGGAGGTCCCGTCGATGCCTGACGCCCCGTCCATTTCCGAGGTGTCTTCCCGGAGCGACCTGAAGGCGTTCGTCGAATTCCCGTATCGACTCTACGCGGGAGACGCCAACTTCGTCCCCCCGCTCCGTAGCGACGTTCGCTGGATGCTCGATCCTGCTCGGAATCCTTTCTGGCATCACGCGCGCCGGACGCTGTTTCTGGCCCGACGGGGAGGCCGCGTCGTCGGACGGATCGCGGCGATCGCCGACGACGAGCACAACCGGGTCCACTCGGACCAGACCGCCTTCTTTGGTTTCTTCGAGTGCGAGAACGACCCCGAAGCCGCGCGGATCCTTTTCGACGCCGCCGAGGCCGCTGCCCGGAGGCTCCTCCCCGGCTGCGACAAGCTCCGCGGTCCCGTGAACCCCTCGATGAACGACGAGGTCGGATTCCTCAATGCCGCCGAGAGCGATCCGGGGCCACCGTTCCTGATGATGACCTACAACCCGGCGTACTACCTCGACCTGGCCGCGGCCGCGGGCCTTGCCAAGGAGAAGGACCTCGTCGCTCTCCTCGCGCCCGTCGACGACCGGTCGTTCGCCCGGCTGAGCCGGATCACCGAGGCGGTCCGGAAGAAGAACCCGGAGCTGACCTTCCGGACGATCCGGATGGACCGGTTCCCGGAAGAGCTCGCGAAGGTCAAGGTGGTCTACAACGCCGCCTGGGAGAAGAACTGGGGCTTCGTCCCGATGACGTCGGAAGAGCTCGACGCCATGGCGAAAAAGCTCAAGGACCTCGTCTACCCGCCGATCGTCTGGTTCGCCGAGGACGGGGACAAGCCCGTCGCGTTCATGCTCGGGATGCCCGACTTCAACCAGGTTCTGATCCGGCTGGGGGGCAGGCTCCTGCCCTTCGGGTGGCTGAAGTTCCTCCTTCTGAAGAAGAGGGTCGACCGCCTCCGCCTCCTGGCGTTCGGCGTTCTCCCCGAATACCGCCGGAGGGGGCTCGACGCGGTCTGCTATTTCGAGGGCTTCAAGAGGGCGATTGCGGCGGGGTTTCGCACTGCGGAGTTCTCCTGGATCCTCGAGGACAACCTCGATCTGCTCAAGCCGATCGAAATCTTCGAGGGGAAGCTCTACCGCCGCTATCGGCTCGTCAAAAGGACGGTGCCGTCGGCCTCCTGACGGA
>DIAY01000151.1:0-8874 GCA_002414905.1 Holophagales bacterium UBA5066 | reverse complement strand
AAGACCGTCGCCAGGACGAGTCCCAGCGCGAACGGGAGAAAGCAGAGGAAGGTCTTTTTCGACCGGCGGAAGGCCTCCACGAGGACCGCGACCGTCACCATCGTGTGCCCTGAGGGGAAGCAGTTGCGCCGGCTCGTCTCGAGGCGGTCGAGGGTCCCGTCGATGGCCCGGGCGACGGCCCCGCGGGGCAGAGGCTTGTCGTGAGGGACGGTGAATCTCGGACCGATCGCCGGGACGAGGAAATAGCCGGCGTAGCTGACGTAGAAGATCAGGAGCATGCCGAAGACGTAGCTGGAAAACCGGGATCCCGTGGTTTTCCCCGAGAGGTCGTCGCGCCAGAGGAGCGCTCCGAGGATGATCGGGTGGAAGTAATAAAGGGCGTAACAGACCGTCAGGACCTCGAGGAACAGGGGCCCGGTGATCGGCGCAAGAAGGCGAGTCGGGTCAGAACCGAAGAAGAGAAGGCGGTCCGCCCTGACGAGAAACGGGTCCAGGTCGACGAGGCTCGTACCCAGGATGAACGGGCCGAGACTGTCGAAAACGAGCAGGAGCGGAACGATCGGACCGAAATCGGCGACGCTCGACAGGAGCGAGCCGGGCCGGGGCCGGCGGCCTCGAATGGTTGCGAACAGGAACGGAAGGAGGAACGCCACGGCCACCTTCACGGATGGCCCGGGGGCCTGAGGCAAAGCTCCGGCGACGACGCCCGAAAGGAGCAGGATGCCTGCGGCGCCGCACGTCAGGAGGTCGGCGAGGGCGAAGCGCACGCCGCGTTGTAGCACGCGGAACCTATAATCAAAGGATGCGCGCGATTGCGATGGCGAGTCTTCTCCTCCTGCTCGCTCCGGCCGCACTGGGAGCCGGGACCGAGGCCGTCGTCGTCGATATCGACACCGACATCAATCCCATGACGGCGGAATTCGTGAAGAGGGCCGTCGACCAGTCCGTGACCGACGGGGCACCGGTCATCATTCTCAGAGTTAACACTCCCGGCGGGCGGCTCGACTCGACCCGGGAGATCACGAAGACCATCCTCGCTTCTCCCGTGCCTGTCGTCGGCTTCGTCCACCCGCCCGGCTCCCAGGCGGCGTCGGCCGGCTTCATCATCCTGATGGCCTGTGACGTGGCGGCGATGGCTCCCGGGACGAACGCCGGAGCCGCTTCCCCGGTTGGCGGCAGCGGCGAGGACCTGCCGAAGACGATCGGCAAGAAGGTGACCGAGGACGCCGCCGCGCTCGTCCGTTCGCTCGTCGTCCCCCGCGGCCGCCCGGTCGACGACGCGGTCAAGACGATCACCGAGGCCCTCTCCTACTCCGAGACGGAAGCAGAGGAGAAAAACCTCGTCGAGATCGTCGCAAGGGACGTCTCCGACCTCCTGAAGCAGCTCGACGGACGGCCCATCAAGCGGGTCGGAAAGCCCGACGTCACGCTGAAGAGCGCCGCGTTCACGTTCCGCACGGAGTCGAGGACGAGCCGCGAGCGGGCCCTCGGAGTCGTCGCGAGCCCGATGGTGGCCGGCCTCCTCTTCCTGGTAGGTGTCGTCGGCCTCTATTTCGAGTTCCAGAGCCCCGGGGCGATCCTCCCAGGGGTCCTCGGGAGCATCTGCCTCCTCCTGGCGTTCTTCGCGATGTCGGTCCTGCCGACGAACTGGGTCGGAATCGGCCTCGTTCTACTCGGGGTCCTCTTTTTCTTCCTCGAGGTGAAGCTGATGACTCACGGCATCCTGGCCATCGCCGGGGGTATCTCGATCATCCTCGGCGCGGTCCTCCTCTTTCCCCAGGACGACCTCGCCCCCCGCTCCGAATTCTGGTTCATCGTGGGCGGGGCGGCTGTTGCGACCGTCATTCTCGCGGGCCTCTCCTTGATGGCCCTCTCCGTCCAGCGCCTCCCCGGCCGAACCGGCTCCGCGGTCCTCGTCGGCCAGGTGGTGCCGGCCCGAATCGGCGCCACGGGCGCCCTCAAGGTCTTTGCCGACGGCGCCCTCTGGGAGGCCCGGAGCGCCGCATCCCTCACCGACGGGCAGCTCGTCGAGATCAAGGGTCTCGACGGCCTGGTCGTCCTCGTCAAACCGTCTGCAAGGAGTGAAAAGGCGTGAACATGCTTCCGAACCCCATCTTCATCGCGGGGATCTTCGTCGTCATCTTCTTCCTGTCGAAGTGGGTGAATATCCTCAACGAGTACGAGCGTGCGGTCACGTTCTGGCTCGGCCGCCTCGG
Organism: Holophagales bacterium UBA5066; assembly: GCA_002414905.1. Classification (GTDB taxonomy): domain Bacteria; phylum Acidobacteriota; class Thermoanaerobaculia; order UBA5066; family UBA5066; genus UBA5066. The sequence continues at coordinate 6,658 of DIAY01000151.1, read as the reverse complement.
CCCGGCGCCGAAGGGTCCCGGCCTGACGTTCATCTTCTGGCCGTTCGAGACGATGGTCCGTGTCGACCTGCGGACGATCACCCTCGACGTCCCTCCCCAGGACGTCATCACGCGGGACAACGTCTCGGTCAAGGTCAACGCCGTCATCTACTTCAACGTCATGGACCCTGCCCGGGCGATCGTGAAGGTGGCGAACTACATGTACGCCACGTCGCAGCTTGCGCAGACGACGCTGAGGTCGGTCCTCGGGCAGGCCGCCCTCGACGAGCTCCTCTCCGAGCGGGAGAAGCTGAACGAGAGCCTCCAAGAGATCCTCGACAAGCACACCGATCCCTGGGGCATCAAGGTGACGATGGTCGAGGTGAAGGCCGTCGACCTGCCGATCGAGATGCAGCGCGCCATGGCCAAGCAGGCCGAGGCCGAGCGCGAGAAGCGGGCGAAGATCATCCATGCCTCCGGTGAGTTCGAGGCCTCCAAGCAGCTCGCCGAGGCGGCCCATGTCATCGCGACAGAGCCTGCCTCGATGCAGCTGCGCTACCTGCAGACGCTGACGGAGATCGCCGCCGAGAAGAACTCGACGATCCTCTTCCCGGTCCCGATCGAGATGCTGAGCCTCCTCGGGGGCCAGGTTCGGCAGCAGGGAAGGATCGAGGCGAAGGAGAACAAGTGACCGAGGAGAAGGTCGGCCCGGTTCACTACCAGGTCTCCGTAACCAACGCGCAGGCGGCCGCGTTCTTTCTCGGCCTGCTGGCCGCGCTCGGGCTCTCGTTCTTCTTCGGGATGAAGACGGGGGCCGCGGCCAGGAGCGGTCCGGACCCCGTTACGGCCCTGGCGGCGCAGTCGGACATCCAGATGCCGGCGGTTGAACCGGGCGATTCGAAAAACGACCGGGGCACGCCGGTTCCGACGGAGGTGCCGATCGGATTCGAGGCGGCGGCACCCGAGCCGGTGCGGGAGCCCGCCCCGAGAGCGGAGTCCCGTGCGACGGCCGTGCCGAAGGCGGCTGTCCGGGAAGTACCGTCTTCTCCGGCGGAGGAGCCAAGGGTCGTGGAGCTCGCACCCCAGCGCGTTGCGACGCCGGCGGGAAAGGCCGGACCCGCTTCCGCGCCGGTGAAGGCGGCAGCGGCCTCGAAGGGTGGCGACGGGTCCTTCTGGGTGCAGATCGTCGTCACGTCTGACGCCAGGAAGGCGGACGCTCTTGCCAAGAAGCTCAAGGCCGACGGGTTCGCTCCTGTCGTCCTTCCGGTGACCGGAAAGACCGGTCTTTCCTTCCGGGTTCGCGTCGGACCGTATTCCAGCCGGGAGAAGGCGGAGAGCGCCGCCGCGAAGGTTCAGAAAGCGGAGAAGCTCCAGACGAAGCCGATCATCGTCCCGGGCAAATGAGCCGGCTCCTCCCGGTGCGGGGAGAGCCCGCGCTCCCTCCGTGGATCCGCGAGCGGAAGGTGAGGCTTTCGGATCTCCACGAGCTGAAGACCCTGATGCGCGCGCGCGGCCTCCACACGGTGTGTGAGGAGGCGCGGTGCCCGAACCGGAGCGAATGCTTCGAGAAGAAGACCGCGACGTTCCTGGTCTGCGGCAACATCTGCACGCGGGCCTGTGGGTTCTGCAACGTGGTGTCGGGCCGACCGGGCGTCCTCGATCCCGAGGAGCCGGCCAACGTCGCGCGCGCCGTCCTCGAGATGGGGCTCGAGCACGTCGTCCTGACCTCTGTCGACCGTGACGACCTCCCGGACGGCGGTGCCGCCCACTGGGTCCGCGTCGTCGAGGCGGTAAAGGCGCTCGAGCCGCGACGGGCCGTCGAGGTCCTCACGCCCGACTTCCAGGGAGACGGTGCGGCGATCGACCTCGTGGCCGACGCGCGCCCCGACGTCTTCAACCACAACGTCGAGACCGTCCCCCGCCTCTACCCGACGGTCCGGCCGAAGGCGATCTTCGAACGCTCCGTCGCCCTCCTCGCTCGCGTGAAGGCGCGCCACCCGGAGACGGTGACGAAGTCCGGGCTGATGCTCGGACTTGGAGAGGAGGACGTCGAGGTCCTCGAGGTTTTCCGTGCCCTGCGAGAAGCGGGTGTCGACGTCGTGACGGTGGGGCAGTACCTGCGTCCCGCGGCCTGGAACCTCCCGGTCGTCTCGTACGCGACACCCGAGAGGTTCGAGTCGCTGCGCGCGGCCGGCGAGGCGCTCGGCTTCTCGTACGTGTTCGCCGGACCCTTCGTGAGGTCGAGCTACCGGGCGGAGGAGGCGCTCGCCGAGTCGACCCGGCGCCGGGCCTGACGCCGATGGGCGTCGTCCCCAGGTCGCTGCGCGCCCGGGTGGCCGCCGCCGTCCTGTCCGGCGTCCTTCTCGGTCTCTGCTTTCCGAACGCCTCCCTGGTCGTCCTGCTGCCGGTTGCCCTCGTCCCGCTTCTCCTCGCTCTCGACGACCTCCGGCCCGGGCGGGCCGCACTCCTCGGCGGGCTCTTCGGCGTTGCGTTCTGGCTGACGACGTTTCCCTGGATCTACCACGTCGTCCACCGTTTCGGTGGCCTTCCGGCACCGCTCGCGGCCGTCGCGCTCCTTCTCGCCGCGGTCGTCCCGAGCGTTCCGATGGCGGCGATGACGGCCCTGGTCGCCCTGGCGGTCCCACGTTCGATGGCGGCCCGCATCCTCGTCTTTCCGGCCGCGTGGGTCGTGCAGGAGCTCGCGAGGACCTACGCGTTCTCGGGTTTTCCGTGGGCGCTCATTTCATATCCCCTCGCCCCCTGGCCGCTGCTGACCCAGACGGCGGCCCTCGGAGGTGCCGCGCTGACGTCGCTTCTCGTGGTGTTCGTGAACGCGGCGCTGGCCGAGGCCGTTCGGGGAAAGGGCCGGCAGCGTGTGGGCGGCCTTGCCGTGGCGGCCGCCGTCGTCGCCGTTTCGGTCGCAACGGGGGCCGCGAGGCTCTCCCGTCCCGAGGTGTTCTCGCCGGGGAAGGAGCTGCGCGTCCTCATCGTCCAGCCGAACATCGAGCAGGACGTGCGGACCGCGCCCGGGACGGCCGAACGGATCCACTTCGACGTCACGGGACTGACACGGGCCCTCCTGCGAAAGGCACCGTCCGATCTCGTCCTCTGGCCCGAGAGCGCGACGCTGCTGGCGTGGCCTTGGTCGGAGGGGTTCCGGCAGGAGATCACGCGTCTCTGCCGCGAGGAGGGAACCGCTCTCCTCTTCAACACGGTCTGGTCTGACCGTCCGTCGGACGACGACGCCCCCTACTTCAACTCGGCGCTCCTGGTCGACGGGAACGGCGTCGTCGGCGAGCCGTACCACAAGCTTCGCCTCGTCCCGTTCGGCGAGTACGTTCCCCTTCGGGCACTGTTCCGCTGGGTGCCGCAGTTGAGCCAGGCCGTACCGGGCGCCTTTACGCCGGGGACGAAGGCGATTCCGCTGGAGCTCTCCGGGGTGCGCCTGGGGGGTGCGATCTGCTACGAGGTCGTCTACCCCTGGATCGTGCGCGCCCAGGTGGCGGCCGGCGCGGACGCCCTCTACACGCTCACGAACGACGCCTGGTACGGAGACGGGGGCGCTCAGGAGCAGCACTTCCAGGCGGCCGTTTTCCGCGCCGTGGAGACGGGACGGCCGATGCTGCGCGCGGCCGTCACGGGGATCAGCGGATGGATCGACGGCCGGGGCCGGACCCTCGCGCGCCTCGGTCCCGGGGCGCGGGCCGGGATCGCGGGCCGGCTCCGGGTACCGCCACGAGATTCGAGGACTCTGGCGGGGCTCCTCGGCGACGCCGTGCCGATCGTTTGCGCGGCAGCGCTCCTCGTCGCTATTCTCCGCGCCCGGGCGTCGGCTCGCCGATCGCCCCCGATGTCTGACCAGAAGGGACCCCTTCCATGAACGAGGAACGGATCGAGAAGCTGCTGGCGCTGGCGACCCAGGTCGAGGCGCTCCGGGGGTACCTTTGACGTACGTCGCGCGGAAAGGGAGAAGGCCGAGCTGGAGGCTCGCGCCGGCGCGCCCGAATTCTGGAACGACGCCGCGGCGGCCCAGGAGACGCTGAAGAAGCTGAAGCGGGCCGACGTCGTCCTGAGCGACGACAAGGCCTTCCGGCAGAAGCGGGAGGAGCTCGAGGTCTTCGCCGAGTTCCTGAAGGAGGGTGAGGCCGTCGAGCGGGACGCCGACGCGGCGATGGCGTCGATCTCGAAATGGTCGCGGGGGCGGGAGCTTCGCTTCAAGTTGACCGAACCCGAGGACGAGCTTCCGGCCCTTCTCGAGATCAATGCCGGCTCCGGAGGCACCGAGGCCCAGGACTGGGCCGAGATGCTCATGCGGATGTTCGTGAGATATGGCGAGCTCAAGGGGTGGAAGACCGAGGTCCTCGAGGTCTCCTACGCCGACGACGCGGGCATCAAGAGCGCGACCCTGCGCTTCGAGGGGGAGTACGCCTACGGCCACTTGAAGGCCGAGCACGGCGTCCACCGGCTCGTGAGGATCTCCCCGTTCGATGCGGCCGCGCGGCGGCACACCTCGTTCGCATCGGTCTACGTCACTCCCGAGGTCGACGACACGATCGACATCGAGATCCTCGACAAGGACCTCCGGATCGACACCTTCCGCGCCGGTGGAAAGGGTGGGCAGCACGTCAACAAGACCGACTCGGCGGTCCGGCTGACGCACCTTCCGACGGGCCTCGTCGTCTCGTGCCAGAACGAACGGTCGCAGCACAAAAACAAGGACTCGGCGATGAAGGTCCTCCGCTCGCGCCTCTACAAGAGAGCCGTCGAGGAACGGCAGGCGGTGGAGGACAAACGGGCCGGCGTGAAGATGGAGATCGGCTTCGGCTCGCAGATCCGCTCGTACGTCCTTGCGCCCTACCGGATGGCCAAGGACCATCGGACCGGCTTCGAGGTGGGCGACGTCGACCGCGTGCTCGACGGGGACCTCGACGGCTTCGTCGAGGCCTGGCTCCAGATGGCGGTGAAAAAGGGCGAGAAGCACGCGCGCGAGAGGAAGAGCTCCGATTCGCTGGCGCTCGAGGACGAGGCGTGACGGTCGCTCCTCCCTGGATACTGGAGATCCGCCAGCGCCTCGAGCGCGAGTGGGTCGTCCCCGACGTCGTGAGGGAGATCGCCGAGGCGACGCCGGACGCGCGTCCGGCGGCCGTCCTCGTTCCGCTCTACGTGAGGGACCGCGAGCTCTGGACCCTCTTCACGAAGAGGAGCGAGGCGGTGGAGAGCCACAAGGGGCAGATCTCGTTTCCGGGCGGGATGGAGGCTCTCGATGACGCCTCGCCCTGGGACACGGCGATCCGGGAGACCGAGGAAGAGATCGGTGTGCCGCAGAAGGCGATCCTCAGGCTCGGCGAGCTTCCCGAGGTGGTGACCTTCACCGGGTTCCGGATCCGTCCGTTCGTCGGGGCGATTCCGTACCCGTTCGAGATCCGGAAGAACCCCGGTGAGGTGGATTCGATCATCGAGATCCCGATCCGGGTCCTCCTCGGTCCGACGCTCGTCGAGGAGCGGGGCGTCTCGTGGAAGGGCCGGTCCATCCCGACCCCCGTCTACCACGTGAAGGGGCACGTCATCTGGGGCGCGACGGCATTCCTGCTCTCCAGCCTTCTCGAGGGGCTCACGGACGAAGGCCGGCTTCCGGCCTGACGGAGGGCCTCGGCTGCGGCGGAGCGCGTCAGCGTTTCGGAGGAGTCACCGGGACGGGAGGCGCCTCGGCCAGAGCGGCGACGAGAGTTGCTGAGGCCAGTGCCCGGTCGCGGTTCGCCGCCGCTTCGGCCAGGGCCGGTTCGGCCGCGAGGCCCTTCTCGAAGAGGGTGGCGGCGTCCGCCCACCGGCCCTGCGCGTAGGCGACGGCGCCTGCCTCGTTCAGAACGGCCGCCACGCCTCCGGTAGCGGCCTCTTTCAGGGTCCCGGCTGCGGCTCCGACGTCGCCCGAGAGGCGCTGCGCCCGGGCGAGTCCGACGAGCGCCTCGACGTCCGAAGGCTGTGCTGCCAGAGCCGTCCGGAACGGCTCGACGGCCTCGGCGGGGCGATCGGTCGACAGGAGGAGCGCCCCGAGCCCCTTCAGGGCCGGGTTCCACGAGGGGTCGGAGCGAAGAGCCTCGCGGTATTCCCTCTCCGCCTCCTTCAACGAGCCCTTCTTCCGGAGGGCCGCGGCGAGACTCGCGCGGACCGGGGCCCGATCGGGCGCTTCGGCAGCTGCCCGCATGAGCGGATCGAGGGCGGCGTCGACGTCGCCGGACTGGAAGAGGACCGCCCCGTACTCCGCGAGGACAGCGACGTTCTTCGGAAGCGCCTCGGCCGCAACCGCGAAGACCTGGCTGGTCGTCCTGAGGTCGCCCTCTGCCCGGGCCTTGCGGCCGAGGGTCGTCAGGCGATCGGCATTCCCGGGATTCACCTCGACAGCCCTCTTCAGGAAGCCGAGTGCTTCGTCGAACTCCTTCGCACCGAGGGAGAGATCGGCCAGGGAGAGGAGGGTCCCCTCGTTCTGCTCGTTCAGGCGGAGGGACTGGCGCCACATCGCGTCGGCCAGCGCCTTCTCTCCGCGGGCGAAGTACGAGTCCCCGAGAAGCCGGTAGCCCTCGCTCGAGGTTGGTTCGACCTCGACGACGCGGTTCGCGGCCGCCTGAGCGGTCAACGCATCCCCCCGGTTGAGCGCCTCTCGGCCGAACGCCAGGAGATCTGT
>DIAY01000048.1 GCA_002414905.1 Holophagales bacterium UBA5066 | reverse complement strand
CTCTCGGGGCCGTTCGCAACGCTTCACCTCGCCCTCCTCGGCGCCGAGGTGATCAAGGTCGAGAACCCGACGGACGGCGACCTGGCGAGGAAGCTCGGGAACGTCCCGAAGCTCAACAAGGAGCTGATGGGGACGAGCTTCCTCGCGCAGAACGCGAACAAGAAGTCGCTCACCCTGAACCTGAAGAAACCCGAGGCGAAGGAGATCCTCCGGAAACTCGCGGCGACGGCCGACGTCGTCGTCGAGAACTTCCGTCCCGGCGTCATGAAGCGGCTCGGCGTCGGCCAGGAGATCCTGCGCGAGATCAACCCGCGGCTCGTCTACTGCGCCATCTCCGGGTTCGGCCAGGACGGCCCCGACGCCGACAAGCCCGCCTACGACCAGATCATCCAGGGCCTCTCCGGCGAGATGGACCTCAACGGCGACGAGCGGCTCCACCCGCTCCGGGCCGGCTTCCCCGTCTGCGACACGGTCGGCGGGATGAACGCGGCGTTCGCCATCATGGCCGCGCTCTTCCACCGCGAACGGACGGGAGAGGGCCAGGCGATCGACGTCGCCCTCCTCGACTCGATCATGCCGCTCATGGGGTGGGTCGCCGCGAACCTCCTGATCGGCGGCGCCCCGCCCGTGGCCATCGGCAACGACAACTTCACGGCCGCCCCGTCGGGAATGTTCCGGACGAAGGACGGCTTCGTGAACATCGCGGCGAACAAGCAGGAGCAGTGGGAGTCGGTCTGCGACGTGCTCGGCGTCTCCGAGCTGAAGAGGGACGAGCGCTTCGCCGAGCGTGACACGCGCAAAAAGAACCGTCAGGCCCTGACGCCGCTCCTCGAGGTGAAGCTCGCCGAGAGGCCGACCGCCGAGTGGGTCGACCTCCTCAACGCGAAGGACGTCCCCTCCGGCGACATCCTGACGCTCGAGCAGGCGCTCAAGCAGCCGCAGGTCGTCCACAGAAAGACCCTCGAGAACGTGGAGACGCCCGGCATCGGGACGCTCCCCCTCTTCAACCTGACGGCGAAGCTGGAGAAGACCCCCGGGTCGATCGAGTCGCCGCCCCCGCGCCTCGGCGCCCACACCGCAGAGATCCTCGGCCGGATCGGCTACGCGACGGACGACGTCGCCCGCCTGAAGGCCGAGGGAGTCGTGTAAGGAGACCTCCATGGGAAAGACCGTCGTCGAGAAGATCCTGGCGCGCGCTGCGGGCCTCCCCGCCGTCAGCGCCGGAGACGTCGTCGAGCCGCGCGTCGACGTGGCGATGAGCCACGAGAACGCCGCGCTCGTCATCAACCAGTTCCTCGAGATCTATGAGGGGACCGGCGTCACCGCCCACCCCTGGGACGTCTCGAAGATTGCCATCATCTTCGACCACCGCGTCCCGGCCGAGTCGCCGAAGACCGCGTCGAACCAGAAGAAGATCCGCGAGTTCGTAGATGCCCACGGCATCGCCCGCTTCCATGACATCCGCGGCGACGTCGGCGGAATCTGTCATCAGATCCTCCCCGAGTACGGCTACGTACGGCCCGGGCAGGTCGTCGTCGGCACCGACTCGCACACGACGAGCCACGGCGCCCTCGGTGCCTTCTCATTCGGCATCGGCGCCACCGAGATGGCTTCCGTCTGGACTCTCGGCGTCGCCCTGAACGTCGAGGTCCCGCCGACCATCAAGATCGAGGTGAGCGGCGAGTTCCCGCCGTACGTCGGCCCGAAGGATCTGATCCTCCACCTCGTCGGCAAGCTGACGGCCCAGGGCGCCAACTTCCGCGTCCTGGAGTTTCACGGCGAGACGATGCGGAAGATGTCCACCTCCGGGCGCCTCGCCGTCTGCAACATGTCGGTCGAGGCGGGGGCCACCTCGGGAATCGTCCCGGCCGACGAGGAGACGATCCGCTACCTGCGCGAGGAGTCGGGCGTCACCGACCCAATCGAGCCGGTCACCCCGGACCCCGACGCCGTCTACGAAAGGGTCGTGAAGATCGACGTCTCGACGCTGGAACCGCAGATCGCCTGCCCGCACACGGTCGACAACGTCAAGCCGATCTCGGCCGTCGCCGGCGTGAGGGTCCACCAGGTCGTCATCGGCTCCTGCACGAACGGGAGAATCGACGACCTCGAGGCCGCCGCCGCGATCATTCGCGGCAAGAAGGTGGCCCAGGGGACCCGGATGCTCGTCTTCCCCGCCTCGGGCCGCGTCTTCCAGGAAGCGCTCGACCGGGGCTACGTCTCTGACTTCATGAAGGCGGGAGCCGTCGTCATGAACGCGGGCTGCGGGCCGTGCCTCGGCGTCCACGAGGGCGCCCTCGGCGACAACGAGGTCGCCGTCTCCACCACGAACCGCAACTTCAAGGGGCGGATGGGAAACCCGAAGTCCGAGGTCTACCTCTGCTCGCCCGCCGTCGCGGCCGCCTCGGCCGTCGCCGGCGTCCTGGCCGACCCGCGGAAGGGGAACTGACATGGGCAAGGTCGCATTCGTCGTCGGGGACGACGTCTCCACCGACGTCATCTACCCGGGCCGCTACATGGCCACCGTTCTCCCTACCGAGACACCGCAGTTCGCGTTCGCGAACGACCCGGCGCTCAACACGAAGCTCGTCGCCAAGGAGGTCCCGCCCGGCTCGGTCCTCGTCGGCGGGAAGAACTTCGGCTGCGGCTCCTCGCGTGAGCAGGCCGTCTCCTGCCTCAAGGGCTGGGACCTGATGATCGTCGCCAGCGACATCTCCCGGATCTTTCTCCAGAACTCGATCAACCTCGGCCTCAACATCATCACGGCGCCGGGCGTTACAGCCTCCGTCGGCGACGAGGTCGTC